>CAYXYD010000110.1:0-8905 GCA_964469205.1 uncultured Sphaerochaeta sp. | reverse complement strand
GCATAGGTTGTGATACCTTGTACGGATTTGTCTTAAGTGGTAGATTTGCAATCATAAGGAAGTGCACATGGCTCTACATATTGTACTGTTTGAACCTGAAATACCACAAAACACTGGCAATATAGCCCGTACCTGTGCAGCCATAGGTGCGATTCTTCACCTTGTGCACCCTTTGGGATACTCCTTGGATGAGAAACACCTCAAGCGAGCAGGGTTGGATTACTGGCATCTGCTTACCCTAGTCGAGCATCCCAGTATCGAGGCCTTCATGCAAGAACACAAGGGCGACCATCTGGTTTTCTTCACCACCAAAGCACACCAGCTCTATAGTGAGGTCGAGTACCCCTCTGATGACTGCTACCTTATCTTCGGCAAGGAAAGCCGTGGCATCAGCGAACATATCCTGGTCGGACACGAGGCGGGATGTGTGCGCATCCCCATGCTCGAGGAGGCCAGAAGCCTCAACCTATCCAACACAGTAGCCATAGCCGCATACGAATATATGAGACAACAACATTTTCCGTCCCTCTTACAGGCAGGGACATTACACAGACTCACCTGGGGAGAAGCAACATGAAAAAGATAGGAATCATCGGAGCAGGAAATATGGGAGGTGCAATTGCACAAGCCATCAGCTCAGAGAAAGAGTGGCAGGTAAGCATCTTTGATACCGATAAGGCCAAGACAGAGAACCTCAGTGGTTGCATCCGGGCCAAATCAATGGAAGAGCTCATGCAGAGTGAAGACCTGTTGTTGCTAGCCGTAAAGCCCCAAGTGCTTCCCTCCCTCTACCCTATCTTGCGTAAAGCGGGATCGAGACAGAAGAAGTGGATCAGCATTGCAGCAGGGGTCAGCTTGGAAACCCTGACAGAAAACCTAGGAACAGAAGAGGTCGTCCGATACATGCCCAACCTGGCAGCCCAAGTGCGCCAGTCGGTCACAGCTGTAACACCCAGCATCAAAGCTTCGGACACACTGAAGGAGACAGCCTTGGTCATAGCAGAGCTTTTCGGCTCGGCGTTTATCCTGCCTGAGGATCAGATAGCGGCCTTCACCGGCATCAGCGGTTCAGCTATCGCCTATGTTTTCCAATTCTTCCATGCCCTTGCCATGGGTGGGGTCAAGGAAGGTCTTGCATACCCCCAGGCTTTAGCCATTGCACGCGATACCTGCCTGAGTGCAGCAGCGATGCAGAAAGAAGGTGGAGAGAATCCTGTGAAACTAGCCACTATGGTCTGCTCTGCCGGAGGAACCACCATCGAAGGGATGCAAGCCCTTGCTGCGGGTAGTTTCGATGCTACGGTGATGGCAGCTGTATCAGCCTCTTCGGCCAAGTTCCGCCTCCTAGAGGAAAAAGCCAAACAGAAGGGATTGTAAACCTAGTACTTTGTAATAACATACCTAATGAGGAAGTATCATGATTGACTTGAAAGAACTGAAAGAGAGACGTGACGAGATTGCTCAGAATATCAAAGCCCGTTATATGAGTGTCGATATCGATGAGATCATCGTATTGCAGGAAAAACGCTCCGCCATGCTGCAAGAAAGTGAAGCCTACAGGGCAAAACGTAATGAGAATGCCCAGAAGATGAAGGCCAAGCTCGATAAAGAGACACGTGATGGCTATATTGCAGAAGGCAAAGAGATCAAGGAGACCATCGCCAAGCTGGAGAGTGAGCTCGAGGTAGTCGAAGCTGCCTTCCAGGCAAAAGCGAGGACAATCCCCAACTATGCCCACAAAGACGCACCCATAGGCAAAGAGGACAAGGACAGCACAACCATCAAGGTGGTGGGAAAGGCCCCTTCCTTTTCCTTCAAGCCCAAGGACCATGTCCAACTCGGAGAGAGTCTGGACCTCATTGACTTTGATACAGCCACCAGGGTATCAGGGCCCAAGTTCTACTACCTGAAAAACCAGGCTGTAATCCTACAGATGGCCATGGAGCGCTATGCTCTTGATATCGTGATAAAGCGGGGCTTCACCCCCTTCATCACCCCAGACATTGCAAAGGAAGAGATTCTCTCTGGTATAGGCTTCAATCCCCGTGGGGAGGAGAGCAACATCTATACCCTTGAAGGAACCGATACCTGCCTGGTGGGAACCGCTGAGATTACCCTTGGCGGCTACTATGCAAACCAGATACTCGACAAGAAGAAGCTTCCCATCAAGATGAGCGGACTCTCCCATTGTTTCCGTCGTGAAGCAGGAGGGGCTGGGCAGTACTCCAAGGGCCTCTACCGTGTACACCAGTTCTCCAAGCTGGAGATGTTCATCTACTGCCTGCCGGAGCAGAGCGAACACTACCATAGTCTTCTCCTGGAAATAGAAGAGGAGATCTTCAGTGGCCTAGGCCTCTCCTACCGTGTAGTGGACACCGCCACCGGTGATCTTGGCGCCCCTGCATACCGCAAGTATGATATCGAGGCTTGGATGCCTGGCCGTGGTGAAGACGGTGAGTATGGAGAGGTAACCTCCACCAGTAACTGTACCGATTACCAGGCTCGGGCCCTTGGCATCCGCTATCGTGATGATGAAGGCTCCATCCAGTTTGTCCATATGATCAACGGAACTGCCATCGCCCTCAGCCGGGCCATGGTAGCTCTTTTGGAGAACTTCCAGAATGAAGATGGATCAGTATCGATTCCCTCCTCATTGGTCCCCTACACGGGATTTGACCGCATACAATCACTGTAACAAGGAGTGAAACACGTTATGCATACAAGCGCACTCACTACAGATTTTTATGAGCTGACCATGATGCAGGGATACTTCAGCGAGAAGCATAACCCTGATGTCGTTTTTGAGATGTTCTACCGTACCAACCCTTTTGAGGGTGGGTACGTGATCTTTGCCGGGCTTAATGACTTTATCGACAAGCTGGAGGGCCTCTCCTTCAGTGATGAGGACATCACCTACCTTGCTAATCTCAATATCTTCACAGCCGACTTTTTGGAATATCTCAGTTCTTTCTCCTTTTCAGGAGACATCTATGCGATGACTGAAGGGACTGTGGTATTTCCTGGGGAGCCTCTGGTTAGGGTCCATACCAACCTCATAGAGGCTCAGCTCATCGAGAGCCTGATGCTCAACAACCTGAACTTCCAGAGCCTGATAGCCACCAAGGCTTCCAGAATGTCCCTTGCCGCAAGACGAGGCTTGCTCATGGAGTTCGGCCTCAGGCGTGCCCAAGGCCAGGATGGGGCTCTGACAGCTTCTCGGGCTGCCTTTATCGGAGGAGCCCAGGTCACCAGCAACACCCTTGCAGGAAAGACATACGGCATCCCGGTCGCAGGGACCATGGCACACTCCTGGGTCATGAGCTTTCCCTCTGAACTGGAATCTTTCAGGGTATTCGCCAAGTACTACCCTGACCATCCTACCCTGCTTATAGACACCTACGACACCTTAGGGTCTGGCATAGAAAATGCCATCACCGTGGGCCTTGAGCAAAAGAAAATTGGTAAGAAAATCGGGGTGAGACTCGACAGTGGAGACCTCTCCTACCTACCTCGCGTGGTTCGTAAGAGATTCGATGATGCCGGTCTATCTGATGCCACCATTTCCGTCTCAAGCGACTTGAACGAGGAGATCGTACAGACTCTCATCCATGATGAGGTTCCCATCGACAGCTGGGGTATCGGAACACACTTGGTTACCGGAGGCAGACAGTCAGCGCTCAACGGTGTCTACAAGCTTGTGGCCAAACAGGAAGATGATGGGCATATGGCTCCCACCATGAAGATATCCAACACCTACGAAAAGACCACCAACCCTGGGATAAAACAGGTCTGGAGGTTCTACGACCATGAGGGAGGTGCTCTTGCTGACCTGATAGCTCTGGAGAAAGAGCAAATCACCACAGGCAAGACGTATAACTTCTTCCATCCTTTCTCAGAGGTTGATTTCTTTGAGATGCTTCCTGATCGCTATAGCAAGTGTGTTCCACTGCTCACCTTGAAGGTGGAGGGAGGCAAGCGCATCGGAGAAAAGCCGATTTTGTCTGAGATACAGACGTTCTCCATGGAAAACATCAAGGAGTTCCACAAGACGTATCTGCGCTTGATCAATCCGCATATCTACAAGGTGAGTCTCTCTTCCAAACTCAAGAAGATGAAGATGGACCTGCTTGTAGAGCAGAGAAGGAAATCAAAGAAAGAGGCTGCCCTCTAAATCCTCTCCACACGGTATCGGAGCACTGTCTTGAGGTGCTCCGGTTCTGTTTTCTTAGGGTTCGAAAGATATATTTCACGGTGCGTAGCATCGATTCTCTGCAGCTTGTTCTGTCGGCAGAACAAATTCATCTTATCAAAGGACCGGTTTCCATTCTCATAGGGGCCAACGTGCATCATGGTGACACACAGAGCATCCTCAATCTGTTCATAATGGGCATCCTTCACAGAAACACCCTCGGTGAAGCTACACCTTTCAGCTACCTGAGAGAAGATATCCTCATTTGTGAAGGGAGGCTGTGCTATCATGCTTGCCCAACGCCAAGTGTCACGATTCTCCACCTCTATGGCGCTCCAGAGCCCTTCTAAGGGCGAAACCACAAAGCCTTTATACCAAAGCTCATCCTTGAATCCCATCTTCAGCGTATGGCTCAGCTCATATAAAAGCTTGACGGCCTCATCGTAAGTCTCATCAAGGGGTGAACCTTCACCCTCCACTACAAAATAAGGACAAGACTTTACAGTTATCAACGCAGGCTCTGTCTTGGGGGAATAGAGGGCTGTAAACAGTTTTTTACGATCATGATTTTCCATAGACAACTCCTACACACATGAGATTACAGCCTTGGCTATAGCAAGGGCCACCTGCTGTCTCCAAGCTGGTGAGATGATATTTCGTGCCTCATCCTCATTGGACAAGAAGCCCAACTCAAGCAGGACCGAAGGGACCCTGCTTGCATTGAGCACATACAAGTCCCTCTCCTTAATTCCCCTGTTACGGCTGGTAAGCATTCTCTGTGAGAGAACATCCTCAAACGTCTTGGCTACAAACAAATTCCGTTGGTTGAGCAACCTGTTCAGTTCCAAAGCTGTGAAAGGGGCAAAAAGGGGGATATTCTTTATAGGGGTATGTTCATCGAGGAAGGTAACCCGTTTTTCTTGGCGTTTGGTCAGTATTTCAAAGCCTGTTGCCTCGCGGGTCTGAGCACTGTTGATATGGATGGAAACAAAAAGGAGACTGCTCTGGGGAGCGAGTTCTGCCGTATAGGCAATTCTCGATCGTTCTGCAAGGGAGATATAGGTGTCATCAAGGCGGGTCATGACAAGGTTCAGAGAGGGTTTTTCGATAGAGAGCAGTGCAAACACTCTCTTGGTGATATCAAGGACCAGGTCACTCTCATTGACCACCCCTCCTGTAAAGTTGTAGGAGGCGATCGCTCCAGGATCCTTTCCGCCATGGCCGGCATCAAGGATGACCGTCGATACAGGATAGGAGAAAGGGTCCTTTGCCGCACTCACAGGAAAAAGAGTGAGCAGGAGCAGAATGATTAGAACTGGTAGTGCGCCTTTGTTCATTGCAACACCTCAGGGGGAAATTGCCAATGTTCCAAGAGTTGGAAAAAATCACTCTTCTGGAGCCAGAGCAACCTTTTTTTCACTTCATCCGAGAGGGCATCCTTGTCGATAAAGCCCTTATACTTGCGAATAAGGTTTTTGCCTTTTATCTGCTGTATGGAAAGGGCCTTGGTGTAGCACCGTTTGAAGCCTTCATTTTCACTGCGGTCCTCAATAATGGATTGGCGGTCGGTGAACTGCATCAAGAGATGACTGGTAGCCTTCACGGTATGACCCAACAGGTAACATCGTATGCCCCAATCGAGCACTTGAAAATACTCACTATGGATTTTCTCATCGAAACCACGCAACCGTTGGAAAAGAGCCCGGTCATACATCCCAAGGGCCATCACAGGGTAGAGAGTCTGCTCTCCCCCTGGGGCATCGATGGTAGGAAAATGGGAACGGGGGTCGAGCTTCTTTGTCTCCAGATGGGGTGAGCGTATTGTAGGAACTATCTCCTTATCCATATTGGCCACCAGAGAGGCCAAGGCAGCGGGAGCCTCTTTCTCCCTCATGAGGGAGAAAAGCTCTACACCATCAAAACGGACCAAGACCAAGTCACTTCGTACGATGAGAAAGTAACTGGTCTGACACTCATTGGCCACGGCGTTGATCTTCTCTCCTGTAAGGGATGAGGAGGGAAATACCAGGAACGTCACTTCCTTGTACGCCTCCTGCATCATCGTTATGTCTAGCCTGCCTTCCTGGGTGACCACATGCAGGGCGTAGTTCATATTCTCCACATACCAGCTAAGGTTTTCACAGAGTTGTTCGCTTGTGCCGATATCGAGGATGCCGATGGCCAGCTGCTCGGTGCTGTGCAGCTGGTTTATGCGTGATCCCAGATCGAGGCGTCTTCTGTAGATTCTATAGTTACTCGTCATCGGGGAGCAGCACCAAATCCTCCGGACGAAACAGTACGTCCTTATGCCCGTTACCCAACAACTCAATGATGTCACGGCTCTCATGCCCGGCAATCTTTGCAATATCGGTACTGTTAAAGTAGGGAGCGGCTTTGGCAAAGGCCTTCCCATCGATGGTACAAACCTCAACAACATCTCCGGCCTCGAAGCCGCCTTCAACACGTACCACACCTTTGGGCAGGAGGCTTTTATGGGATAGCAGGGCCTTCTTTGCCCCCTCATCCACTATGATTGTTCCTAGGTGGGAGTTATTCAGAATCCAACGCTCGCGCTGGCTCATCCGCTTCTTGGGATGGATGAAGGTGCCCAGCTCCTCACCTTCCATCAGGCGTATCAGAATGTCCGGCTCATACCCGCTGGCTATGATCGAACCACAACCACCGACTGCCGCGATCTTCGCTGCAAGCAACTTGGTCTTCATCCCTCCGGTGGAGAAGAGGCTGCCTGCCCCGCCTGCACAGGCGAGGATCTCATTATCAAGGACCTCTATATCCTTGATCAAAACAGCTGACGGATCTTTCTTGGGGTCAGAAGTATAGAGACCGCTGATATCAGTAAGGATGATCAGGAGGTCGGCATCAATCTTGCTGGCAACCATGGCACTCATGCGGTCATTGTCGCCAAAGGCTGAACCGATCTCTGCTGTGCTTACGGTGTCGTTCTCATTGAAGATAGGGATGACACCCAGATCCAACAGGGTGAAGGAGCTGTTTCTGAGGTTTACATAGGTATGGCGATTGTTCATCTCCTTGCGGGTAAGCAAGATCTGCGAGCAGACCACCCCATGCTTTTTGAAGGCCCTTCGATAGCTACTCATAAGAAGGGGCTGGCCAACGGAGGCACAGGCCTGCCGCATGGCGACCTGCTTGACGGCCCCGGTGAGACGGAGCTCCTTAGCACCCATCCCAATGGCACCTGAGGTTACCAACAAGACTTGCAGACCTTTTTGCTGCAGCTTCACCAGTTGCTCTGCAATACGGTCGATACACCCTTCATCAATGCCATCTTTGGTGGAGAGCAGGTTCGTACCTACCTTCACCACTATCCTTTGTATGGAAGAGAGGTCTCGTTTCATAGAGAATCTCCCTCTACAAGGCTAGAGCCGGAACAAGAGAGCTCAGCGTGTAAGAACGGCTTAGCTCCAGAGCCACTGTACGTAGAGACTGTCTGCCCGTTACCACTGAGCAGCCATTTGCTGCTCATAAGACCCGATAGGCCCACAGGACCACGGGCATGGATCTTGGCTGTGCTGATACCCACCTCAGCTCCAAGGCCGAAACGGAACCCATCGGCAAAGCGAGTTGAGCAGTTTGCAAAGACATCAGCCGAATCAACATCGCGCATAAAGCGCCTGATAGTTTTCTTATCCTCGCTAATGATGGCATCAGTATGGTGCGATCCATAGAGGGCTATATGCTCCAAAGCTTGATCGAGGTCCCCTACGACTCTGATGTTCAGTTCGAGGGCGAGGTACTCCAGTGAGTAGTCTCCTTCCTTATAAGGTGTGCAGGAGATAAGAGAGGCGGTATCTGCATCACCATGGATGATGACACCCTTCTCTTCCAAAGCTGTTGCAACAAGGGGAAGGAATTCCATCGAGACACTCTTGTGAACCAAGAGAGTCTCGATTGCATTACACGCAGCAGGATACTGTATCTTGGAATCTACGGCACAGGCAACAGCTTTGTGTAGGTCGGCACTCTCATCCACATACATGTGGCAGATACCATCGGCATGGCCGAGTACCGCTATGTGGGTGTTGTCCATGACATAGCGGACAAAGGCATTCGAGCCTCTTGGGATCAGGAGGTCGATCTCATCATCCATCTTCAGCATGAGGCTCACATCGCTATGGCTTTCCAGGAGGGTAAGCCAAGCTTCCCCTAGCGGAGAGGCTTGGGCACTTTTCTTGATGGAGGCAACAAGCTCAGTGTTGGTCCTAAAGGCTTCCTTGCCCCCTTTGAGGATGATGCCGTTGCCGCTTTTCAGGCATAGGGAGACTATCTGCACCAGGGCATCGGGTCGTGCCTCGAAGATCATACCGATGACCCCGATGGGAAAGCTGACCCGTTCAAGAAGCAGGTCCTCATCGAGCAACCTACGCTCCAGGACCTCCCCAATGGGGTCGGAGAGCTTTGCAACTTGGGCAAGACCCAGCTGCACCGAAGCGAGCTTCTCTTCGTCGAAGACAAGCCGCTTGATAAGAGCTTCGCCTAAAAGCTCTGCCTTGGCGTGCTTGAGGTCTTCCTGGTTTGCACCTCTGATGAGAGCCCAGTCTCGAGTGAGCCCCTCAGCGATAGAGAGCAACAGGGCGTTGCGTACTGATTCGCTACTGCCAGATAGCTTAATAGCGCTTGTTTTGAGCCTTTGTATATCGTCTTGAATGCGTTTGCCATCCATTTGGTAACCTCTTT
>CAYXYD010000109.1:0-8941 GCA_964469205.1 uncultured Sphaerochaeta sp. | reverse complement strand
AAAAGCCCTTACAGGGCTGTTCTCAAGCCACCGGCTATGCCGGT
Source organism: uncultured Sphaerochaeta sp. (assembly GCA_964469205.1). Taxonomy (GTDB): domain Bacteria; phylum Spirochaetota; class Spirochaetia; order Sphaerochaetales; family Sphaerochaetaceae; genus Sphaerochaeta. Next base: position 8,897 of record CAYXYD010000109.1, on the reverse strand, counting down.
GGTCATGACTTATGACAAAATCTCACTGCTATGCGCTAATCTTCTCTTTTTCCTTTTTCCTTTTTTCCCTATTCTTTTTATCTCGCACTCACTTTCCTCTTTATTCGGTGAAAATTCATCCATCATTGCTCTATGATTTATGCTACAGTATAGAGGAACATTTTGTATGAGTAGGAAGAACACCAATGAAAGAAATGCAGTACAAACCACTAGGCAAGACAGGGATACAGGTCTCAGAGCTCTGTTTTGGAACGATGTCCTTCGGAGGCAGGGCTGACAAGGCCACCTCCAAAGAGATGTACCACCAGTGTCGTGATAGGGGGATCAACTTCTTTGACTGTGCAAATGTCTACCAGAAAGGGGTTGCTGAACAGTACTTGGGTGAATTCATACAGGGCGAACGGCATAATGTGGTCATAACCAGCAAAGGGGGCTCGGTGATGTCTGACGCTCCTAATGAGAATGGAAGTGGAAGAAAGCACCTTACGCAATCATTACATGAGAGCCTCAAAAGGTTGAAAACAGACTACATCGACCTATACTTCATTCATCGCTACGATCCTCTCACTCCACTAGAAGAAGTATTGAGGACCCTTGATGATTTTGTCAGTCAAGGCAAAGTACTCTCTGTTGGACTCAGCAACTACGCCGCTTATCAGATTGCAAAGATGCTGGGAATAGGCAAGCTGCAAAACCTAACCTCAATACATTGCATCCAGCCGATGTACAACATCACCAAACGCCAGGCTGAAGTAGAGCTACTTCCCCTCGCACTTGAGGAGAACCTCGGAGTCATCAGCTATAGCCCTCTAGGGGGAGGTCTTCTTACAGGGCGCTATGGGGAAAACTCAAAACCCTTCGGACGTCTGGTAGAAAACAAACACTACCAAATACGCTATGGCGGAGAATTCTATAAAAAGGTAGCCACTGACTTTACCTACCTTGCAAAGGACAGAGGTGTTTCACCTGTCAGTTTGGCTGTTGCCTGGGTAGCATCGAATCCGGCTATCACAGCCCCCATCATCGGAGCAGCGAATACAACCCAACTTCGAGACTCCCTAGCTTCCCTGGAGGTAACCATTGATGACCAGCTCAAGGCTGAAATTGATTGCATCAGCCCTCCTCCTCCTCCGGCAACCGACAGAAGCGAGGAAAAGACACTGAGCTAAGGTTCTATACAAAAGGAATAATCTATCTAACTATAGTTCCCAAGCACTTTCGTATCACAGCTTCACATAGGCATGTCCTTCCGTAAAATCTGATGGAAGGGCATCCTTTTTAGCCCATTTCAAAGCCGTTTTCTTCCCGATTCCAAGGGTTTCACCCCAGCGTCTCACTAATCCGGTAAAAACACACAATTTTCCCTGTTTTTTCTCCTGAAATAGCATCCATTTATTGCTATTTTACCCTTGTCATGGTATCTTTGTAGTACGAAAATATTAGTATCACAAACAAGGGTACTGAAAAGGGGCAATTCATGGCAAAATACATCAGGTACCAGACAAAGCAGGGCAAGACCTATGCACAGGTTATGGATTCCTTCAGGGAAGAAGGGGAAAATAAAAACCTCTACATCACCAGTCTCGGCATTGCCCTGGACAAGGATCAGGGAGTGTTCAAGTCCAAGGCAAGGGGTGTATATTCGTTTACGCTGGACGGCGGCTATGCCGACGCCCCGGCGGAGGTTGAGATATTGCACTCGGATGCGAAAAGGGAAAGACTCATACTGGATTTCGGGGACAGCTTCATGCTGGACCGGTACCTGAGGGACAATACGCCCTTTTCAGAGCTGTTCGACGACATCCTGCCCAACCAGAGGGACACTTTGCTTTCCCTCATCTATTTCCGGCTCCTTACCGACAAGAAGACATACATGTATGCCCAGTCTTGGCATGAGGGCAACTATGCAAGCATCCTGTATCCCAAAGCAAAACTCCAGAGCCAGAGGATAAGCGACTTTCTGGTCGCTCTTGGCTCGGAGGATGTAGGAAGGGACTTCTATCCCACCTACCTTAAGATGCTGTATGCAGGGAAGGAAGGCACGGGAATCATAATTGACAGCACGGGCCTCCATAATGCTGTTGACATGCCACTAACAGCGCTGAGCAACCACAATGGTGACATTAACTTTGAGATGAGGTTGATATATGTCATCGACCGTATCACCGGCATGCTGCTATATATGCGCTACTGTGAGGAGAATGTACTGGATATCAGCACGCTGCGCACCACGGTTGAGGAGCTCAAACAGCTTGGTGTGAAGACGGAAATGGCCCTGGTCGATGCCGGATACTACAGTGACGACAACGTCGATGCCCTCTATGCCGACGGCATCGGCTTTGTCTCCAGGGTGGGTACCAACAGGAAGCTTTTCAAGAATCTTGTCGAAAAGCATGCCAAGAGCTTGCGGCAGGCCAAGTATATGGTACCGTTCGGTACTAGGGTCGTCTATATGAGAAGATTCGGAGTCGATCTCCATGGCCATGCAGGCTATGCCTACCTAGGTTTGGACATGGACAGCCACAATATGCAGGAGAAGAAGATCTCCCTGCAGGGCCTCAACGACAAGCTGGATTACGATGATATCGACAACAAGATGAGAAAGCTCGGGACCTTCGTCATAGTCTCCTCACAGAAGATGGATTGTAAGGATATCCTCCCCCTCTATTATACTAGGGTGCAGGTGGAGCAGGTGTTCGACATAGCAAAGAACAACTCTGACGTTGTTCCCTTGCGCATCCAGGGGGAGGATACCCTCAAAGGGCATCTTTTCCTCACGTTCCTGTCCACCGTACTCTTCCAGCTACTGCAGAAGGACATGCTGCTACATACCCAAAAGAAGGACAAGATCAATCCTGAAGGCGGCTTTCTTGTGCTGAGGAACCAGAAGTGCAAGGTATATGATGAGGTGGTCATCCCTCAGGAGCCCACAAAAAAGATGAACGACATCTACAAGCTGTTGAAGATTCAGAGCCCCGTTTCCATCCCGTATCAGAGGTCATGAGGCCTGTGATACGAAAATGGGGTGGGAACTATAGTCTAATAAAATGCTGATAGAAGGGCGTTTTGGGTAATATTTCAGAGATTACTTTTGCACATTCACGCTATCATGCTCTATACTAATGAGAATAAAGGGGAGGAACTGTGAAAATCCAAAAACAAAAAGCAATGCGTAATGTCCTATATTCTCTTGCTCCGCTATGCCTTGGGGCAGTCTATTTCTTTGGCTGGCGCTTCATCGCAGTATTTGTAGTGGTGGGAGTCACAGGACTTTTGAGTGAGTGGTTCATGTCCAAGCGATATGGATTTAAAATAACAGAGTCGCTGTTCGTATCGTGCACCCTGTTCGCACTCTCGTTGCCACCTACCGTACCCCTCTGGATAGCGGCATTGGGAATCGCTTTTGGTATCATCTTCGGCAAGATGATATTCGGTGGTTTTGGAAAGAACATCTTCAATCCTGCCATCACAGCACGTGCCTTTGTCTACATCAGCTTCGGGGTTCCGATGACAGCCAACTTCATAGGGAACGCCACAAGCATCAACTGGTTCCCAGCAGGGTTCGGTTCATGGCTGAGCCAAGCCGACAGCATATCGGCTGCCACACCGCTCATGACCAAGGATGCTCCTCTTCTGGATATGCTCTTGGGCTTTACCAGCGGATCCTTTGGAGAGACAAGTGCCATCCTCATCCTACTTGGAGGCTTGTTCATCATCTACAAGAAGGCAGCCAACTGGAAGCTAGTCATTTCTGCGATAGGTGCTTTCCTCCTGATGCAGACCATTTTCTGGGCTACAGGCCTACAAATTGCAACCGAAAGCGGCCTTGTCGCTGTTACCAACCCCTTGGTAGCCCTCCTGAGTGGAAGCTTTCTCTTTGCCGCATTCTTCATGATTACCGACCCGGTCTCCGCTTCCCAATCGACAAATGCAGGAAGATGGATCTACGGAGCTACATTCGGCATACTCACTGTCTTGATCAGAACCTTCTCCACCTGGGTGGAAGGAGTCACCTTCGCCATACTTCTGGTCAACATGTTCGCTCCCCTGCTTGATACCCTGTTGAAGAATGCCAAGGCCAAGAAGAAACTCAAGGCAGCAAAGGTAGAAGCAGAAAAGGTAGAGACAGCATGAAAACAAAAGCCACATTCTATAAGAAACGCATCTACCCTTTAGTGTTCATGTTCTTGGTGACAGTGTTCTGTATTCTCATCACCTCAGGCCTCTACCTGACAACCCAGGACAGGGCCATTGCTAATGAGCTCTCCTTTACCCGAAGGGCTATCCTCGATGCCGGCGGCCTGGAATACACCCCCACCACAGAAGGTATCGAAGAAACATATCTGGAAAAGGTTGAGGTAGAGGACGGCTACTATACTGCACAGAGTTCTGATGGAAAGCGTTATATCCTTCCTATGCAGGGCCCCGGGCTTTGGGGAACCATAGCCATCATGGTGGGCTTGGAGGAAGACCTTACGACATTTTCCGGTCTTGCGATCGTAAGTCAGAACGAGACACCAGGATTGGGAGCTCGCATAGAGGAACCTTGGTTCACAGAACAGTTTCAAGGTAAAAAGTCACCATTCACCTTAGTGAATGAGGGTACAGCACAAGCACCCAACGAGGTCGATGCCATAACAGGGGCGACCCGCACTTCAGAGTATTTCAGAAACCTGACCAACCGTGCTGCAACCGATGCCAAGCGCATCATCAGAGGAGAGTAACATGGCCAAGAGCAAATTACAAAAAACCTTTTTAGAACCCTTGGGCAAGAACAACCCTGTCTTTGTCCAGATCTTGGGCATCTGTTCCACCTTAGCGGTAACCAACAAGCTACAAAACACCATGGTAATGGTCTTGGGCGTCATGTTCACCACCGCCCTTTCAAGCTGGACGATATCGCTACTTCGCAACTTTATCCCCTCGCGTATCCGCATGATGGTGGAGACCATGGTAATCGCCACGTTCGTCATCATTGTCGATATCGTGCTGAAGGCCTACTATCCTGAGATGTGGAAACAGCTCGGACCCTATGTCGGCCTGATCATAACCAACTGTATCATCATGGGACGCATTGAAGCCTTTGCCCTACAGAACAAGCCTATGCTATCACTGGTGGATGGATTGGCCTCAGGGCTCGGATATGCCTATGTCCTGTTGGCCATCGCCTTTATCAGAGAGTTGCTGGGAACCGGAACTCTCTGGGGATACCAGATCTTGGGATCGTGGTGGACTAACTGGTCCATCATGATCATGCCACCTGGAGGCTTCTTCGTGTTGGCTATCTTTATCTGGGTCATCCGCGAAACCATCATGAAGGAGGAAAAAGCATGAACGGATCAATAATGCCCTTTGCCATATTCTTTGCTTCAATCTTCACGGGAAATATCCTGCTTACCAACTATCTGGGAATGTGCTCCTTCCTCTCAGTCTCCAAAGAGCTCAAGACCTCCACAGGCTTGGGTGTGGCAGTCATCTTTGTGATGGCCACGACCACCCCTTTGAACTGGCTAGTCTACCAGTACTTCCTCATACCTTTCGGGTTGGAGTACCTGCGCTTCATCGTCTTCATCATCGTCATTGCAGCCTTTGTGCAGCTGACAGAGATGACCATCGAGCGATATAGCGAACCACTTTATCAATCTTTGGGAATATTCTTGCCCTTGATCACGGTAAACTGTGCAATTCTCGGAGTGAGCTTGTTCATGGTCATCCGTGAATACACCTTCCTTTCCTCCTTCCTCTTTGGATTGGGCAGCGGCATAGGATGGTTCATCGCCATCATAGCAATGGCAGGTATCCGCCAAAAGCTGAAGAATGCAAAAGTCCCTCCAGGGCTTGAGGGACCTGGAATAACCTTGATAATTGCCGGATTCATGGCCATGGCCTTCATGGGTTTCTCTGGCATGATCGCCATATCCTAAGGAGATTATGATGGTAACAACATTACTGATAAGTATCGGCATCATAAGTCTCATCTCTGTTTTCCTAGCCATTCTGATGGTCATCGCTGATGCCACCATAGGCAACTATGGGATAGTAAAGATAAATGTTAATGCTGGAGCCAAGGAATTTGAGGTCGATGGCGGACAACCACTCCTGACTGCTCTCAAGCAGGAAGGGGTTTTCATCCCCTCCGCTTGTGGAGGACGCGGTTCCTGTGGTCTGTGCAAGGTACAGGTCACTGAAGGAGGAGGCGAGTATCTCCCTACAGAACTGCCTTGGATATCGGACGAAGAGAAGAAGCAACACATCAGGCTCTCCTGCCAGTTCAAGGTAAAGAGTGACGTATCTATCGTAATCCCAGAAGAGCTTTTCCTAGTCAAGGAATTCTCTACCGTGGTAGAGAGCATCCGTGACCTCACCCATGACATCAAGGAAGTGAGACTGCTCTTGAAAGAGCCTAATGCCATAACTACCAAAGCAGGACAGTACATCCAGTTTGAGGTTCCTGAATATGGAGACCTTGATGAGAGTGTCTACCGCGCCTACTCCATGGCCTCTCCCCCTGGAGACAGCACCCATGTGGAGCTTGAGATTCGTCTAGTTCCCAATGGAATATGTACCACCTATGTGCACGAACTTCTCAAGGAAGGCGACCATGTGACCATCAACGGCCCCTATGGTGATTTCTTCCTCAGAGAGACTGACAGTAACATCATCTTCATAGCCGGAGGCTCGGGGATGGCCCCCATCAAGAGCATACTCTTGGATATGGAGAAGAAGGGCTCCAAACGAAAGACCACCTACTTCTTTGGGGCACGTTCCAAGCGCGACCTCTTCCTGTTGGAAGAGATGCGTGAGCTGGAAGAGAAAATGCCTAACTTTAAGTTTGTGCCTGCCCTGAGCGAACCTCAAGAAGAGGATAAGAGGGAAGGTGAAGTGGGACTCATTACCGATGTGGTACGCAGGATGGTTGATGAAGCACCTTCCAGTGAAGCCTATCTCTGTGGAAGCCCGGGTATGATCGACGCCTGTATAAAAGTCCTCCACGAACTGAAAGTTCCAGAAGAAAACATCTTCTACGACAAATTCTCATGATAAGGAGCTAATGATGAAACAGACCCCTGAATATGACAAGATACAACAGCAAATGAAGCCTGGCGTCATAGCCCTTGATGGGTTTCTTGGTGACGATAAGCGTAAGCTGATAGACATCATTGCGAGCGACAACACAAAGGTGCGCAAGCTCAACAGGACACACGTGGATATTGCTTCCAAGATGGAGCATTTCAAGGAACGTGGGCTACCTGGCTTGGGAGAGTTCATCTCCTTGGATGACCACTTTGAAGTCAGGGTCGATTCGGTACGAGGCCTCTTGCCCTCCCCCTTCGGGGGAAAAGGCATGTATGGGAAAATCAACACGACGGTGGTAAATAAGAAGCTAGACCGTCAGATTGTCTATACAGACCTGCATATCCACTTTGTCGCAGACCATGCCTTCTATGAAGGCAAGGGCTCCCCTTTCAGATTGGAGCCAGAGGACCTGATAAAGATTCTTGAGGTGCCTGAAGCAGAAGAGTAACTCCTCTTGAGCTAGGAAAACCTAGTTCCTAGCTCAACCCTCCTTTGGCAACCATACCAACAGGGCGAGCAAGCCACAGATGCCTGATACTATGAGTATTCCAAGCCCGACTCCGAACAGGGTTGAGAACAGCCCAAGCAACAAGGCAATAATGGCAGCAACCAAGGACTCAGCCTGCGATTCCACCGACAAGGCGGACGCAAGCGAGTCCTGCCTCATATGCTCGCTCACGTAGGTAATGCCCATGGGTTTTCTCAAGTTCTCCAGCACATAGATACCTAGGTAAAGCACTACTGCCAAAGTTACCCACGTAAGGTGTAAAAAAAGTCCACTCAAAAGTCCAAGCGATATTCCCACAAGCATCGTCAGATTCAACGGTGTTGCAAGCTCCCCAAAGCGTCGGGCAAACCTTCCTGATCGGCTGGAGACCAAGGCCGTTGCGCCATAGAGTACAGAATAGACCAGCCCTACCATAAGGGCTGTTCTCTTTTGGTCATCAAAACTCAACAGTATAGGCAGGCTCAATGCCAAGGTCTTCAAGATTGGCTGCAGATAATCCTTACATGCCTTGTAGTACCCACTATACAGCGATTGGTTGGCAATGATTCTCAACAGCTTAGGTTTCTTGACACTGGAAAGCAGGGAACGAAGCACTGTCATGAATACCTCTGAAACCTTACGCTCGTCAGTGTGGTGAGGCCCATCAAGATATTTTGGATAGGACATGATCAAGAAAAGATTCAAGGTGTAGGGAATGGTTGTAAACAAGAATACCGACTTGTACGATCCCTGCCAAAAAACAAGAAAGGCTGCAGCAAGGGCTGAGAGCGCTGATCCCCATTGGGACCAGGCTCGTGTATGACCGTAGTAGTAGGTACGTTGTGAATCCCACCCCTTTGAGTGCAGGTAGTCAAAGATCATCGCCTTATGGGTACCGGTACGAAAGGCATCACCAAAGGCAAAAGCTATCATGGCAAGAAATAGCAAGACATAGGAGGAAACTGCATAGAAGATAAGGAAAGAGATAATATAGGAAAGCAGGGAGAAAACCATGGTAAGGCGGCGCCCCACGGTATCGGCAAGCAAGCCTGAAGGGATTTCCATGATATTGATGCTGATCTCCCTAGCAGCATAAAGAATCCCTATCTCAAGATAGGAAAGGCCCTTGCCAAGAAGGATCAGCAGGAGAAAGGGTTCAAAGAACCGCAGGTTTTTTAAAAATCCATACATGCAGAACTTGAAGTACTGCCCGTTCTTCTCAAATATCTGATTCTTTTCCTCGTGCTCCATCTTGCCACCCTCAACATATGTAAATTCAACCTATGGTAATACTTATTGAGGGTGTTGTCATCAGGAAACCAAAGGAGATGAG
>CAYXYD010000108.1:6926-8943 GCA_964469205.1 uncultured Sphaerochaeta sp. | reverse complement strand
GTTCTTTCTGGTACCGATACTAAATCTTTGTCTAAAGATATCTATTCCGTTTACCACTCAATTTCCTCTTTTACTGCCTGCAGTGCCTGTTCTGTCCTTTCATCATACTCTTGGTTGAAACTCAATATCAAAGATATACCATCAACAGTCTTACCACTTGAAAGCAATGCAGGGTCATATTTCCAGATTTCAACAGGATAGCCACCAAAGTCAAGGAAATCCTGTTCGCTAATCGCCTCAGACTCTAGTTCCTTTGCTTGGTTAATCGAAACAACATACCAACCGTCCTTTTGGGTTGCTGACAGCATAGTCTGACTGCTCAAAGCCAAGATACCACCAAGAAACGCCTTCTTTGGCCCTTCTTCTAGATAGATGGTTTGATGTACTGGTGATCTCAAATAGGGCTTCGCGGCTTCCAAAAGAGTACGCTTTGAGGCAATGGGTAGTGTGAGTAGCTTCTTGGTGCCTTCTACTTTGATTGATAGGAGGCCAAGTTGCTTAAGAGTGCTGATTGCTCTAGTGAGTGTTGCCTTTGACAGCTTTAGCTGCATTGCTAGGTCCGAGGCAGTTACTGCAGAACTAGATTTTCTGTAGTAGAGATACAGAAAAACAAGTTGCGTTCCCGGTGCCATAGCTTCCGGTAACCTTAGCGTGTTGGTTTTCTTCTCAGTGAATGCACAACCTATACATGGGAGGTATAATTGCGCACCTGGCACCACAAAAGGAACCTTTTGCGATAGTAGAGCGCTGCGTTGACTTGAGCGAAGAGATGAAAGGACTAAGGCACAGGTAAGACCTGATAGCTGGGATGCTTTGGCAAGATGCTTGACCAAGGTGGGCAACCTATACTCATTGGTTGTCGGTTCCATTGTAATGAAACTGGTACCCTGTATGCTTGTCGTTTGGAAACGATATCCCTCATCTAAATAAATCGGGATATTACTTGGAAATGTGTAATCTTGGATTTTCACATCCTTTCCAAAAAGGGATTCTAAGTATTCTATCAATTCTGCATTCGTTTGTTTCATAACAATTACAAAGTACCATATGTAATGAAATCTGTCAAATATAATGAAACTTTACAATACAAAAAAGATGAGAATGACAAAGAATCTCCAATTGTTAAGTTAAAGAGCTTCTTGATGCCATTTGCACCCTGTGCTTTCTTTTTGGCTACCACAGGTAGCCTTCGAACAAATCCTTGACGAAGAATGGAAGATATCCCCTTCTTCCGGATGGGGGTGTTCTACCCGGAACCCAATTCCTCTCGCCTTTCTCTGGCCACCTTGGTTGCGAAGATGATGAATGCCTCCGTAGTGGTCAGCCCCAGCTCCCGACAGACCTGCTCCAGATTGATTTTCAACTGTGCATCCAGGCGGAAATTGATAGGTACGGTTATGCGTCCCATATGGTATTCCTCTCTAGCCCATAAGATAATTATTGTCTGAACCGCAAAAGGAAAGAAACCTTTTCGCTTCCAATGAGTCCCATGAAAGTGAAACCGCCTTACCTATCCAATCCAATTATGTGTGACAAAAGGATGCAACCTGATAGATTCAAGCTTCACCGTTACCATGACTTTCACCACTGTGGTGAAAGGGCGTCTTCTATGAAATCAATTCCTAATCCTAAGCTCCAATAGAGTCCAAGATGATATCCCGATATCCCTTTATGTAAAAAATCCAGAATCACCAGATCGGATGTGAATTCTCCTCCTGATCCCAATGGTGCTTATCCTTCCTAGTTCTCCGTCATCTTTTCATCGTGTCCGAGATTCTCCAGTATTTGTTTGCCGATCGCACTGATTCGATAATTTTGCTTGCTGCTCGTGGGTTTTTCAGGAATCGTCATTTCAATAGCGCCAAGCTCCAGTGCCGGAAGTATATATGATTTTCGGAAGTGCTCTGCGTCTTTGAGTCCCATGGCATCCTGTAAATCTATTCGAAACATTTCGCCTGTGAGATGCTTCAATAGCCTCTTAACTTCCGGGGTGACTTCCGGGGTAGCTTCCGGGGTA
>CAYXYD010000108.1:0-6826 GCA_964469205.1 uncultured Sphaerochaeta sp. | reverse complement strand
CTTCCGGGGTAGCTTCCGGGGTAACTTCCGGGGTAACTTCCGGTGCGGGAAAAGTCACCGTCACCCCCAATCGTGGGTCGGATTTCCAAAACGGAGATGGTAATCCGTTTTCGAGGCATTTTTGCACCATCAGCACGCTTCCGCGACCGGCTTTTTCCATGAGACCCCGCAGATACAATACATGGGCGATATCAGGATTTCGGAGTACTGAGATCTGGCCTTTCAGCAGGCTCTGCTCGGTTACTCCCTCAGGGAGCGCACCTGAGTTCCAGATCTCCAGTCGACGAGGAAACACATGGATGCTGACCCCTCCGGATGATGCGCTGTAGTCGCGGTGTGCCAGCGCGTTAATCAGCGCTTCACGTACCGCTTCTTCCGGGTAAAGGGGTGAGTCATGGCGTTTGGGATTCCCCTTGATAAACCTGGATATGCTGGGAGTATTGCGAATGATAAAGGAATAGGCTTCCTCGAAAATGCGGTGAAGCGGGCCTTCGAAAGACTTCATGTCACTGAACTTGTCGCCGGCTTTGTCTGAACTGTAGCGCATGGCTCTGATTCGAGTCTGTGGTAACCGGATAGAAGGATTGGTGGTAAAAAGAACATCGCCACCGTTCGTTAGCCGCCCATACCGAGCAACCGAAAAGTCCTCCAATACCATGGAAGTGTTCCCTTCATCTCGAAATAATACCCTGCGGACATTCTCAGCATCTGATACGGCGGACCGCACCTCTTGTACATCGATATCTTCTTCAATGTTAGCAAAGGAAAAACGGCGCTCCCATCGTTCCGGCTCAACCTGATGCCGCATTACAATATCGCGGATGGTTTGGGCATCAGCTATTTGCGTGCGTTCACCGGCACGAATGGTAATGACATCTTTGAAAGAATACGGTACATCGCTCCCAGATGGTACCTCAATGATGATTACCGGTTTTTTCTCCAATTGCTCTACTTGAACAGCAACGAGAGCCTTCGGCGAAATATATTCAATCAGATGCCGCTTAAGCCGGTTTACTGCGTCGTGAGAATCGACAATACCGATTACCTCTCCCCCTTCCTTCACCCCACAAATCAGATAGCCGCCAGAAGTGTTCAGGAATCCGCAAACGACCTTGCCCAACCCGTCAAGGTTGCGGATGGAAGACTTGAACTCAATACGTTGGCCTTCTCCGAGAGAGAGTAGCTTCTTTATTTGTTCCAAAGTCATAAGTTCCCTCCATTTTTCGAAAACGGCTCTCCGTTCTGGAAGTTTTCCTTGATGAATTCCTCAACTTCCTGATAGCGGAAAAACTGGGCGCTCACGAAAATTGAGCCATCACTATCGGAACGAAATTTTTGGACCCAATTACCTCGTCTTTCTCCTAAAGGAACAGTTTTAGGGGCTTCGTGATCGATGGTGGCTTCTTCATAAAGATCGAGGATGCGAAGATCTGCGAAAACCTGGCTCTTTTTCAAATGTAATTTCGCTCTTCCAGTTTTACCTCTGTAGCCAAGGTTGCTAAGCAGTGTTCTGGCAAAGACGACATTTTCGTGAGCTAAAAGCCAACGAGGTTTGTTGAATTCTATTGCTTTTAGAATTTCATGATGAGTTATAGAGAGACTTGTCTGGTCCTCAGGATCCTGACCACTGCCGTAGGAGGTGGTAATGATACCGAGAAATAGGTCGCAGTTTTCAACAGCTTGTAGGCAATTTTCAAACGCGGTTCGGCTGGAAAAAACAGGAACCGTTCCCTTATGAGACATCCAGACCTCGTAGCCGAAAGAGGTCAGGAGCGTATATACGCGTTCAAGCAATTCTTCACTGCCATATACAGTCGAAGACACCATTATCGTCAGCTTGCGGCTTTCTTCCTTCACCTGTCATCTCCTTGTGCTTCAAGCATGGGTACTAATCTTCCGTGTATTCCAGCAATGCCATCAAGCAATTCTGCAAACCCGAACTGAACTGTTCGAGTCTAATGGTCTCAGTCGCTCTGTTGTCATAATCATTTCCGTTGTCCACCCGAAAGTAAAGCGGAGTATGCTAGATGTGCCGGCCTTACGAATCGGCAACTCTAGGTATCACAATCACACTGCTTGATGCAACTCTGCGGATTGGATAAACCGACATATCCTATTCCTAAAAAACAATTTCCTCTACACAATCCTCGATTCGTTGGAAGTTGTTTGATTGTACAACATTTTCAGAGACTATGCGATTTGTTTTACGATTCAGTGCGATTTATCAGAGGAAATTTCGTGGTTTTTGTTGCAGGAAAAGGGCTTCCTAGAATGAGAATCACCTTGATCACGTGGAAAACAGTACACAAAGATAGGGAAGAAGTATGGAACCAATCCTCAGACTGTAAAGAACTGGATTGATAAGCATCCTTCTGTGTAATAGATGCTTGGATAACAGAAGTACAATAGTGTATAAATCTTGAAATAGATGATTTGAATTCCCATGCCTCATATCAAACCAGCAGAGGGCTTATCACCCCCTGCTTTTCCTCAATAGTTCCATAGTTAAAAAGCCAATCAGAAAACCCTCACAGCTCGCACCCTATCTCCGTTTTCTTTTTTGTCACCACCTTGGTCGCCATTGTAGAAGACCTGGGCCCAAGAGCCGCTAGCATCACCCTCCGAAGAACTCCAGTAGGTTTCATCAGAAAAACCCCCGAGATCTTTTTTGCTGAGATTCAGATAGATCAAGTTCAGTTCGTCCTTGCTTGGCAAGAACCAATCATCATACCTCACATAGTCTTTGGTTACCACTAGGTCTGTACAGAGCTTCGCAGCATAGTTTTTTTTATCTTGATAGGGGTCTGCTTGCCCATACTTCGCTACTATATTCTCGGTGTTCGCCTTCCCTGTTCCTATCCTGGTTTGGGTCGTTCTCACTCTCGTTCCGGTCCCTCCCCAGACTGCATCGCTCCACTCCCTGGTTGCAGGAGCCGCCTCCATATACCGCCACCCGTCGCTAACACTACCATTGTCGTAGAAGATGTGGCCTCCGGCGGGGCCTAAACCACCTACACTGAGGGCTATCCACTTCGCATAGAGTGTTATTTCTGAGTTCACACGTTCACGAGGGAAATCTAGACGATTCTCGAGACTCCTCTCCTTGTACCACCCCTCGAACAAATACCCATACCGATTTGGAGGCAAAGTATATGGTGCATTGTAAAATGGTATCTTTAGGCTAGATTTTCCATCAGCGGTTGTACCCCCCATCAGATCCAACGTCACCTCTATCTTTGTTAACTCCATAGTCTTTTTTTGAGCATCTTTATAATCTTGAAAATCACGCAGGATCCTAAACGCCTGATCATTTTCACCAGTCTCCATCATGCTCAGTGCACGGTTATACTTTTGGGATTTGAGCACAGAAAGCGTTACCAGTGCACCTACACAACCAACTATGGTCAGGATCACTGCGACTATTATGAATTTTTTCAACCATGCTAGACTCTTTTTTCGTTCAAGCTCTTGACTCTGCTCTTCTTTTTTCCTTTCTTCTTCAAAAAGCGCCTGTTGTTCCAGACGCTTTTTCTCTTGCTCTTCCCTTTGCCTTCGTTCTGTCTCCGCTTCCTCTTCTCGTAATCGTTTCCAATTCTCGAATGACTGTTCAATGACTTCCCTTGAGCACAACTCTTGTTGGGATGTCTCCACAGAACAGAGACGGCATTCGGTAGCACCTTTTTTGTTTCTTGTGCCACAGAACGCACACGTCCAAATCCCCTCATCATTCTTCTTGTAGAGATAGACAGGGCTTTCCTTAAACCCATGTTTCTTTTGATAGGCTTCAAGCCCTCTTGCATTATAACTGTTGATGAGTTTTATCTCTGTTTTCGGCCCCACACTGGCTGTCGCTATCCCATCAGAGAATTCTTCTATCTCTTGATCTCCATACAATACGGCTTTTAGGTATGGCGTAAATGATCTCGTTCCAGAGGGAAGACTTCCTGTAGTGCTTGCAGTCACAGTTTGTTTTGCACTGAAGTGCTCCTCATGTCGGATAACCACAGGAGAATCGGTAAAGATGGGCTTGTTTAGAATATCGAAACATCTTAGTTGCCATTCCATGTACAGGATCTCACGCGACTGGACATTTCGAACCTCTATTTTCCCCGTCAAAATTTCTGGGTCTTTTGACCCGGGGTCTTTCATAAGTGATCCCGACTCCAACTCTACCGGCCAATCAAGTGCCACTTTTTTTGAAAAATCGAAAGTCCCTAGGGTCTCTCCACCACTTCGACTTTCAGACATGTGGCCAATTGTGGGTTTCTCACCAGTTGTCTTCAATTCTTGGGAGACTTCAGAACCTGGAAATTTGAAATGGAAAGAATTGTTACTGCCCTCTTGATCTCCCTCTGGTTTAGTGCTGGCAACAATGAGGGATATCCCGGCAACAATCCATCCTATGATGATTAAATATCCACCGCCTTGCAGTTTACCTGCCATTTCACTTACCGATGAATAGGCAATGAGGCCGCTTCCGACACAGACAATGAATATGGTCCAGTCAATGCCTAGTGAATGCCGGTTCAAAAACAGAAGGATTCCACCCACCAGGGCACTACCAAACAATATATACAACAGGATTACAACCCCGTCGTTTTCACCCAAGTCCGATATTTCCCCCGCGATTTCAAACCCATTAAGACTGCAAGTAATCGGCATGAAGAATCCAATCACCACCAGCAGCAATCCAATTTTTGCAATAATTTGAAGTTGTCTCCTGTTCATATTGATGCCTCCCTTTTGTCGCCCCATACCTATAAATATTGTGTTAAAAGCTCTTCTCTATGTTCCAGCTCATCAGAAAGTCCGCACCGCCCTGACACGTTGTTTGTCTTCCTGTATTGAGGCTTGCGAAAGCAATGAGGATCACCCGGAAGGTTTCGGTTCTATACTTCATACGATCCCTCCTGAACACTTTTTCTCAGTGTACGTCCGGTACTAGTATAAAACAAGAAAAATAGCCATATTATTTGAAGGGGGGTATCCGCTTAGCTCCTCCTGGGTCTGAAATAAGAAAATCTTCATGCATGGAGGAGAATACGTGAATATCTCAGTGATATCAGGGTGTGACTACCCAAATACATAATGAGAATTTAACGAGAATGGTTTCCGATTTTGCAAACTATAAAGCCTTTTTGGCGCAACTACATTGAATTAAGGACCTATTTGGTCATTTTGTTTTTTCGAAGTCTTCTTGAACAGGCGTCGATTACCAATCCGATTACGAAGACCTATGTACCCTAATCCGATAACTGGTCTACGCAATTGGATGTAGATTGAGGAGGAGCTAAGTAAACTGGTACCTATAAAATGGACAGTTGAATAAAAAGGGCCCCCTTCTAAAAAGTAGACTCTGTCCAACACAGGGTCTACTTTTCCTTTATACTGATGCTGTCCTATGTATGGGAGGCATCATGTCTAGTAGCTTGTAAACACTAAAACTTTAATTTTTTGAAAATATGTGGTATACTTTAGTCACCAGTATTTCGGAGGTGACCATGAAGTACCAATCACTGTCTATCAAGCTTACAAAAGAACAGCGCGTCTATTTTGAAGACCTTGTGAGAAAAGGTGAAGGCAAGGCCAGGGAAATAAGAAAGGCTTCCATCCTTCTTGCAGTTGACGAGGCTGGAGGGGGGAAGAGGACTAAGGATGTAGTTGTTTCAGCTATCCTTAACACTACAGTACAGACGGTCAGCAAAACAAAGAAAGACTTCCTCAATTCACAAAAGCCTGAAACGACAATCAAGAGGAAAAAAAGGAAGACACCACCTGTACCTGCAAAGATAACAGGAGATGTTGAGGCCCACATTATTGCTATAGCCTGTTCCAGTCCTCCTGCAGGATATGGCAAATGGACACTCAGACTCATCGCAGGCAAGATGGTCGAACTGGAATATATTGACAATATTTCCCATACATCAGTAGGAAAGACACTAAAAAAAACGAATTTCAGCCTCACCTAAAGAAAACCTGGTGCATCCCACCGAACCAAAACAGCGAATTTGTTGCTAGAATGGAGGATGTCCTCTCGGTTTATGCCCGACTTTACGATGAAAAGCGGCCCGTTTTATGCATGGATGAAAAACCTGTCCAGCTCCTTGGAGATGCAAGAGAACCAATTCCCCTCTCAGAAACCAACCATACCAAGCTTGAAGATAGCGAATATATAAGGAATGGAACCTGTTCTATATTCATGTTCACCGAGCCACTTGGATGCTGGAGAGAAGGCCATACCCTCAAACGCAGGACAAAGAAGGATTGGGCAGCCCAGATAAAGTGGCTGTTAGACAAGGAATACCCTGACGCGGAGAAGGTCGTTCTTGTTATGGATAACCTCAATACCCACAGTATCTCATCCCTATATGAGGCTTTTCCACCTGAAGAAGCGTTCAGATTGGCTCAAAGATTGGAGTTACACTTCACCCCCAAGCATGGGAGTTGGCTCGATATGGCAGAGATAGAGCTCTCGGCACTGACCAACCAATGCCTGAACCACAGGAGAATTGACAACATTGAGGAACTGAGAAGAGAGGTCATGAGCTGGTCTGTTTCCAGGACGGCTAACCAAAAAGGGATCGATTGGCAATTTAAAGCAGAGGATGCGAGGGTGAAACTCAAGTCCCTCTACCCAGTGATCGAATTCAAGAATTAGGCTTTACAGGCTACTAGTTACGCTGAAAAGAGCAAAACATAATCTTGTCAGCAAGCTCCATATCAGCAAGGCACTCCATAACAGAAATATTCTTTTCCTGTACCAACGTATCAATTTCGGATGTGGTGAGCGCGCCAGTACGGAGGGCCTTGATGATGGCCGTTTCAC
>CAYXYD010000107.1:0-8991 GCA_964469205.1 uncultured Sphaerochaeta sp. | reverse complement strand
TTGTTCCCAGGATGTAACATTCCCAATATCCCTGACTTCAACTTCCACACGCCTTAGTTTGGTATACAGGGCAAGGACATCTTGAATTATTTCTCGCACACTCCCTTTAGCAAAACCAGGGAAGGTTGGGAACATGTCTTGTTCCTCGAAGACAGGTTGGGTTGCAGTACAAAAAAGCAATGTCGAATGATACTGTTCACTCAACACTTTCAAGCTTTGGAGGATAGGCTTCAGATATTCTAGGGGAAACATTTGTGCTTCATCGAAAATTACAACACTGTCAACTATGTTGTGGAGCTTTCTGCATCGTGAAGGACGGGAGGCAAACAAAGATTCAAAAAACTGAACATTGGTAGTGACAATGATTGGAGCATCCCAGTTTTCAGAGGCAAGCCTAATCTTCTGTGATGTAAATTCCTGGTCGAAATTGGAATGATGCTCGACAACATCAGCATCACCCAGCACACTGCGGAACACATCCGCTGTCTGCTCAATGATGCTGGTGTAGGGGATAACATAGATGATCCTGCGTTTCCCGAATCTTTGGGCATGTTCCAAGGCAAAGCCCAAACTCGCAAGAGTCTTTCCCCCACCCGTAGGCACAGTCAGGGAAAAAAGGCCTGGGGACAACTTTGCGGCTTCCCTACAATCTGAGAGGACCTGTTGTCGCATTTGGTACACAGGCGACTGCTTTTTCTCAGGGCCCATCATTACTAATTTTTCCATATGAATATTAAACTTTTCAAGCAAGTTGAAAATGCTACAAGAATCAGACCTGCTCTCATATGCTTCAGGATTCATATATTTTTCGGTATCAAGAAAATCAGCATCAACCAAGCAAGAAAATAGCATTCGAATCCACAATGATAGTTCTAGACTCTTTGGGTTGAAGGTCCATGGAGGTACAAGGTTTTCTGCATTATCTAATAATTCAATAAACGCAGGTGGAATCATTTTTGCTGGAGCCCCAGCTTGTTGCAGGCGGAAAAGCAAGGAGGCTTGAGAACCTCTATAATCTGGTAGACCTGCATGATGGCCAGCAATAACATAAGATAAGATTTTTCCTGGCAATCCAGGAAACTTGTCTCCAACTACTTTGGCACTGGGAGAAGAGTGGTCGATCATGGAAGAGCTGTTGTCCTCTTGACCATATCCACTTTTACTTCTGATGTATTGTTGCCATGCAAGGGTGCTCTTCCCAAGATCATGGCCAAGAGCTGTAGCATATCCCCAAGAGGATGAGTCAAAACACTGTGCAAACCCTTTTGTGAGTTCCGCAACAGATTCAAGATGATTCATGAGAAGATGTGGCTCGAGCCAGTTTCCTGTGTCATCTTGCTTCACATGTGCAATTACCAAAGCATCTTTCAAAGGAACATCTCCTTGAGGATATTTGCTATTTTTTTCTTGTTCAGTATATCAAAGGTTACCGATACTTCAACAACTATAGCGATAATTTATCTCTCAATGCATAGTTTACGCCACTACCTATGACACATAGTGTCATAGGTAGAAAAAGATTTATATATTTTTACAATATTTGGAATTATTTCAAATTCTGAAATAAGGGGACAAACCACTAAAATCAATGGCTTGTTTACAGCTTGAATAATATCTCCTAGAGCGTGTTCTCTATTGATAAAAGAACCATCAGTCTACCTGCTCCTCTACTGATTTCACTTCAACGATTGGTTCTATAGTTACCACAGTCTTCATCGAGTTTGAGATGAGACAGTACTTCTCCGACTTCTCCAAGAGCAACAGGGTGCGGTCCTTTTTGGCTTCATCGTTGATGACGACCTTCGGCTTGATGACGATTTTAGTCATCAACATGCCCTCTGCTGTCTTTTCGAGGGTTCCGACAGCCTCTGAGCTGTACTCGACAAACGCCAGGCGGGACTTCTCTGCAATGGAGAGGAAGGTTGTCATCAGGCAGATCTCAGCCGATGCAACATAGAGATGTTCTGGGGACCATATTCCCTCATGCCCACCGGGAAACTGGGGAGGGGTAGCGACTTCGAAGGAAGAGAGTCCTTCAGAAGAAAGCACCCCCTTTCTCATATCGCTGTAGCGGACACTGGTTGTATAGGTATGGGTATCTGACATGCATAGCTCCTTTATTAGCCCACTGTTTTACTGTGGTATACATAAAGATAAGGAATTTTGTAGCAATCGGCTAGAGCTGGGCATAGTCAGACAAGAGGCAAGCCTCCTTCTTCTTCTTTCCTCTTGCTTTTGCTATGCTTAGGGCTATAAGAGGTACCCCCATGATACTAGATCAGATTTCCCAGATGAAGAACTATGTCTCCACCCTACCCGCTCTCCAACACGTCATCGACATCTTGGAAAGTGGCAAGCTCGACAGCTTGGCATTAGGCAGCTATACCACCGATCAGAAAAATCTTCGCTACAACCTGTTTACCTACAAGACAGAAAAGACAGAAGCCACCCAATATGAAGTGCATAGGAAGGAAGCCGATGTCCAAATCCTGCTCAAAGGACACGAGCGTATGGATATAGCATCACGCTCTTTGCTTACCGCTGCCACGGCCTATGATGATGCCAAGGATTTCTTTATGGCCAAAGGGGAGAAACAGCTCTCTTACCATGCAAAGCAGGATAGCTTTGTGGTGTTCTTCCCAGGGGAAGCCCATGCACCCAACCTTGTTGATGAGTCCTCCAGCCAAGTGCTTAAGGTAGTGTTCAAGATTCTGATGTACTAGGTACAGTGGGTCTTAGATCTTATTGGATGGCAGCACGGGTGATACCGTGCTGTTATTGTCTTGGCCCAGTCATTACAAAAAAAGCATTGTGGGAGTATGATGAGATTGCCCACGCAGAACCAACAAGGCCCTCTACGCAGGATATCGTCTATATGATAAGAGGCTCGAGGAGAGAAGTGTATGAGTGATAAGGAAAAGTTCGAAGGTCGCAAAAAAGACATCATAGAAAAGCATGAGCAGGCCTACGGCAGAGAGGCTCGAAAGGCATTTGGAGACGAAGAAGTAGATGCCTCCCGAAAAAAGCTGATGCGCATGAGTGAAGAGAGCTTTGCAGAGTTTGACCTGCTTGACAAGGAGGTACTGGAGAAGCTCGAAAAGGCGGAGAAAACCAAAGACCCAAGCTCAGAATTAGCCCAAGAAGTGGCAAGACTGCACAAGCAGTGGTTACTCTATACATGGCCTAGCTACACCAAAGAGGCTCATGCAAAGCTTGCCCAAAGATATGTCGATGACCCTAAGTTCGGCGAGCACTACCAAGGAAGGGCAGAATTCCTCCGCGATGCCATCACCATCTATACAGGAAAAGAAGACAAATAGCTCTGATGATTTCTGGAAAGATCATCGTCATCCTACGGTTTGTTTTTGTTCTTCTTTGCCTCCAGAGCTTGGATATTCTCCCCAACCCTAAAGAGGATGATCCTATGGATAAGATCAAGGGGAAGGGCCCTATCCAGGGGGAACTGTATGGCGCCCTTGGAAGTATGATAGGAAAGTAGTTCTTCACTGAAATGAGCTACTCCACTAGGCATTGGGTAAAGGCTAGTATGAGCTTTTCCTGCAGCAATATAGAGGAGTTCACCCTCATACAAAAAGGTGGGCATCGCATATTTGACAGTCTCCCTCACAAGGAGGACTGTCTCATGTATGAGGGAGGGCAGAGCCTTAAGACGGCTCTGCCCTTCCTCTGAACACTGTGCGATATACGCATCGACTCTAGGGTCTTTAGTTCCCATTGATCAGGTAGTCAGCGTATCGATGGCTGCAAGCTCCTCTTTGGAGAAACTCGTATCGCCCTTGATCGCCTTGAGGTTCTCATCCAGCTGGGCAACCGAGCTTGCACCTATAAGTACCGATGTTACCCTCTCGTCCTTAAGCAACCAGGAGATGGCCATCTCAGAGAGAGTCTGGCCACGCTTCTTGGCTATCTGATCAAGCTTGTTAAGTTTCTCCACTACTTCGGGGGTAATGTTCTTAGCCTTGAGGAACACGTTCTCACTTGCCCTGGAACCCGCGGGAACCTTTCCATCGAGATAGCGTGAAGTAAGCAAGCCTTGGGCAAGTGGAGAGAAACAGATCATCCCAACCTTGCCATCCATTGCATCAAGGAGATTGTCTTCCTCTGTCCAACGGTCAAGGATGGAGTAGCGAACCTGGTTGAGGATGCAAGGGCATCCCATATCGTCAAGCAAGGCTTTGGCCTTTAGGGCATCCTTTGCATGATAGTTGCTAATCCCTACATACAGTGCCTTACCCTGGGCAACCAAGCTTGCCAAGGCTCCCATGGTCTCCTCCAAGGGGGTATTGGGATCGGGACGGTGGTGATAAAAGATGTCCACATATTCA
The DNA here is from genome assembly GCA_964469205.1 of uncultured Sphaerochaeta sp. Taxonomy (GTDB): domain Bacteria; phylum Spirochaetota; class Spirochaetia; order Sphaerochaetales; family Sphaerochaetaceae; genus Sphaerochaeta. The sequence goes on along the minus strand of CAYXYD010000107.1, from coordinate 4,645 downwards.
AGGCCCATACGCTTCAGGCTCTGATCACAACTTGAAAGCAGATACTTGCGCGATCCAAAGTCCCCATAGGGTCCTGGCCACATCAGATATCCTGCCTTTGAAGAAACAATCAGTTCATCACGATGAGAGCCAAACTGCTCCTTAAGGATCTGCCCGAACCTAGACTCGGCACTTCCGGGTTCTGGCCCATAGTTATTGGCAAGGTCAAAGTGGGTGATACCATGGTCAAAGGCACTGCAGAGTATATTTGTGGCTACACTGTGGTCAGCCTCAGTTCCGAAGTTATGCCAAAGGCCAAGGGAGAGCTCAGGCAGCTTCAAGCCACTCGATCCTGCATAACGGTACTTCATCTCTTCGTAACGGTTTGTATTTGGTTTGTAACTCATACTATAACTATACACTACCTAAGATGTAGGTCAAGGTGAGCAAATCACCTATCTCCAATGTTTTCCAACCCCTTTGGGTATGCTATAGTCAGTTCATGGACAAAACAGTACAGCTTTTTCTTGACCTGGTAAAGATAAACTCAGTCTCTGGTGATGAAGGGCTCATAAGTCTTTTCTTGGAAACGAAGTTACTCTCCCTTGGGCTGTCTACCAGTTGGGATGAGGGAGGGAACCTCTATGCCTATCTGCCTGGAGAGGGAGAGACCATCCTCCTCAGCGCCCACATGGATACTGTTCCCCTAGCCTTTGATGTTGAACCTCTGGTTGAGGAAGGTCGTATTCATACAGGGGGAAAGACAGCCTTGGGCGCCGATGACAAGGTAGCCATTGCTGCCATCCTCACGGTCTTGGAAAGTATCCGAGAAGGACAACTTCCCCATCCAAACCTAGTCATCCTCATCTCCGTCAAAGAAGAGCTGGGTCTGCAAGGCATAGCTCATGTAAGTACAAACAAGCTCTCCAGTGTCGATCATGGGTATGTCCTTGATGCCGAAGGACCTGTAGGGACCTTCATTACAGCAGCCCCTGGCTCAATAAAGCTCGATGTCACCTTTCTAGGAAAGGGAGCCCATGCAGGCTTCTCCCCTGAAACAGGCATCAGTGCGATACAGGCAGCCAGTGATGCCATCTCGGCGATGCGCCTGTTGCGAATCGATGAAGAGACGACTGCAAATGTAGGCTCCTTTATAGCCCCTGGGTCCAGAAACATTGTCTGCGACAAGGCAACCTTGTCCCTTGAGGCAAGAAGCCTCGACCCGAAGAAACTCACAAAACAAATAGAACACATGAAAGCTTGCCTACAGGAAGCAGCGGCAAAGCATGGTGGTGAGGTCACTATAGTGGAGGAACTTCTCTATGAAGCTTATTCTCTGGATGCAGATTCTGCATCCTTTGCAATGCTGAAGAGAGCGTGTACTACCCTGGGCATTCCCTATAGTGAGAAGCCAACCCTGGGGGGCAGTGATGCAAACGTACTCAATGCAAAAGGCATCCCCACTGTTGTCTGCACCACCGGCTATGAGGCTCCCCACACCATAAACGAATCAATACAATTGGACCAACTCCTAATTCTGACCTCACTGGTCAAAAAGTTGGCGACCAGGGAGAAAACAGTATGAACCAGATAACTATCATAGGAAGTGGCGCTGTAGGCGCCATGTATGGGCTTAGGCTACACCAACTGCTAGGAAAAGAGAATGTTGTATTCCTCGCTGATGAACAGCGCAGGGAAAAGTATGCAGAAGAATCTCTCTTTCTCAATGGAGAGAAGGTCGATTTCACCTTCGTCGATCCAAAGGATGCCAAGAGCAGTGACCTGGTCATCCTTGCAACCAAGAACCTGCAGCTCGAAGAGGCAGTCAAGCAGATAGAGCATGCTGTTGGAGAGCATACTGTCATCCTCTCTCTGCTCAATGGAATAGAGAGCGAAGAGAAGCTGGGTGAGACCTATGGAAAGGAGCATGTGCTCTATGGCTTTGCTGTAGGGCTCAACTCCACCCATGTAGGGAACAGGATCGATTTCAGCAAAGAGGGACGGATTGTATTTGGGGAGAAGGACAACAGCAAGAGCGAACGCATAGAGGCCATCTGCTCCCTGTTCCAGCGCGCGCACATAACCTATGTGGTACCAGAGGATATACGCTTGGAACTCTGGAAGAAGTTCATGCTCAACACTGCCTTCAATACCATCAGCGCCTTATGTAGGGCGACCTATGGAGACCTTAAACAGGAGAGTATAAAGGCTCTTGCATGGAAGGCAAGCAAAGAGGTGCAGGCAGTAGGACAGAAAGAGGGAGTATTCCTTACCGATACCATGATCGAGCAGAACTACCAGATAGTGACCTCTTTAGGATTCGAAGGAAAAACCTCCATGTGCCAGGACATGGAGGCTGGAAGGGAAACTGAGAACAATTGGTTTTGTTCTGCTGTAGTTCGGCTAGGAGAAAAACACTCCATCCCCACCCCTACCTGTGAGATCCTCTCGTTGTTGGTAGAGGCATCAGAAGGGGTACAGATCAGGCTGAGAGCATCTCGTCAGCAGCAATCCTCTTAGCTTCGAGCAAAAGGGCCACCAGTTCACCAACCTGGTCTTCCGGACACTTGGTACAGTAGATATGGAAGTCATTGGCAGTATCGGGGATGGTCTTTGCCATCTCCAACAACCTATGCTTCTCAAGAATTCTGACAGCAGGGACATTATATTTTCTGGCCATGGTATCCCTAGCTAGGAAAAAATACTTGAGATAGGTCTTCTCTTCCTTGTTCATATACTTCCAGGAGGCAAACTTGGTCCATCCTGGTTTGTCCGGTCCTTTGGGTTTGGCTACGTTAAGCATCGTCTTTTCCACCTGCTTGGTAAGTTTTTTCTCTGCAACGAGGGTGGTGAGGATTATCTTCAAGGAAAAAAGGTGAGCAACATCACTGAGGGCATACTGGATCTGGTCCTCTTTCAAAGGTCTTTTCAACCAGTTGGTCATCTGGTTTTTCTTCTTGCTCTTATTACTCTTTTCCTCTTGGACGCCAAGATGGCGTTCCACCAAACCTGTAAGATTACCTGTATAGCCCAGAGCAAGGGCTTGTACCCTAATGTCAAATGCATTGGCAAGAGCGATACCATAGGCCTTACGGACAAGGGCTGAATCACTTGCACAGTCGAACATGACCTTTTCCAGGTCTGCATCTTCCAGGAAGTTTTTCAGAGCTTCGGGACTTATCTTGAAAGGATCGATGAGGAAATACTCCTCCCCGTCAAAAATCTGTATCAGGCAGAGGTGTTCTCCATAAATATGTAGGTTGAACTCCCCTTCAAAATCCATGGAGATAGAGAGGATGTCTCTTTGTTTCCAGCTTTGAACTAATGCTGAAAGTTTTTTATCTGAATCAATGGTGCGATATGTGTACATATACCTTAGTATATCAGATTCAAGGAGAAGTTAAAATCGAAGGCTTCCCATAAAGGAAGCCTTCGATTGCTGAATATTCAAGAAACATCTACAGCTAGGATTAGTTACTACCAGCTTCCCTAGGAAGAACCAGGTTGAGGAATATGCCTACAAGCGTGGCCAGGGCAACCCCACCAAGGGAGAATTCCATATGAGCTCCCATCCCAAAGTTAAGCACTCCCCCACCAATTCCAATGACCAGGATCACACTGCTGATCGTGAGGTTTCTCTTGTCCTCATAGTCGACACCACTGTCCACCAAGGTCCTTAGGCCGCTGGAGGCGATGGTACCAAAGAGCAACATGGAAATTCCTCCCAATACAGGATTGGGAATGGTCTGGATCAAGGCACCAAACTTGGGGAAGAAGGAGAGCAGTATGGCAAAGACCGCGGCCCCTCCTGTTACCCAGACACTGTAGACCCGGGTAAGGGCCAAGACGCCAATATTTTCACCGTATGTGGTGTTGGGGGGTCCGCCCCAGAAGGAAGCCCACAAGGTTGCAATACCATCACCAGCGAGAGTCCTTTCAAGACCTGGTTCCTTGTAGAAGTCCTTACCAACCACTTTCGAGATGGTCAGGGTATCGCCAAGATGCTCACAGATGGTAGCCAAGGATACGATGATGAAGGTTACACTTGCTACCAAGTTGAACTTGGGAACTGCAAAGGTAGGAAGGCCAAACCAGGCAGCTGCCCTAACGCCTTCAAAGCTTATCAAGGCAAAGGAAGGGGAGATCATACCCATAACCAGTGTAAAAAAGTACCCAGTCAGAAGGCCAACCAAGAGAGGGATGATGCTGAAGAACCCTTTTGCAAAGAGGTTCATCACAATGGTCATAGCCAAGGTCACACAAGCTATGGTAAGCAGAATGAGGCTGTAGTTCCCACTTGCATCGTTCATTGCCATGCCCATGGCAGTGGGGGCAAGGTTGAGCCCGATGACAATGATGACCGATCCAATGACCACAGGAGGCAGAGCTTTACCTAGCCATGCGTGTCCACTCTTCTTGATGATGAATGCTACTATCGTATAAAAGATACCTGAGACAAAAGCACCTCCCATCGCATAGGCCATTCCATAGGAGGAGGATATTGCTATGAGCGCTGGGATAAAGGCAAAGGAGGAGCCTAGAAAGGCAGGGACCTTAGCCTTGGTGATGACAATATATATCAGCGTCCCTGTTCCCGCAGTAAACAAGGCTGTACTGGGACTCAACCCGGTAAGGATCGGAACGAGGATGGTTGCTCCGAACATCG
>CAYXYD010000106.1:0-9071 GCA_964469205.1 uncultured Sphaerochaeta sp. | reverse complement strand
AGAGCAATTTTTCTTTTCATTCGAACACTCCTCTTTATTTTTTGTTAGTAATGATTTAATCACCTAACTCATTAATCGTAAGACATAAATTTACATTTGTCAAGTTTTAATTGATTTTTATCATGTAATAATTGATTTTTATTATGTAATAAATAAATACAAGCATCTATGATCACTCCAGTACTGAAGGTCAATCAATAACAGTACCCATAACCTGGGCTTAAAAAGGTGCAAAAGAAAATAGCGATTATAAAACAGAGCTATAACGATTCCGACGACGATTGCTTCTGCCTTAAGCTTTTTAGTATCAATATGACAAACTATGTCAAATATCCTATAGCTAACAAAACCCACAAGATTTATGATTGAGTCTTAACATATACGGATTTCCGTTCAATAAGTCGTGGATATATTGAAATTGCTGAGGACATTTTAGAACGTGCACTAAATTGTTCAATGAGTAATTTAGCTGCGACTTTACCCATTTTTTTCCGAGGCACGCGCATCGTTGTTAGGGGAGGACTCACAATATCTGAGTTCTCAGTATCATCAAATCCAATAATTGAAATATCTGAAGGAATACTAATATTATTTTTTTGTAGTATACCTATTAATTGAATTGCTAGGCGGTCAGACGCACAAAATACAGCATCAAGATGCTTTTCTTTAATTTCTTGTACAATTGAAGAAAAATCTATAGAAGGAATAAATAAATTATCATCCGTATATATTATAGATTCATCAACAGTTAAGCCAAAACTTGAAAGGGCTGATCTATAGCCAGCACACCTATCTCTATAAGCATTATATTGATTTCCTTGGCCAACAAACCCAATTTTTTTGCATCCTTGTTGAAGAAGAAATTTAGTTGCTTCATACCCTCCCTCCAAGTTTGCTGTAATTACAGAATTAAGTGGGAGATCAAGATAAAAATTATCGACTAATACTAAATTATTAATAACTTGAGATAATTTATATACATAATCCTTTGAGAGAATACCGATAATGATAACACCTTTCACTCCTCTTTCATGTAATACCTCAGGAAGAATTAAGGATGTTTCCATCTCCTTCGTAACGCTTGCTATAAGTGATCTGTAGCCAAAAGAACCAAGTTCTCGCTCGACAGCCCAATATATCGGGGAATAGAATTGAGAAACTCCATTAATAGCGTTTGGGACACAAATTGCTATGAGATTATTTTCTATTGCTGAAGTTAGCTTACCATACCCTCCATAATTCATAGATATGGCAGTTTGAACAACCTTATTTCTTAGCTCTTCACTAATTCCGGGTTTGTTGTTTAGAGCAAGTGAAATTGCATTTTTCGATACATTAAGGACATCTGCAATATCCTGCATTGAAGTCTTTCTTCGAACATTCTCCATCAATATACCTCCTTCAAACTAATATGAACTTGATAACAGTTTGGTTGACAAAAATCAAGCAATGGACTAGCATTATCACAGTTTTTGCAAATTTATATTCTAATTAAGAATTTAAATTTTCTCAAAAAGCATTTCTCAGATAAGTAGTAACTACCGTAGCTTACTCTACTTATATTTCAAATTACTAGTAATTTGGAATGGATAATGAAGCCCATAAAAGGATTTGTTGAAATTGTTCAATTGATGCAAATCTAATCGTTTAAAGTTGTACAAGTAAAAAACTGGAGGAATGATTATGCGAATTACTGGTTCAGGTTGTTGTTTGATTGACTCTATCTATAAGAATTCTTCATATGACGATGAAGCTTTTGCAAGAGTTATGAGTATCGCAAAAGGAGATGGAGGTCTTATTGAAGGCGGGCTCGTCTTTAGTGAAGATATAGAAGTGTTTGCCAATCGGCCCTACAAAGAGATTCTTAATGCCCTCACCAAGTCAAGACTCCCTGATGTTGAGAACCTTGGAGGGCCTGCTGTTGTAGCACTTGTTCATGCCTCACAAATACTACAATCTGATACTGTTGAAGTTTCCTTCTACGGAGCTGTTGGAAAAGATAATCAAGCAAAACATGTTCATCAAGCAATTGCAAAAACTCCTTTGAAGGGTGAACTTAAAATAGTTCCAAATAAAAGAACGGCAACTACAGATGTGTTCGACGACCCCACCCAACGCAAGGGAAAGGGAGAACGCTCTTTTATCAACACAGTGGGAGCCGCAGGAGAATATGGACCCTATGATATCCCCGTCGATTTCTATGAAGCAGATATAGTGTTGTTGGGAGGAACTGCCCTTGTTCCACGGCTCCATGATGGCCTTCTCACCGTACTGAAAAAGGCTAAGGAGAAAGGATGCATAACCGTTGTTGGGACAGTCTATGATTTTCGTAATGAAAAGAGAGCCCCAAATGAACCGTGGCCCCTAGGCGGTAAAGAATCCTACACGCATATAGATCTACTTGTCACAGATGAAGAGGAAGCTCTCCGCCTTAGTGGAGCAACAGAGATACTGGATGCTGCCAAGAGACTTATTGCGTATGGGGTTTCTTCTCTTATCATCACTCGTGGGGCACTGGACATCCTCGTCTATTCCAATGGAACCATTATTAGCAAGTGCGATCTCACCTCCCTTCCCGTAAGTACGTATATGGATGATCTGATGGCACAAGATCCTTCAATGAGAAAAGATACTACTGGCTGTGGTGATAACTTTGTTGGAGGTGTGCTCGTTGCACTTGCAAGACATCTTTTGAAGAAAGAGAAATCATTAGTCAACATGAGAGACATCTGCGCCTATGCAGCCTCTTCGGGTGGGCTCACCTGTACCTACCATGGTGGTACATTCTATGAAGAGAAACCAGGTGAAAAAGCTGCACTCTTGCAACCGGTGGTGAGTGCCTATCTAGAAACAGTAGGAGAAGTATAATGAAACCGCAATTCGTACAATGGGGAGCTGGAAATATTGGAAGATCCTTTATAGGGCAAGTATTTGCTAATAGTGGGTATGGCGTCACCTTTGTCGATATAGACACTACTCTCATCAATGCTTTGAACGAGACATCATCATATGTGGTCCAATTTGTATCAGGCTCTGATATCAAGGAACTTGTTATTGAAGGGGTGTGTGCCCTTGATGCAAGAGATCAAGAGAAGGTTGATGAAGCTATTGCACAAGCTGAACTTATGGGAGTCTCAGTTGGAAAGAATGTATGGCCACACATTGCCTCTTCACTCGCTCTCGCCATTGTCGCTCGTCATAAGCAAAAGCCAGATACGCCGATAGATATCATCCTAGCTGAAAATATCCATCATGCCTCCTCCTTTGTCTCTTCCCTCCTTCTTTCCCACCTACCCACTGGTTTCCCTTTTACAACCTATGTGGGACTCGTTGAAACAAGCATTGGAAAGATGGTCCCTATCCAAGAAAAAGGAGATCCATTGACTCTACGTTCAGAACCATACAATGAACTCATTGTAGATAAGGAGGGGTTTTTACAACCCATTCCCCATATCACAGACCTCTATCCAGTAACTCCAATAGATGCATATGTGGACAGGAAATTATTTATCCATAATCTAGGGCACGCAACAGCAGCATATCTTGGCTATAGCAGACACCCTGACAAGCCTCTCATTGCCGATGTGTTAGAGGATACAGAGGTTGTGCTCTTAGTTCGTAAGGCGATGATGCAATCAAGTGAAGTGTTGCTTAAGCACTATCCAGCTGTATTCACGCGAGCCAGCTTAACCGAACATATTGATGACTTACTCAGCCGGTTCACTAATAAAGCACTAGGAGATACCATCTTTCGAGTAGGACGAGACCTTACTAGGAAACTCCGCTTTGATGACAGGCTCATGGGGATTATCATTGAAGCACAGAACATGCATGCACCATGGGATCATATCGGTAGGGCCTATCTTGCGGCTCTTTCATTCACTGCTCTCGATACTAATAATGAAATGTTTGAACCCGATAAGAATGTACTCCTCACCATAAAAGACCTCTCTCTTCATGACTCTCTCTATAAAATGAGTGGGTGGAAAGACTCAGGGTTATCACATGAGTTATTTGAAGCCATAGCAGATGAGTTTAAAAAACTTTAGGTAGCTGCAAATCAAAGTATGTAAGATGCGTATAAGAAATATAAATTCCACAGGATTTTGATCTGAGCCGAAGAAATCACACTAGATAATCTCTTGAATCTTTTTACAAAAAAAAGCCGGACTACTCTTCTGAGCAATCCGGCTTTCGGTGTTTTGGAGGTGGGGGGATTCGAACCCCCGTCCTAACGTGCCACCCAATGACGTCTACAAGCTTAGTCGATGTTCTTTATTTCCGAAGGTAGGCAGGTACACCAACAAGACGTCCTTCCTTCGTATCCCACTTAATTTTCCTCCCAACCCGTAGGCACTGATGGGAGTAAGCCCCTATTTTTACAGGTTACCGGTGCTTAAGAGCGGCAGCAATCGGACCTGTACACACTCGTGCTGTTACGCAGCGAGAGCGTATTCTGCTTCGAAAAAGACGTTGTCTTCTTTTTTGGCAGTTAAAATTTTTGCTAGTTTAGGGAGTTGGCGCTCCGCTTGCAGCCACTGACCTGATCTTCCGCCAGTCGAAACCGAAACACCCCCGAAGGAATAATCCTTTGGAGTATCCTTAATATACTCTTAATAGATATAAAAAGCAAGAAGGGACCATCCTTCATTAGGACAATCCCCTCTTGTTCTTGTATCAACTGTTCTAATCAGTTATATGTTTCTGTGTTCCTGGTATTGGCTTAGAGAGTAGCCTTTGTCAAGACAGAAACACCAGTGTCAAAGTAAGCAGCACCAACTGGTTCGCCCTTCAGAGCCTTTACAGCAGTCTTCATACCTTCATATCCCATGACGTCTGGATTCTGAGCCATAGTACAAAGAAGGTGGCCATTCTTAATGAGGGAAAGGATCATATCGGACTTGTCAAAACCAACACCGATAACCTTATTACCAGCCTCAGCAATAGCATTACCAACGCCTACGGTTGAGCCTTCGTTAGAACCAAAGAGACCAACAACACCCTGGGTAATAAAGTTAGCACTCATGTCCTTAGCAAGGGCAGCATCACCATTACTATACTGGGTCTCAAGAAGCTCGAAACCAGAACCTGCAAAAGTCTTGCGGAAACCTTCCTCACGAGCAACAGTAGAAGCTGTAGCACTCGTAACGGCGATAATACCGATCTTACCGGAAGTTACGCCATTACCCTTAAGGGCCTTGAGAAGTTCCTTACCAGCTGTAGAACCAGCTGCTGTATTGTCAGTTGCAAGAGTCTGCACTGCTGGAAAGTTAGCGGCAGAGTCAACATATACAATCTTAACACCAGCACTTTCTGCTTCCTTGAGAGCACCAGTAACAGCATTTAGGCCGTTTGCAGCGAGAAGGATAGCATCAGCACCACCAGCGACAGCATTGTTGATGCTTTCAATCTGCTTTGCATCATCCTTTACGTCAGGAGCAAGCCACTTATATGTGATACCACCAAGCTCGGTAGCTGCCTTCTGAGCACCTATGTCCACATTTACCCAGTGCTGATCCTGCTGGTCCATAGTAATCAGATACACCTTGTAACTAGAATCTTCCTTTGCCCCTTGAGCAAACAGGGAAGTCGCCAATACGAGTACGCACAGTACGATTGCAATCTTTTTCATAACAGAACTCCTTTTTCTATGTACTACACCTAAGTGTTAGTATTTAAACAGATGAAGCGATATGTTTCTTTCTCAAGCCTTTTCCTGAACGTACGATGACATCCAGCAAGACGGAAACTACTACAATGACCCCGATGACAATATTTCTTATTGCTACTGGAGCACCTACGAACTGCAGACCATTCTGCAATACACCCCAAATGGAAGCACCAATGACTGTACCGAAAAGCAATCCCTGGCCGCCCAACGTTGAGATTCCTCCGATTACCGAAGCAGCAACCGCATACAGCTCATAACTATTACCTGCATCCATGGTACCCATGCCAGTGGTAGCACTCGTGATAAGTCCTACCACACCAGAGACAAATGCTGAAACCATGTATGCCTTGTTTGTGGCACTGATGACATTGACTCCGCTAAGTCTGGCAGCTTCAACATTCGATCCTATGGCATAGATATGCCTGCCGCTACGCGTTCGCATAAGGATGAAGTTGAATATGAACCAGAGCACCGCTGCTATCCAAATGGTATTGTACAGGCCAAAACTCCTGCCATAATAGAAGAAGTCCCTGAACCCCTGTGCTGCTTCACCGATGCTGTCAGTGTTGTAGTTGTTGTTCGATATCTGGGCGATACCCCGGGCGATAGTCATCGTTCCCAAGATGGCAATGAAGGGAGGAAGTTTTGCAAAAGAAACTAATAGACCGTTTACCAAACCGAAAGCAAGACAGATTATCAGGGTAACAATGACTGCTACCCAGGGATTTACCCCCTTGGTCATCATTGTTGCGCTGATCATGCAACTCATCCCTACCACAGACCCTATGGAAAGGTCGATATTACCGGTTATCAAGACATAAGACTGCCCAATGCCAATAAGGAGTATCGGGGCTATCTGTCTGAGGAGGTTCGAAATATTTCTCGAAGAGAAAAATACCGGATTCATTATGCCAAACACCACATAAAGCACTATGAGCCCAACTGTTACTGTCAGCACCTGCCCTATGCCACGTATGGCCATCATTCTCTTAAATGGATTCTCAAATTCTCTGCTCATTATCCCTTCCCCATTAAAACTGATCATCCAGTTTCTTTTCAAACTGGGTTGCGTATTCCATTATCTTTTCCTGGGTGGCATCAGAGCGGTCGAGCTCGCCGGTGATCCTTCCGTCACACATGACCAGAATACGGTCTGAGACCCCCAGGATCTCAGGCATTTTGCTGGAAACAAACATGACTGCAATGCCATTCTGTTTCAGCTCATTCATCAGGTTATAGATCTCAACCTTAGCGGCGACATCAATACCCCTTGTAGGTTCATCAAAAATAACCACCTTGCTGTCTCTTGCAAGCCACTTGCCGACAACAACCTTTTGCTGGTTTCCTCCAGAAAGGGAAGAGGCGTTGACCTCACTGGTCGGAAGCTTGATTTGCAGGTCGGAGACAGCCTTATTGACCATGGTACGTTCACGCTTGCGATCGATGACACCCGCCTTGTTACAGATGATATCGAGATTGGGAAGTACAATATTCTCTCTTACAGAGAGTTTTACACAAAGGCCATCACGCTTTCTATCCTCAGGAACCAGCACAAGACCGGCTGCGATGGCATCTTCAGGGCAGGTGATCTTCACAAGCACCCCTTCGACCTCTACCTCTCCGCTTTCCTTTTTGTCTACTCCAAACAAGGCTCTGGTCATCTCAGTCCTGCCAGCACCCATAAGCCCTGCGATACCCAGGATTTCTCCTTGGTACAGGTCCAAGGATACATCCTTGACCATTCTTCCTGCCTGTATATTACGAATGGAAAGGGCCAACTTGCCTTTATTAACAGGAATACGAGGGAACTTCTCTTTAATCTCACGGCCTACCATAATTCTTAGCATTCATTTCCAAAATTCGTTCGATGCACAGACTTGAGGCTCAAATCCACGCGTGCGGGTTCGAGCCTTGTTACAGAATTTTTGAAATAATGCCATTGAACTAATCCTAGCTGCTATGGGGAAATCAAAGCTCCCACTCTTCCCGAAAATTCGGTATCGGGTGCGTATCAGGTGCCGAAGAACCGGCAGACTTGTCTTTTCTACCATGGAAAGGCCTTTTTGGCAACAGACCCCCTTACCCCCAGGCAGTGTAGAGGGGCTATCTTACAACGGATATGCTGTTTTGTTTTTATGGATGACCGTCCGGTGGAAAGATGCTGATTGAGAGCGGTCTTCCACATTTAGGACAGACTGAAATGTTGATCTTGAAGAGCCTCAATACTGTCTCCTGCATGGTCTCCTTCTTCAGGATCCTTTTTCGTGTCTTGGTCCATACCTTGCACTTGGCAAGCTTGGTCTTCTTGCATGCAGATGCGTAGATCCCATAATGGCGGATTCTCGTGAAGCCGCAGGGAGGCACATGCAGCAGGAACCTCCTGATGAACTCCTCGTTATCCAAAGTCATGAGCTTCTTCCTGCCCTCGTCCTTATAGTCCTTGTACCTGAAGGTAGTCTTCTCTGAGGTCACCTCGACAATGCGGTTGTTGGTAATGGCGGTCCTATGGGTGTAGCTTCCCAGATACCTGAACACCCCTTCTGAACCCTTGAAGGGCTTCTTGCAGTAGACAACCCATTTTTTCCCCATGGCCTCATCAATACAAGTGTCGAACTCATCTTTAGCGAACACAATGGCCCCTGAGTTGAAGGCCTTGCGCAGCAATGATACAAGCAGACCCCTGAACATCTTAGCCATGGCCTTTACCGGCAGGAAGAACTTCTTGCTGCTAGCGACCCATCCCATATCCGAATACCCGCCTCCGGTGATGATCATGTGTATGTGTGGGTGGAACACGAGGTCCCTACCCCAGGTATGCAACACCGCCGTCATCCCTGGCAACGCCCCAAGGAGCTTCTTATCGGCAGCGAGGGCCTTCACTGTCTGTGCGGCTGCCTTGAAGAGCAGGGCGTAGAACACTTTCTTGTTGGCCAGGGCCACTGGGTTCAAAGCGTCTGGAAAAGTGAAGACGGCATGAAAATGACTCACCTCCAATATGCACCCGAGCCTGCCCTCAATCCAGGACTCCCTCTTCATGGCTCCGCACTTGGGACAGCAGCGGCAACGGCAGCTGTTGTAGCTGATGCGCGAGAACCCGCAGTCACAAGAGTCCTTATGACCACCCAACGCTGCAGTCCTGCAGCGAAGGATGGCGTTTACGGCCTTGTACTGGTCCTTGTCCAGCGGATGGCCGAGCCTGAAGCTGTCGAACGAGTGCGTCAGGATGTCCTGCACCTCAAAGTGTTTTCTTGACAACATGGCGTGCCTTGTACTGCTCCCAGAGCATGTCACAAATCTCTGAGGGACCCATCGTGTTTGTGGTGTCGACATAGCTGATGGGCAAATATTTCTCGGTGGTGGAGAGGGATTCGTGCCCGAGAAGGTGCTGGAGTGTCAGGAT
>CAYXYD010000105.1:0-9144 GCA_964469205.1 uncultured Sphaerochaeta sp. | reverse complement strand
CCTAAAATCCCTCTAAAATTACAGTATACATAAATTCCTATGTTCGCACCGTAAAATCGTTCATTTTACGGTGTTTTTCGATGTTTGAGAAAGATAAATCTTGCTTTTTTACTCTGTATACTGTAGACTATAGTATACAGGGGGCAAGCATGTCAATCTACAAAAAGGAACGGTTTGAAATCCCGAAAGGTACCTTCAGGAACAAGCAAAAGACCAAGACCTACATCTACCAATATACCGGCCACTACAGGTCCAATGAAAACGGGAAGGCCGGTCACAAGTCGAAGGCCATCGGGGTTCTTGATGAGGAAAAGGACCTGCTGATTCCCAATGACAACTACTTTGAGCTCAACAGCCTCGAACCCAGGCTTTTTGCTGAAGATGTCCTGTCTTTCGGATATACCAGCCTCTGCTACCATGTCCTTACCGACCTAGGCGTAGTGAAGTTGCTCAAAAAGTACTTCCAGGATGATACAGTCTACAAACTATTGGCTTGTGCAATTTACTGCATCGGTAATGAAACCTCTACCATGAATGATATCGACGACTGGATGGAAACGGCATACATGCCCTATGCAGGGCCTCTCATTACCAGCCAGAGTTCAAGCAGGCTCTTCAATGCAGTTGGAAAGGATGTCTCGGCTGTAGGCAATTTCAAGAAAGAATGGGCGGAAACGGCAGGGAAGGATCAGATAATCTGCTACGATGTCACATCCTTGTCCAGCTACTCGAATCTCATAGTCTCCGTGGAATATGGATACAACAGGGACCATGAGAAACTCCCGCAGCTAAATCTTGGCATGTTCTGCAGTGAAAGCACAAAGATGCCGCTGACCTATGTCTGCTATGAAGGAAGCGTACCGGACAAGACTGAGCTGCCCTATATGCTCGGACTTGCCAAGTCCATGGGTTTGGAAGACATCAAGGTGTTTATGGATGGAGGCTTTTGTGACCCCAAATGCTTCCCCCAACTGGAAAAGCACACAAGGTCATTTACTGTGGGAGTCCCCGGATACAGGGAGCTGGCGATTGAACTTGCGGCAAGTGTGGACAAGAATGAGCTGACACTCATGGAGAACATGCTGAGTTGCAAGGGCGAGTTCGGTACATTCACCCCCTATGAGCTGTATGGGGTCAGGGGACGGATGCTTGTCGGGTTCAACCAGCAGATGCATACCCTGGAGACACAGACCTTGAGCGAAAAGCTGACAAGGCTTGAAAAGGAACTCTCAGGACTGAAGAGAATGCCCAAGGGCCCCAAGCTTACAAGGTATGCCAAGTACTTTACCCTCTCGATGAACGAGGGAAACATATTGGTCTGGAAGCGCAACTATACCGCGATCAACGAGGAAACAAGATACGCGGGATTTTTCTTCATATTCACCAATGATGCCGGGATGAGTGCTACAGACATACTCTACTACTATAGGACCAAGGATGCGGATGAGAAGCTGTTCTACCAGCTGAAGATCTATCTTGATGCAAACAGGATCCGGGTACACTCAGATACTGCGGTCGACGGGAAGATCTTCATGCTTTTCATCGCCCAGATCTTGCGGGCCAAACTGTCCAATGACTTGAGACCGCTGCTTGATGGCCATCACCTGCCTTTGGACAAAGCGATGAAAAGGATGGCGAACGTAAGGATCAAGACCATTCCCGAAGGTTTCAGACTGCTCAAGGCACCGACCAAACAGCAAAAAGAGATATATGCGACCTTTGGACACGACCTTGTGGAGGATGGGAAAAATGTATAGATACAGTCAAAACGAGCTAAGCTGTATACTGTAAAATAATGCGGATTTTAGGACAGTGATGGTTTTGCCTACCTTAAGAGTAAAGAGCAGGAAGAGGGTGATCCCTCTCTGCCACGTATTATGGCACGAAGACCTCTCTCCTATCCTGTCAGTCTTCTTCTAGCCATGCTACGAAGGAAACTGACAGAGCACGATACCTACTCAAGTGAACCTCGGCTTATCATCGAGGTCGGGGAGTTCACAGACACGGTATCATCCTATTTTCCAACCTCCACCAACGAAGTCAAGGTCCTTAAACGGATGGATGCCCATTTACAGCGTATCAATGACCTGGGGTTCATCAGATTCCTGGATGCGAAGAAGGAGAAATTCGAAGTCAAGAGGATTCTCAAAGCATATATTGATGCCCAGTGGTTACATGATTTCGATGTAAAATTAGAAGAGTATCTGGCTCACGGTTCAGAATCTGATGAACAAGGAGATACTGATGCCTGATGGATTTTTTGAATTTGGCGAGGATGATAGTTCTGCAGGTTTCAGGCTCTCTGAGGTCCAAGTCTATAATTGGGGGACATTTCACAACAAGATTGTCACCCTAACTCTGGGGGGCAAAAACAGCCTCCTTACCGGTGATATCGGCTCAGGGAAATCGACTCTCGTTGATGCGATCACGACGTTGCTTGTTCCTTCCCAGCGGGTAGCCTATAACAAAGCCGCCGGAGCAGACTTCAAAGAACGCTCTTTGAGATCCTACGTCATGGGCTACTATAAGTCTGAACGCAGCGAAGGTGGGTATGCCACCAAGCCTGTCCCACTCAGGGAGGCAGGAACCACACATTCAGTCATCCTCGGAGTCTTTACGAACAAAGTGCTCTCGCAAACTGTCTCCCTAGCCCAGGTTTTCTTCCAGAAAGATTCCAGTGGCCAGCCAGACAGGTTCTTCATTGTAGCTGATAGACTTCTCTCTATCCAAAATGATCTTTCCGATTTTGGCAATGAACTGTCAGCCCTCAAAAGGCGTCTCAAGAAAGATAATCTCATAGAGATCTATACCAGCTTTCCTGAATATGGCGCAGCCTTCCGCCGGCGCTTTGGGTTGAAAAACGAACAGGCCCTGGATCTCTTTCATCAGACTGTATCCCTAAAGACGGTAGGAAACCTAACCTCCTTCGTTCAAGACCATATGCTAGAGCCCTTCGATGCTATCACCCCTATAGACAACCTGATACATCACTTTGAGGATTTAGATCGGGCACACAATGCGATCCTACGAGCTAAAAAGCAGATACATGTCCTCTCTCCTCTTGTAACCAACCTTGATCACTACCAATCGGTCGATCAGGAAGTACGTGATAAGGCTGAGATACGGGATGACCTGAAGTACTACTTTGCAGAGTATAAGAGATGTCTATGTCTAGAGCAGCTCGATAAGAACCTAGCCCTACAGCATACACAGAATCAGCTGCTAGAGAATTCCAATAATCGTATCACTTCCTTACAAGGTGATCGGGATGAGATAAAACAATCGATCGCTGATACGGGAGGAAGTCGCCTTGAGCTCCTGTACAGTAAAAAAGAGATGCTGGAAAAGGAGAAAAACTCCAGGGTAAGAAGGGCTGAGGAGTACGAGGTAATCGCTGAAAGACTTGGGCTATCACACCTTATGGGCATTGATCAGTTTATTGACAACCAGGTGGCCTCTCGTGAACAGATGATAACAGTGCTTGAAGAACGCAACGAGATTGAAAGCACCAAGTCAGAGCTCGATTACAAGATTCGCAATCAAAGACAAGAGCTCGTTGTAATTGAAGATGAGATAAGCTCCCTCAAAGGAAGAAAAAGTAACATTGACGGGAAGCAGATCGAAATCAGACGACAGCTCTGCTCCGAACTCTCGTTAGAAGAGTCCTCACTCCCATTCATTGGTGAACTCCTCGCTGTCCGGCCAGAGCAGACAGGATGGGAAGGTGCAATAGAGAGGGTGATGCGATCCTTTGCACTGACCCTCCTAATCCCTGATTCCCTGTATGCAAAAATTACCCAATGGGTCGACTCGACCCACCTTAAGGGGAGGCTTGTCTACTATCGGGTGACTGATAAGGACCAGACAAAACCTGAAAGGGTTCTTTCAGGCTCAATCATCGACAAGCTCATCATTAAGGGCGAAAGTAGCTACTCCTCCTGGCTTGAAAAGGAACTCTTCCATAGGTATGGGGACCTAGTCTGCTGTGAGGATCTTGAGCAGTTCAGACGAGTAAGTAGGGCCCTTACCCGTTCAGGCCAGATCAAGGGAAGTTTCATTCACCATGAAAAGGATGACCGGTTCGCTATCTCAGACAGAAGACGCTATGTGCTTGGTTGGATCAACACCTCTAAAATGACTGAGCTGGAACGGCTGAAGAGCCAGAAGGATCTGTCCATACAGGGGATAGATTCCAAGCTTTCAGCGATTAAAACTAAGCAAGACCATCTCGAACTGCAAATTCATGACCTTAAAAGGCTGATGAACTATACGGTATACGAGGAGCTCGACTGGATGAGTCTTGCCGAGAGGATAGAGGAGGTAAAGTCTGATATACACGCAGTAAAAGAACTGATTGAAAGCCACGCTGATATGTTAGAGAACCTTCAGGAAAGGCTCACCCAAATTGAAGCAAAGCTTAGCAGTGAAAAAGAGCAATATTCTGAACTATTGAAAAAGATAGGCAATGTCGAAAATAAGATAGAATCTTTTCGTAAGATGGTACCTAGTTTGGAACAGCTTCTTCTGCAAAGCCCCAAAACAATTGAGAAGGTATGTGCCATTATAGACCCCTTACTCCCTATCTATGTCGGGCAAAAAAAACTCTCTCTTGAGAACTGTGATACTGCAGAGCGTTCCTTCCGAGATAAGATACAATCTGAGATAGATGCTGCCAAAAAACGACTTGATAGATTGCGTGACTCCATCATATCAGTGATGGGAGACTTTAACCGTGAATACCCCACTGAGACC
The DNA here is from genome assembly GCA_964469205.1 of uncultured Sphaerochaeta sp. Lineage (GTDB taxonomy): Bacteria > Spirochaetota > Spirochaetia > Sphaerochaetales > Sphaerochaetaceae > Sphaerochaeta. The sequence continues at coordinate 4,392 of CAYXYD010000105.1, read as the reverse complement.
CGCGAGATGGACCCGTCCCTCGAGGCGGGCAACGAGTATCGTAGGATTTTGCGAGAACTCGTCAGTGGAAACCTCCCAAAGTTTGAAGAACAGTTCAAGGTCCTGCTCAATGAGAATACAATCCGAGAAATTGCTGGTTTTCAGGCTCGACTTCACAAGGAGTATCAGCAGATCAAGGAACGTGTGGATCAGATTAACAAGTCCCTTCGTGAGATCGACTACAACAAGGACCGCTATATACTCCTTGAGGCAATGAACACGAATGATGTGGAGATCCGAACCTTCAAACAAGACCTCAAGTCCTGTATTGAAGGCTCTTTAGGCGGTCAGGCAGACCAGCAGTATAGCGAGACAAAGTTCCTGCAGGTCAAAGCCCTGATAAACCGCTTCAAAGGACGAGAAGGTTACTCTGACATTGATAAACGCTGGAAGGATAAGGTGACGGATGTGAGGAACTGGTTCGCCTTCGCAGCCTCAGAGAGGTGGCGAGAGGATGATGAAGAGTATGAGCACTATACCGATTCAGGGGGAAAGTCTGGAGGACAGAAGGAGAAGCTGGCCTATACCGTCCTTGGGGCATCTTTAGCCTACCAGTTCGGTCTTGAATGGGGGGAGGTGCGTTCTCGTTCCTTTCGCTTTGTCGTTATTGATGAAGCTTTTGGTAGAGGCTCTGATGAATCGGCACAGTATGGACTGGACCTTTTCAAGAAGCTCAACTTGCAGCTCCTGATCGTGACACCGCTACAGAAGATCCATATCATAGAACCGTATGTATCTTCAGTGGGTTTCGTCCACAACCCTGCTGGAAAGGAATCAGTATTACGTACTTTCTCCATTGAGGAATATACGCTAGAGAAGGAGAAACATCTGCGATGACTTCACCACAGGAAGTGTACAAGAAGCTACTGACAGAGTGGGAACGCGGCTCCTTCTATAAAAACCATACAAGCTGTTTTCCCTATGAGTATAGACTTTCTCCTATCTCCTCGAAACAAATGACCGAGGATTTTGGTGCCGTAGATGCTTGGATCAGGCGTTTCAACAACCATGCCAAGCTCTCTCCTTTTCTGAGGTATAAGGAGGTCAACCATCGCCTGCTAGGCAGGCACAATATCCCCTTTTCGCTGCTTTTTGAGAGCCCTCAGGAGCTTGCCACCTTACTTGGCAAGAGAAGTGAATGGGAGGCTTTCATCACTCTGACAGAGCTATTAGAGAAGAGGGATGATAGGCTCTTTTCTTGGGCTATGCGCTATCCGATCAGGCTCCTTGAGGTTGCTTCGGACCTTGATAGGCTCCTCCTTCTGTGGCAGTGGATGACAGACCATCCAAGACCTGGGATTTACCTACGGCAGATAGACCTGCCTGGAATCGATACTAAGTTCACAGAGAAGCATATGGGACTTCTCTCTCAATGGCTTGATCTTACCTTAGGAGAGGGTATGGTAGATGACTGCTATAGGGGCATCTCACAGTTCGAGAGACGGTATGGGTTTTTAGGTAAACCGGAACTTGTCAGATTCAGACTTCTTGATTCCAATTTGGGCTACAGGGGGTGCGATGATATTTCTGTATCCTCCAAGCAGTTCTGTGAGCTGTTCAAACCAGGGGAAGACATGCCTATAGAACGGGTCTTCGTTGTCGAGAATGATATCTGTGCGCTCACACTCCCGCTTGCAGAGAAGAGCTTGGTCATCTTTGGCAGGGGGTATAACTTTGCCCATCTTACAGAGTGTACATGGCTTCATAGGATCGATGTATGGTATTGGGGTGATATCGACACCCATGGATTTGCCATTCTCGCCCAGTTTCGTGCTCTTTTTCCTCACACGAGGTCTTTCCTGATGGATAGGGGTACACTTTTGGAGCACAAATCCTCTTGGGTCCGAGAACCCAAGCCATTCACGGGTGTATTGCACCATCTGGAAGCAAAGGAAGCAACTCTCTATCAGGAACTCGTATCCGGTAGGATTCAAGAGAACCTCCGCTTGGAGCAGGAGCTTGTGAGCTATGGAAGGGTTGAATCTGCCATAAGTAGCATCGTGTCCCAATTGTGAGTTTCTAAAAGAACTCAACTACTATTCATAGCTTGTGAGAATTACTGTATTTGTTTCAACAATCGTGATTTGTGAAGCATATCTTTTCTGTATTTCATCATAAGCATGTAAAAAATCTGTAGGTTTTTAGCAAATCGTGCCAAAATTTTTGAAATTATTGAGAATCATGCATCTTGAGATATTTTTGCAATATCTGAATACAACTGGTTCTCTACATCATTCTCTGATTTAGCCAAACATTATAATACATCAGTCCCTCAATCTGATTTTGAAATAATTTGAATCTGTAGCAGGTGCTATATTTTTCTCAGTAGATTTCTAAAGTGAGCCTATTTGGAAAATATAAACTGGACACAGAAGATTGCATCAAACCCCTGTGTCCAGTACTCAATTCGATAGATGATGATTTCGAAGGGATTCAGCTATTTTAGCGAAGTAACTGTTCTGCCTCTGACATGTTTTTAATCACTGGCACGCCAAAGGGGCAGCGTTCTTCACAACTGCCGCATGCGATACATTCTTTACCAGAGGCTATCAATCCTCGATAGTGCGAGCGCGTCATTGCCGGCACATCTTTAGGGTCTAGTCGCGCAATATCTAAATACTTATTAACAGTAGCTATGTCAATCCCCACCGGGCAAGGCTGACAGTGACTGCAATAAACACAATTACCCCAGAAGTCGTTACGCAGTGAGCCTAGTGCCCCGGCATAATCACGTTCTTCGTCACTCATGTCCAAGTAGCGAATTGCATCTAGCACTTCGTTTCTGGACTGACAGCCCATCATCACACTTGAAACAGCAGGACGCGTCAGAGCATAGTGAATACACTGCTGTACCGTCAGTGGTTTTTCAAACGGCGTGTGTTCCGGAGATATCAGTTTTCCAGCGCCAAGGGTCTTCATGACGGTAATACCGATCTTCTTCTGTTCGCACAGTTTGTATAGTTCGGCGCGTTTGGGATCGATGCCTCGGAACAACTCTATTCCAAAGCCCTTGTCGAAATGATCGAACACATATTCACTAGAGGGCAACATGTCAAAGGCAGGATTGATACTAAACAGCATCAATTCTGGAATTCCTGTGTTGATGACACGAATCGCTGTGTGAGGATTATGTGAACTAAAGCCGATGTGACGAATATCACCATTCTGTTTGAGTTTGAGTACATAATCAGCAAATCCAGTTTCGAAAACCCCTTTATAATCATCCTCTGAATCAATGAAAAACATCATGCCAAAATCGATGTATCCAAAGATTCGCAGAAGATCCTCAAAGAAACGCTTTACCGTAGGAAGATCACGTGAAATGTCATATTGCTGATTGAGATTGGTTGAGCCAATATGTCCTTGAATCATCACATCCTTACGGCGTGTGCCAAGCGCTTTGGCAATATTTTCGCGAACTTCCTTTCCTGGCATAAACACATCCAGTAGGTTGATATTGCTTTCGAGTGCTGTATCAATTGTTTCTTTTACTTGTTCGTAAGGCTTTTTGTCCAAATATTCGCAGCCAAGTCCAATAATACCAGCCTTGTATCCTGTTTTACCAATTTCTCGATATTGCATAAACAATCTCCTTTCCTCTCAACAAAATACAAACTTTTTAGATAATCCATCTAAAAGGGCAGACAACTTTATGGTGATAATGACTCTATTGTAGCAGAATTGGCACTAAGTTTCTCGGTAAATCAATACCTTTTGGTTGCGCTCCCCGCATGGTCCAGACGGTAGACACAGTCTGGCTGCCTCACCATCTCAATCTTCCCCAGTTCTTTCAATACTGCGGGAACCGGCATGAAATTCGCTTTCTTCTCTGATTAAAGTGATGCTGTCATCCAGTTTGAGGGGCAGCAGAGTTTTTTGGTGTCCCCTAGGTTGGGATGCTTGTTCCTAAGAGTGTAACACTCTAGGGGGGCCTATCATGGTGTTAGAAAGAAAAACATCTGTAATCCTGTAAACCTATTCTACTGCGCACACTCTATTCCTTCGACTCTGTATCAAGCAAGTGTTCATAATGAATTACGCGGTCAATAATGGCGGCTACAAGCTGTTCACCCGTCTCTAATCCTTAAAAGGTAAACTTGAGAGGTTTATGCGTTACTTTTCACAATCCAAGTGCCTCTGTACTCTCAAGAGGCAATAGCGTATGATTCTTAAGGTTAACTATACAGCCAAACAAGTAGTATAAAAAGGATCAAGCGCATATGTCATTTATTTCTTTGGGGATCTCAGAATCTCTTTTTGCTACTTTAGAGCGAGCGAACATAACAACACCCTATCCCATTCAAACAGAAGTAATTCCAGCAATCTTGGGAAATAAGGATATTCTTGGTATTG
>CAYXYD010000104.1:0-9163 GCA_964469205.1 uncultured Sphaerochaeta sp. | reverse complement strand
CTGGGATTTTTCGTTTGTTGCTTATTTATGGAGAATCCTTTATCATATTGCATTATTACAAGGTAGGAATTCAGATGGCTCAACAAATTCAGGATTTGGTTGCTTCCATCCGCAAGGATGGCATTGAAGTAGCCCAGAAAGAGGCGGCACAGATTATCTCTGATGCTAAAGACCAGGCTGACGAGATTGTCTCCCAGGGGCGCAAACGTGCTTCCAAACTTATTGAAGATGCACAGAAAGAAATTGATGTACGAGACCAGAGTGCACGTGCAAGTCTCCAACAGGCAAGTAGGGATGTACAGCTCTCCTTGAAGAAGGCTATCCAGAAACAGCTTGACAACCTGCTTGTAGAGAAGCTTGAGAAGGCCTACAGCTCAGAAGCATTGGTAGCTCTTGTCTCCTCTGCTGTCAAAGAGCTCAGTGAGAGTAAGAATACCGAAGTCCAGCTCAACGAGAAGGATTACAAGAAGCTTGCCTCTTCCCTGAAGAGCTCCCTCAGCGAGAAGATCAAGGGTGGATTGGAAATAAAGGCAGTGGATAAGGTGCAGAATGGTTTCCGCATCGCCGAAAAAGACGGATCCGGTTTTTACGACTTCAGTGCAGAAGAGACTGCCAACCTCATGGCTCCGTTTCTCTCTTCAGCCATTGCCGATATTGTCTTCGCACAAGCGAAGTAAGGAGCAGAGATGGCTTCCTATTACTATCTGGTAGCGACGCTGCCCTTGTTGCGTTACGAAGGATCAAGCCCGTTTGATACGGTCTCTTTCCTCGAGCAATGTAGGAGCCAAGTAAGCGATCGTGATTACCAGACGATAGCATCTGCCCTTTCAGGCAGACATTCTTCCCATCCTTTTCTCAAGAAGTGGCAACAGTTCGCTTCGATGGTGAAAAGGGAGCTGAATGACCAACGGAGTAAGAAGCTCGGTCTTTCAGTACCCAAATACCGCAATGATGGGGAAAAGGAATTTCGCATAAGTGAGGCAGTTAGGCAGGCGCTCTCTAATGAGAACGCCTTGGATGCAGAACTTTCCTTGCTCTCCCTCAAATGGAATTATCTTGATGAGGCGGTAGCCTTGCACTACTTCGATGTGGAGGCTTTGCTTGCTTATGCTGTAAAGCTGCAGCTTTTGGAGCGCAAGGGTCTCTTTACCAAGGAGGAGGGCAATGTTGAATTCAAGCGCCTCTTCTCCAATTTACAGTCAGAAATAGCTAATACGTAGTGGAGTTGGATATGGCAAATACAAGTGGACGTGTTATTGGCGTCAACGGTAATATGGTTTCTGTAGAGTTTGACAGCGCCATCTCAAAGAACGAAGTTGGTTACATCCTCCTAGGGGATGTCAAGCTCAAGGGCGAAGTCATCAAGATCAACAAGAATGTTGCATCGATGCAGATATTCGAGATGACTGAGGGCCTGAGTGTGGGGGATGCTGTTGAGTTTACCCATGAGATGCTCAGTGTAGAGCTGGGACCCGGTCTGTTACAGCAGATTTATGATGGTCTGCAGAACCCCCTACCCAAACTGGCTGAACAATGTGGCTTCTTCCTGCAAAGGGGAGTCTACCTCGACCCCATTCCCAACCAGGATTGGGAGTTTACCCCTTTAGCTAAGGTCGGCGATGTGCTCAGGCCTGCTGATAACTTTGGTACTGTCCCTGAAGGGTTGTTCACCCATGAGATCATGCTTCCTTTCTCCTTCGCTGAAATTGACTGGAAAGTCACGGCTATCAAGAAGAAGGGCACCTACAATGTTCGTGAGAACATTGCAACAGTCGAGGATCCCAAAGGTAACAAGCGTGAATTGAGCATGGTCTTCACCTGGCCTGTCAAACGCGCCATCATGAAGTATGAAGAGCGCTTGCGCCCCGATGAGACACTGGTCACCAAGATCAGGAGCATTGATACCTTTTTGCCCGTGGCAAAGGGTGGTACCTACTGTACTCCAGGCCCTTTTGGTGCAGGCAAGACAGTTCTCCAGCATATGACCAGCCGTAATGCCGATGTTGACATTGTCATCATCGCAGCCTGTGGCGAGCGTGCGGGAGAGGTCGTCGAGGTACTCAAGGAGTTCCCCGAACTGATCGACCCCAAAACCGGCCGCTCCCTTATGGAAAGAACCATCATTATCTGTAACACCTCCTCCATGCCGGTAGCAAGCCGTGAAGCTTCGGTATATACCGCAGTTACCATGGCTGAATACTACCGCCAGATGGGCTTGAACGTACTCCTGCTTGCCGACTCGACTTCACGTTGGGCTCAGGCAATGCGTGAGATGAGTGGTCGTCTTGAGGAGATCCCTGGTGAAGAGGCCTTCCCAGCATACCTTGAAAGCCGCATTGCTGAGTTCTATGAGCGTGCAGGAAAAGTTCGGCTTAAGGATGGAAGGATCGGCTCTGTTACCATCGGCGGAACAGTCAGTCCTGCCGGAGGAAACTTTGAGGAGCCTGTAACCCAGGCAACCCTGAAGGTTGTCGGAGCTTTCCATGGCCTGAGCCGTGAACGTAGTGATGCCCGTAAGTATCCTGCCATTGACCCGCTTGGGTCCTGGTCCAAGTACGTGGGTATCATTGCTGCCAACAAGGTGGAGTATGCCCGTTCAATACTCTTCAGAGGTGGAGAGATTAGCCAGATGATGAAGGTTGTTGGTGAGGAAGGCACTTCCATCGCCGACTATGTTGTCTACCAGAAGAGCGAGCTCATCGATGCTTGCTATCTGCAACAGAACTCCTTTGATCCTGTAGACTCATCCGTTCCTGTAGAGAGGCAAAAGCATGTGTTTGAACTCCTGTTTGCCGTCCTTGCAGCCACCTATGAGCTTGAGAATAAGAAACAGGTTCGTTCCTTCTTCAACACGGTCAGACAGAATTTCCTTGATTGGAATAACGTCGAGTTCAAGAGTGAGCGCTTCACCCAGATAGAGGGTGAGATAAAGAAACTCTATAAGGGCAAGTTCGTACAGTTTGACGCTGTTGCCGAGAAGTTGATGTAAGGGGTAGATGATGCAAAAAGTATATTCAAAGATAGAATCAATCGTAGGAAACGTCATAACTGTTCGTGCAGAAGGGGTCAGCAACGGCGACCTAGCCATAGTGAGTTCTTCTCGTGGCGACAGTTTTGCCAACGTCATCAAGCTTGACAGAGACCTGGTCTCCTTGCAGATATTTGCAGGGGCACAAGGTGTTTCCACCGGAGACCAGATTCGCTTTCTAGGGGTCCCCATGCGGGTCTCCTACAGTGAGAACCTGCTCGGTCGTGTATTCGATGGTACGGGAAAACCCCGTGATAAGGGTCCTTCCCTGACTGAGAACATGATCGACATCGGTGGTCCTGCAGTTAACCCTGCCAAGAGAATTATCCCTCGGAACATGATCCGTACCGGTATTCCGATGATCGACGTGTTCAATACCTTAGTTGAGAGTCAGAAACTTCCGATCTTCTCGGTAAGTGGTGAGCCCTACAACCCCTTGTTGGCACGTATTGCCATGCAGGCTGAGGTTGATCTGATCATCCTTGGGGGCATGGGACTGAAGTTTGACGACTATCTCTTCTTCAAGGACACCTTGGAAAAGAGTGGCGCCATGAGTAGGACGATCATGTTTGTCCATACAGCGAGCGACCCCACCGTAGAGTGTATGCTTGTCCCTGATATGGCATTGGCCGTAGCAGAGAAGTTTGCCCTCGACGGCAAGAAGGTCCTGGTCTTGCTTACCGACATGACAAACTTTGCCGACTCCATGAAGGAGATGGCCATTACCATGGACCAGGTTCCTTCCAACCGCGGATATCCTGGTGACCTCTACAGCTCCCTCGCTTCCCGCTATGAGAAGGCTGTTGACTTTGAAGGGGCCGGATCTCTGACCATCCTTGCTGTCACCACCATGCCAGGGGACGACGTGACCCATCCTGTTCCTGACAATACCGGGTATATCACCGAAGGCCAGTACTACCTCAAGGGTGGAAGGATCGAGCCTTTTGGTTCCCTTTCTCGTTTGAAGCAGCAGGTCAACAAGGATACCCGTGATGACCACCGTGCCCTCATGGATGGTATGATCAAGCTGTTTGCTTCCTACAAGGAATCAGTTGAGAAGAAGTCCATGGGCTTCATGATGACTGAGTGGGACGAGAAACTGCTGAAGTATGGAACCCTGTTTGAGAACAAGCTGATGGACCTCAGTGTCAACATCCCTCTTGAACAGGCCTTGGATTTGGGCTGGGAGATTCTAGCCGAGTGTTTTGAACCGAATGAGACAGGATTGAAGAGCGATCTTATTCTCAACCGTTGGCCGGACAAGTCGGTTGACTAAGGGGGAACGATGGCCGTCAAACTGACGAAAAACGAGCAGAAACAGCAGAAGGATCGCCTCAAGCAGTATCAGCGTTATCTGCCGACCTTGCAACTGAAGAAACAACAGTTGCAGATGGTCATCCGAAAGATAGAGACTGAAGTTGCAGAGATGCGGCAAAAGCAGAAAAAACTGGTTTTGGCGATGCAGGTGTGGATAGCCGTCTTTCATGAAAATACTGTTTTTACTGATGAACTTGACCTTGATAATTTGATCAAGATCGATAGGGTGGAGCGCTCAGTAGGGAATATCGCAGGGGTATCCATCCCCATATTCAAGGAGCTTTCCTTTCAGCCTATCAGCTATGACCTTGATGACTATCCTCTTTGGGTTGACCAGGCGCTAGAGAGTCTTCGTGATGTCTCACGCTTTGATGCTCTGATAGCTACCCTCGAGCAGCAGGTGAAACTACTGAACAGGGAGCTGAGGACCACTAGCCAGAGAGTCAATCTCTTTGAAAAGGTAAAGATTCCTGAAGCCAAGGATAATATCCGCAAGATTGCTGTCTATTTGGGTGATCAGCAGACAGCGGCTGTGGTAACGGGAAAGATTGCCAAGAAAAAACTGGTAAAGGAGGCCTGATATGATTGTTCCAATGAAAAAAGTATCTGTCATTGTACAGGCCCATAATAAGAACTCCATGCTGAAGGCCCTCAGGAAAGAGGGTGTGATGCACATCTATACGGAGAGTGTCCGTACAGAGAAGAGTGAAGTTCTTAAGAAGCAGTATGATGATCTGGTAAAGGTTCGCAGCAGCCTTCTTGATACGGTAGACAGCAAGAAAGTACCAAAGCAGAAGAGTGTTTCTGAAGAGGTGTTTGTCGAGCTTCATGACCGGTTTCAACAGTTGCTTGATACAAGAGCCAGACTCGATGAAGAAGTGACCAAGGACAATGTAAGTATCGAGCAATTGCGACCCTGGGGTGATTTTAACCCTGATGAGATTGCCAAACTTGCCCTTGATGGGGTTCCCCTTGCTTTCTATACAATTTCTAAAAAAGATTTGAAGGCTCTCGATCCTTCCATCCCTTATATTGAATTGGCTCCTTTAGGGCCCCTTCAGGCTATTGCAGTGATCGATGCAACCCTTGATAGCAAAGTCGGCGCTACTCGCTTCTCTATCCCGGAGAAAGGGCTCTCAGAACTCCAGGAACGAAATGCCTATGACAAGGACCGCCTTGTCGAGATCAATGCCAGCCTCAAGGAGGCGCTCATCTATCTGGATGCATATCAGTACAGGATGGATCGTACAGATCAGGAATTGCATTTCGATCAGGTTTATGAAACTTCTGATGGAGGTGAAGACCTCACCTGGATCACTGGCTATCTTCCTGAGCCTGATGAGATGGCTTTCAGCAAGTTCGCCTCCAACCAAGGGTGGGGCTACATGATAGTAGACCCAAATGAAGAGGACAATCCACCGACTAAGGTCAAGTATGCTAAGGGTACTGGTATCATCAAACCGGTATTTGATATCCTGGGAACAATCCCGGGCTATAGGGAGAACGACATCAGCCTCTGGTTCTTGCTCTTCTTCACCCTGTTCTTTGCCATGATCATAGGAGACGCAGGCTATGGTCTTGTTTTCCTGCTTGCCGCTGCTGGTATGCACCTCAAGGCTAAGAAGGCAAATACCATGGTATTGCTTATCTATGTGTTGAGTGCGGCTACCATTGTCTGGGGTGCTCTGACTGGTACGTGGTTTGGTTCTAAGATGATTCTTGAATCCATTCCCTTCCTGCAAGAACTGGTCATCCCTTCGATATCCAACTATCCCGAACTCTTCGGTCTTGATGCAGTCACTGCTCAGAACCAGGTGATGAAGTTCTGTTTCATCATTGGGACAGTACAGCTCTCCTTGGCCTGTGTGCTGAACATCGTGCATAAGGCACCCAAGAAAGATATCAGCCTGTTTGCTGATATCGGTTGGATGATAGATGTTCTGGCTTTCTACTTTATCGTATTGCAGTTGGTTATCGGTGAAAGTGTTAATTTTGTAATCGCCGGAGGGGCAGTTGGCGTTGGTTTTGTCCTGGTTGTGGTCTTTGGTGCCCAGGGTCCTGGCATTTCCTTCGGTAAGGGACTCGCTTCCGGGTTGGGTGGATTTTTCACCACATTCCTGAATACCATCAGCTGTTTCTCCAACATCATGAGTTACATCCGACTGTTTGCTGTAGGCATGGCATCTGTGGCAATTGCCCAGAGCTTCAACAGTATGGCCGGTGGGATGCTCTCAGGCTTTGCAGCCATTGCTGGTGTCCTAGTCCTGGTGATCGGGCACTCCCTTAACCTGGTTATGGGTCTGCTCTCTGTAGTTGTACATGGTGTACGACTTAATCTTTTGGAATTTTCCGGACAACTCGGTATGGAGTGGACTGGAATCTCATATGAACCGTTCTCACAGACGGTACAAGAAAACTGAATCGTTGTTTAATAACAACTAAGGAGAAAACATGGCTAATTTGGAATTTATCGGAATGGCTTGCGCCTTGTCCCTTTCAGCTCTAGGTTCCGGTCTTGGTGCAGGTGCAGCAGCACAGGCAGCAGTCGGTGGCTGGAAGAAATGTTATGCAAACGGTAAGCCCGCTCCGTTTATCATGGTCGCTTTTGCTGGTGCTCCACTGACCCAGACCATTTACGGCTTCCTGCTTATGAACTTCATCACTGCCGCAATTGCAGCAGGTGCTTCCTCCTTGCTCGCCCTCAGCGTTGGAGTCTTTGGAGGCTTGGCCATCGGACTCTCTGCTTGGATGCAGGGAAAGACCAGTGCTTGTGCTTGTGATGCCTTGGCAGAGACCGGAAAGGGAACAGCCAACTACTTTATCGTCATTGGTATCGTAGAGACTGTAGCACTCTTTACCTTGGTCTTTAGCTTGCTTGCTCTGCAATAAGAAGCTACCGAACAACGGTTCACATACAACAGAGAGCACTCCTGAGAAGGAGTGCTCTCTGTTGTACGTGGTTAGCGGTATCTTTTTTCCAAATCCAGCAAAGCAATCTTCTTATCAAGACCCCCAGCATACCCAACCAATGATCCATCCTTTCCTATCACACGGTGACAGGGAATGATGATACCTATGTTGTTGCGGTTGTTTGCCATGCCGATGGCTCGGCAAGCCTTGGGATTGCCTATTTGGATTGCTATATCCTCATAGCAGCGGGTCTCGCCATAGGGAATCTGGAGTAGGGCAGACCATACCTGCTTTTGGAATATGGTCCCCTTTGTCTTCAAAGGAATGGAGAAGGTTTTCCTAGTACCTGAAAAATATTCATCAAGCTCCATTTTTGTCTTGTTGAATATATCAAGGAAAGAAAAAACAGGATTTCTCTGTTCTCCCAGCCCAAAATCCAAGCCTGTCAAATATGTTCCGTCACTCTGTAGGGTGATAGGACCAAAGGGGGAGTCGTATGTATGGTAGTAGGTAGGTGTAGTGTCAGTGGTTGTCATGGGTGTTCCTCCATACCCATCATAGGACGAAGTTGGTCTGAAATATAGATGATAGGTGAGATAACCTTGAATTGAGCAAACAGGGCATTTATTCCTCACATAAGAATCGGTTGGGGGTCTTTTAGGAAAAGAGAATACCGAGATATGTCTCATTGAAGAGAGAAAGAAGATTGGTTGCAAATGATGTCCTTCCATCAGGTTTGACGGAAGGACATGCATAGGTGTATTTGTGGTACGAAAGTATTCGTAATCTATGGGTAACCGCTTCTTATCCCTTTACAAGAACCCTCTCTTCAATAGGTTGGAAGGTCTTCTCCTTTGCAGGACTCTCGATGGAACCGAAGGGCAACTGGGCGATAAGTGTCCAGGAAGAGGGGAGGCCCCAAGTTTTTTTCACCTCATCTTCTATAAGGTTGCTGTAATGTTGTAAGGAAGAGCCTACCTTGATGTTTGCCAAGGCAGTCCAAATTGCAAATTGGGCTATACCTGTGCTGTGGTTGCTCCATAAGGGGAAGTTATCACTATAGAGGGGATAGTCTTTCTGTAGGCCTTGAATAACACTCAGGTCTTCGAAAACCAAGACAGTGCCGGCCCCTGCATCAAATGAGGCGATATTGTCTTGCGTTTCTACCTTCTGATTTTCAGGGACTATTTTCACTAATGCATCAAGGATGAGCTTCCAAAGCTTCTTGCTCTCCTTTCCATACAGGATGACTGCGCGGGAGCTCTGTGAGTTGAATGCCGAAGGGCTAAGCCTTACCGCTTCCTGTACAGTCTTGGTCACCTCGTCCTTAGATACAGGAAGGGTGTTTCCTAGGTTATATATTGAACGCCGTAAAGCGATGCTATCAAAAAAGATGTTTTTCATATCAGTAAAACTCCTTGCATACAATATAGTTGAATACAATATAAAAGTAAAGCCACCTCCACTTGTAGCAGGCTTGTGAAAATGATGCTCCTTATGTATTGGGGACCAGTACTACCTGAAAAAGTTTACTGCATGTTGACCTATAGCTGTAGTATCAGTTATTCCTGCTAGGTGAGAGGCTACTTTTTTAAAAATGTGGTCTGTAACGATTGTTTGTGATGTAATAGTTTTTTTGTTTGATATAGCAAGACAGGATAGATTGACTTATCCATATAAGTAGTTGAATATAAAGTAAATAGCACTGCTGTTTACTAAGATAAAAGAGTAATGGAAAGTTTCGTCTTTGCATCTTTTTATACAAGTCCTTTCAAGGCTTGCATGAGAACCCCCATTGAAAATTTTACTTCTTCTATACCTTTGCGATCATTAGTGATCGAATGTGTGGCACGTACAAGGAAGGTGTGTATGAGTTCTAGAATCATTGGTATCTTGTTATTAGTTGGT
>CAYXYD010000103.1:0-9407 GCA_964469205.1 uncultured Sphaerochaeta sp. | reverse complement strand
GCGCAAGAACAACATCCAGGAGACCAAGATTATCATGGCCAAGAACCGAAACGGTGAGACCGGTATCTTTTCCTTGGCATTTATCAGCAATATTGTCAGATTTGAAGAGATGGAGTTCAGCAACAAGTATATTGCAGGGAACAACCCTAACGTCTGATAGAGAGGAAGTGGAGCATATCCGCAAATCCTAGGAATACAAAAATACCTATAATAATGAAAATACCGACCAATTGGAGAATCCAATAGGTCCTTGGCTGTATGTGCCTGCCTGTGACCCATTCAAACAAAGCAGTAAGTACCTGCCCCCCGTCAAAAGCGGGTAGCGGGAGCAGATTGGCAATGCCCAGCGAGATGCTCACCACCCCCAACAGATACCACAGCGCCCTGAAGCCGCTGTCTGTACCGCTCTCCAACCCTAAAGAGGTGATATCCCCGATCATAAGGGCCGCCCTAGCAGTTCCCGTAAACTCCTGGCGTATATTCCGACTCCCTCCACTTATGAGCAGGATCAGCGAGGCCAGCGTATCCTTTGCCATCTTTACGGTTGTATCCCACCCCTTTCTGAGACTGAATGGGGGAGCCTTCATAGACCTGCTGACTGATGCGAGGGCAAAATTCCACTCGCCTTTTCCCCGTTCATTCAGATCAGGGCGGAAAGAGATCAGAATCTCTTCAGTCCCTCTTAGGACCAGAAGGTCGGTCATCTCCGTATCAAGGGAAAGGGCGACGAGAAGATCGAGGTCATTAGTGACCTTTGTACCATTGGCCTTAAGGATTACGTCATCTTTTTTCAGTGATGCATCGCTCTCTGGTGTAGCGGGGCGTACGCTGCCTACGATGGGGGCCCTTATGACAGAGAGCCCATAACGGACGCCCTGCTCACTCTTTTCCCCAACAACAGGTATGCTCAGAATCTCGTCCGATCGTTCGACTGTGAACAGCTGTATGCCTTCACTGGTAAATAACTGTTCTTCTAAGGCTTCCCAGTCCCGTATCTCTTGTCCATTCAGAGCTAGGATCTTGTCCCCTGTCCTCAGACCCTGTTTTTGGCCAGGGCTCGTAGCTTGGGAAAAGAGGGAAGGGTAGTCGTTGATGGTGGCGATGATGGGTTCTGTCGTCAGGGCCTTGTAGGGAATGGCTGCAAGAACCGAGTAGAGCAGTATGGCAAATACCAGGTTCAGCAGAGGACCTGAGAGATAGGTGATTATCCTCTTTGCAGGGTGTACTGAGAATAGTGAGCCATGTTCTATATGGGTGAAGTCCTTGTCTTTTTGCAGGAGAGCCTGGCTGAGGTCATCAGACCCCTTTAGCCGGCAGTAGCCTCCGAAGGGGAGGACGCTGATCCTAAAATCAGTTCCCTTATACTTGATCCCCCAGATCTTGGGACCCAGGCCAAAGGAGAATACCTCCACATCGATACCACAGGCCCTAGCTGAGAGAAGATGCCCAACCTCGTGGATGACAACCACCAGCCCTATACCCAAGAGTCCTATGAGGTATTTGCTGATGAGAAGCAGTATGCCGCTCATAGATAGCTTCTTGTCAATTCTCTCGCTTTTTTATCAAGGGCGAGGGTCTCTTCAAAGGAAGAAGGAGCACTGTCCCAAGGTTTTTCCAGGGTTTTTTCAATAGCGCGTATCATTTGGGGATAGGTGCACTTGCCATCGAGGAAGGTGTGTACGGCTACCTCATCGGCTGCGTTGAAGGCCAAGGCTGCACTGCCTTTTCTCTGTAGTATGGAGAAGGCCAGAGCCAGGAGGGGGAAGCGTTGGTAATCGGGCTTCTCGAAGGTGAGGCTGAGGCTGGTAAAGTCCAGAGGACGTACCAGAGCCTTCCCATTGGCAACGAGGGCGTTGACGATGGGAAGGCTCATGTCGGGTCTTCCCATCTGGGCATAGACTGCCCCATCGACGGTGCGAATCATAGAGTGGACGATCGATTGGGGGTGGATGACCACCTCAATCTTCTCAGGGGGGAGGGCGAAGAGATAGGAGGCCTCGATGACCTCAAGGGCCTTGTTGGCCAAGGTGGCGCTATCCACTGAGATTTTCTTGCCCATTTTCCACGTGGGGTGTGCAAGGGCCTGCTCTACGGTGATATGGGTGAATTTTTCTGCAGGCAGGGTCCTAAAAGGACCTCCGCTTCCGGTAAGGATCAAGGATTCGATCTCTTCAGAAGAGCGACCCTTTACCAGCTCTGCAAGGGCGCTATGTTCGCTATCGACAGTGATGATCCGGCTCTTATGCTCTTTTGCATACTCAAAGAGATAGGAGCCGCCACATACAATGCTCTCCTTGTTGGCCAAGGCGAGGTCAAAGCCCTGTTCTAGTGAA
Organism: uncultured Sphaerochaeta sp.; assembly: GCA_964469205.1. Lineage (GTDB taxonomy): Bacteria > Spirochaetota > Spirochaetia > Sphaerochaetales > Sphaerochaetaceae > Sphaerochaeta. The sequence continues at coordinate 7,074 of CAYXYD010000103.1, read as the reverse complement.
AGAAGGGAAGCCTCAAGCCCTGCAAAGCCTGCGATGCCATTGAGTACAATGTCAGCATCGACAGAAGAGAGCATTTGGGAGAGACTGTTGAATGTATGGAGGTTGGAGTGGCTCTTGGCCGTGCTCCCGGTAAGACATATCGAAGTGCAGGAGAGTTCCCTGGCAAGAGAGACTAGCGCCTCCTCATTGCTGTGGGCTGAAATGCCCACCACAGAGACCGCCATTTTTTTGTCACGGATTGCCTCTATGGCAGTAGTTCCGATACTGCCGGTACAGCCTAGGATGACAACCCTTTTCATAGCTTAAAACAGTGTTAGCAACAACCAGTACACAGGTGCACTGGCGAGCATTGAGTCTATGGAATCCAACAGACCCCCTCTTCCGGGGATGAGATGGCCACTGTTCTTTACTTTTGCAGCACGTTTGTATGCGCTTTCTATGAGGTCGCCTATATTGGCACTGACGCTGGTCAAGAAACCAAGAAGCAGTGCCTGAGGAATACTCACCATTTCCTTTACCCTAGGGTAGAAGAGGCAGAAGGCTACGGCAAGGGCGACGGTACTTACCGTTCCCCCTACGAAGCCTGCAACACTCTTGTTGGGGCTGACCTTGATGATCCCCTTGTTGGTCTTTCCCAAAGACATGCCAAACAGGAAGGCGAACACGTCATTGCCAAAGACAAGCAGGAAAAAGAGCAGCAGGAATGCTGATGCATGGCTTAGGGCCGTCAGGCGCATGATGAAGGTTAGCAGGAGCCCTGGATAGATAAGCAGCAGGCTTGCCCCGCCGATGCGGGAAAAGGTCTTGGCATACTCATCCTTGGGTCCGGAGGATAGTTCAGTTGTATATATTGCCAGAGCCATGACTACTAAGGTCAGCTCGAGCAGTGGCAGCTGGGGGAGGAATGCAATTTCCAGCCATTGGGCGAAGGGCAGCAGGGCTGCCGTCCACGAAGGGAAGTTTATGCGCGCTCCCTCTGCCTTGAAGTAGAGCTCCTTGAGCTCGGCGGTGGCAAGGGCTGTGGTAAGCATGGCGACCAGGGCAAGGACAAGAAACCCGTAGTGGGGCAAAAAGAAGATGATAGAGAAAAGTGCTGGCACAGCAATGACTGTGGTTAGTATCCTTTGGCCCAGTGAACTCATTCTACCCCCCCAAACTTGCGTATCCTTTGTGCATAGTCCTTGCAGATTGTTTGGACATCTTCTGCCTTCCAATCTGGCCAGAGCTTTTCATAAAATCCAAGCTCAGCATAGGCGCTGTCCCAAAGCAAGAAGTTGCTCAAGCGTCTTTCGTTTGCGCTACGTACTATCATATCGACCGGTGGTACATGGGGCAAGTCCAAATGCGAACGAATGTCATCCTCAGCTATAATCTTTTTGGGATTTTCTAAGAGACAGCGGCTAACCGCCCTGCAGATCTCATTCTGCCCGCCATAGTTGATGGCGAGGATGCAACTGATGCTGGTGTTGTTCTCTGTTGCCTTGACTGTAGAGCCTATGACTGCCTGCACATCCTTAGGAAGGCCGCTAAGATCGCCACAGACTAGGACACGTATACCATGCTTGTTGTAAAAGGAAAGTTCTCCATGGAGCTTGGCGACCAAGACATGCATGAGGTAGGAAACCTCCTGCTTGCTTCGTTTCCAGTTCTCTGTGGAGAACACGTAGAAGGTAACGAACCCGATGCCAAGCACCGAGGCTTCCCTGATAACTCTCTTGAGAGCCTTGAGGCCCTCAAGATGGCCTGCGGTCCGGGGGAGGGCACGTTTCTGTGCCCATCTCCCGTTCCCATCCATTATTATGCCAAGGTGCTTGGGGACAACGGGTTTAGCTTCCATCTAGATCTCCATGATCTCCTTCTCCTTCGCATCAGAGAGTGTTCCCACCTCTGCAATGAAGGAGTCAGTCAATTTCTGGATCTCTGCCTCAGAATCCTTTTGTTGGTCTTCGCTGATATCACTGGCCTTTTGCATTTTTTTCAGCTCATCCATAGCATCACGACGAATATTTCGGATGGCGATCTTGGTCTGTTCGGCGGTAGCCTTTGCAGTCTTTACCAAGGTCTTTCTCCTCTCTTCGTTCAAAGGGGGAAAGTTGAGGCGGATCAGTTTGCCGTCATTGTTGGGGGGGAGGCCGAGGTCGCTCTTGAGAATGGCCTTCTCGATAGCGGAGAGGACACTCTTGTCCCATGGCTGGATGACGATCATCCTGGCTTCCGGAACACTGATGGTGGCAACCTGGTTGATAGGAGTCTCGTCACCGTAGTATTCGACACGAATCTTATCTAAGAGCGAAACGGAAGCACGTCCGGTTCTCAATGAGGAAAAGTCCTTTTCAAGACTTTCAAGACTTTTTTTCATTTTGCTTTCGCTAGTTTCTAATACCTGTAGCATACAAATCTCCAATAGGACAACCGCTCACAAAAGTGAGCGGTTGGTATGAATCGATGAACGTTAGACTTCGCAGGAGGCGGAACCAGCAAGGACATAGGTGAAGTTTGAAATTTCAAGCTTTCCACCGGCAGTCTTGCCAACTTCCTTCGCTTTCTGTTCCACAGTTACAGAGTCATCCTTAACGAATTTCTGCTGTAGGAAACAAATCTCTGCAAGGTGCTTGCTGAGCTTGCCTTTGACGATCCCCACAACAACCTTTGCCGGCTTGTCAAGCAGTGCTGCCTGGGCGGAAAAGATTTCAGTCTGCTCTGCAATATAGGCAGGGTCGACAGAAGAGGCGGTGAAGTAGGAAGGAGTGAAAGCAGCGACGTGCAGAGCACAGTCGTTTGCAAATTCCTTGACCAGTTCATCATTGGCGAGAGAGCTCTTATCGGTCTTGAATGTTACGACAACACCGAGGGAACCTTCGCCATGGACATAGCTGGAGGCAAATTCATTCTCACCAAGGGGGATGACAATGACCTGTTTAAGGGACATGTTCTCCTTGATGACAGTGATCAGGTCATTGACCATGCCATTCAGCTCGTCATTGATCTCAGTGTAGTTTTTTTCCACTACTACTGTAGCGATTTTTTCACCAAGTTCAGCAAACTGTGCGTTTCCAGCAACAAAGTCAGTCTCACAAGTGAGCTGCACGATGACAGCCTTGTCATCAGTCACTCTCACAAAGACACGACCGTTGTTGGTTGCCCTGTCCTGTCTCTTGGCGATGGCAGCTAGGCCCATCTCCTTGAGGAACTTGTTGGCAGCTTCGAAGTCACCATCGCTCTTCATCAGTGCCTTTTTACAATCCATCATGCCTGCGCCAGTGGCGTCACGCAATCTTTTTACATCTTCAGCTGTTATAGCCATGCTTTGCTCCTTAGTCCTCGTAGAGGGTCTCTTCGTCGACGGTGATTGCACTCTTGTCGTCAGCGACCTCTTCCTCTACAACGGGCTCGGTCACCTTTACTTTCTCTTCTTCAAAATTGGAGATTTCAGCACCCTCTTCGGTGGAGAAGACAACCGCTTCCTCAACTTCCTCTACCACTACCTCTTCAACAGGCTCTTCTTCATTTCCAAGAGTCTCGATGATCTGGATTCCGGCTTCGTTGTCAGCATCGATTACTGCATTGGCAATGATTTCGACAAAGAGGCTGATGGCGCGAATGGCGTCATCGTTTCCAGGGATGGGATAGGTGATATCGGTGGGGTCACAGTTTGTGTCGACAACAGCAATTACTGGGATACCAAGGCGCTTTGCCTCGGTGACAGCAATAGCTTCCTTCTTGGTGTCAATGATGAAGATTGCTCCGGGGAGATCCTTCATGTCCTTGATACCGCCAAGGTTTTTCTCAAGCTTGATCATCTGCTTGGTGAGCAGGGAGACTTCTTTCTTGGTAAGGGAGTCAAAGGTGCCATCATTTTGCATCTTCTCAATTTTCTTGAGGGTAGAGATGGATTTCTTGATGGTTGAGAAGTTGGTCAGCATACCGCCGAGCCAACGGTTGTTGATGTAGGGCATTCCACAGCGCTTAGCTTCAGCTTCAATAGCCTGCTGAGCCTGCTTCTTGGTGCCGACAAACATGACACTTTTACCCTGTTTTACAACTGAACGGACTGCGTCATACGCTTCGACGATACAAGCAGAGGTCTTCTGCAAGTCGATGATATGGATTCCATTTCTCTGGCTGAAAATAAAACGAGCCATCTTTGGATTCCATCTTTTGGTCTGGTGACCGAAATGCACGCCTGATTCTAGCAGGCTTTTCATGGTTACTACGGACATAATCCTCCTGTCTGACGACACAGCTGTACTACGTACAAACTCTCGTGCGTCACCCTTCATCTATTACACACCCCCGCGGGGGCGGATATTCTGCGCCATCACTAACGGGCACAGTTGCAAGCAAGTATTTCAGAAATCTGCAAGAGTGGCAACCCTATAACCGTTGCAATATCACCTTGTACACTCTGAACCAGCTCTTTTCCTCTCTCCTGGATCCTGTAGGAGCCTGCAGCCCCCTTCCACTCCTCAAGGTCGAGATACTCCTCGATAGAGGCATCATCCAAGCACTTGAAAAAGACCTGGGCTTCATCAGAGCCATCATAGACATGGTCATTGAACCACAAGGCCCACCCGGAGTGCACCACCTGGGCCTTGTTGCTGAACAGGTGCAGCTGTGCTTTGGCCTCATCTCGGTTGGCAGGCTTGCCGATGAGCATGTTTTCACACGAGACCAGGGTGTCGCACGTGATGACAGCACTCTCATACTGGCTATGCAAGACCATATACCCCTCAAGCTTGCGTTTGGCCAAGAGGTGGACCGCCTTAGCCGGATCTGTTTCCTGGTGACTCTCGTCACAGTGGGTAGGTTCGACGGTTACTTGAAGGCCCATCTCTTCCAACAGTCTTTTGCGTGCCACTGACTGGGAAGCGAGTATCACGCTCGTAAAGAAATCATTCAGACTAGCCAAGTGCGGCCTCCAGGCTCTCTGCCTCTTCGTTGAGCAGGAGCCAGGACTCCTCACTCGCTTCCAGTTTTTTCTCAAGCTCTGTCTTTTGCCCGACCAGGGCCTTGATCTTCACCGCATCGCTGTAGTTCTCTTCCAAGGCCATGCTATGGTCCAGAGAGGTGATTTTCGTTTCCAGCTTCTCATGCTTGCCAAGCAACTGCTCACTCTGACGTCTCAAGGTTGCCAGACGGTTCTTCTGCCGATTTGCTTCCTTGTAGGAGAGGACCGAAGGAGGAGGATCATCTTCTTTCTGTTCTTTGGCCTTGTTCTCTTCCTCCACCTTCTCCTTCTCCTCGAGCTTGTAGGAGAAGTAGGAGTAGTCCCCATCGAAGAACTCGGGGGGATCGGTATTGGTGAGATAGAGGATCCTGGTAGCGATATGCTCTATGAAGTGCGCATCATGGCTGACAAAGACCATGGTCCCGTCATAGTGCTCAAGGGCCTTGAGCAACATCTGCTTGGCGTTGATGTCCAAGTGGTTGGTCGGCTCGTCCAGGATGAGCAGGTTGACCGGATGCAGCAATATCTTCAGAAGTGCAAGACGGCTACGCTCCCCTCCGCTGAGAACCGAGACACTCTTGAAGACATCATCGCCGCTGAAGAGAAACGAGCCGAGATAGCTACGCAGTTTTGGGATGTCTGCAGTGGCGGCTACGCTGCTGACCTCTTCAAGGACTGTCAGGGTAGGGTCGAGGGTCTTCTCTGTGTCCTGGGCAAAATAGCCTATGCTGACCCCGCTTCCTTGGCGTATGGCCCCTTCATAGGTGTTGTCATCGCCACAGAGCATCCTCAAGAGCGTGCTCTTGCCTGAGCCGTTCTTGCCTGTCACCGCAAGTCTTTCGCCGCGGTTGACCTGAAAGGAGAAGTCGTCGAAGACGACCTGCTGGTCATACTGCTTCTTCAGATTTTCTACCATGAGTACGTCGGCTCCGCTATGGGGGGCGGGAGGGAAGGTGAAGGAGAGCTGTTTCAGATGGGAAGGGACCTGAACTATCTCCATCTTCTCTATCTGCTTGATCCTGCTCTGCACCTGTTTGCTCTTGGTCGCCTTGTAGCGGAACTTGTCGATGAACTGCCCGGTTTTCTCCAGCTTTTCCTGCTGCTGCTTGTAGGCAGCCTCAAGCTGTGCGATCTCAAGCTCCCTCTGCTCGAGGTACTTGCTGTAGTTTCCGCTGTAGCGGGTGAGCTTGCCACCGAAGAGCTCGAAGACTTCGTTCACGCTGTCATCCAGGAAAGCCTGGTCATGCGATACGATCATGATGCCACCTGAATAAACCTTCAGATAGTTCTTCAGCCAGTACCTGGCCTCGATATCGAGATAGTTGGTCGGCTCATCGAGCAACATGATGGTTGGATGTTCGACCAGCACCTTTGCCAAGGCTATGCGCATCTGCCATCCTCCGGAAAACTCCAGGCACTGGCGCTCGAAGTCCGAGGCTGTAAAGCCCAAGCCTGAGAGTATCTGCTCGATCTTCTCCTTGCGCGAGAAGTATCCCTCGTCCAGCAAGGCGTCCTGGATGGCGGCCAGGCGTACCAGAAGAGGGTAGGTGTTCTCCTCCTCGGTAGAGAGGGCGAGCTCCTGTTCCAGATGTTTCTTTTCTGTTAGCATCCCATCAAAGCGCTCATAGCCGCGCTCCACCTCCGAGTATACGCTGCCTTCCTCAAAGAGGATGTCGCTCTGTGGAAGGTAGGAGATGCGAAGATCCCGTGTCTTGCTCAGATTCATGCTGTCGGCAGTCATCTGGCCAGACAGGACCTTCAGAAGCGTCGACTTGCCGCTTCCGTTGCTTCCAGCCAGAGCGCTCCGGCTTTTTTCTGTCAGGATAAACGACACATCGTCAAGAATATCCCTATCTGCAAATGCAAGGTGCATGCTTTGTACCTGCAACGTTGCCACTATACTGCCCCTTTATGTAAACGGGTGGTGACCTGCCCAACGGCTAAAGACCGATGGGCTTCTTGCTTCGCAGAAGACTGCTTAGGAACCGAAGTTACTAAGTCTGACACCTTCTCCACAAGCTTTGAGGGCTTGCCCAGCCCCAACATTTTACAACCTACATTATGTAAGTTCTTTCCTGCATTCTCATCACGAGAGAGCTCTGCTCCACAATTGGGGCATGTCCAGT
>CAYXYD010000102.1:0-9956 GCA_964469205.1 uncultured Sphaerochaeta sp. | reverse complement strand
ACTTCGGTTCATAAGCAGTCTTCTGTGAAGCAAGAAGCCCATCGGTCTTTAGCCGATGGGTAGTCACTATCATTGACGTTCATGGAAAACTCCTTATCATCTAGGTAATACAGCAACTCCCCATCAAATGGAGAGTTGCACATCAATGACGGTACAGTTTTTCTTAATCTATATCAATATGGTTGGTATTCAATTTTTGAGATATTTTTACCTTTTTGAAATGGAGGATTCTTGCCTAAAACATCGTCCCGTGAAAACGAGAATTGAAACTCAAATACAGCTCTGGGGGAACGTCCTCTGGGATATCCAAAAGGAAATCAGAAATCTTCTTAATCTTGTCCTTCAAGGAATCTTTCTTGTTCAGCTCTGCTTCCTTAAGGGCCTCCAGGCTCTCCAGGATAATAAGGTGGGAGTTTTTCACCTCCTGCAACGCCATCTTGTAGCGCTGGCTAAGGTCAAGGATTATCTGACGGGTATCATCGGGATTAGCCTCAATAAAAGCCGGAAAAGAGGCTTGGGAAATCTCCACCAATACACAGTCGGTCAATGCAACGGCTGTGGCATTACGAGGATCCTCTTCGAACAATCCCATCTCTCCAAGACTCGATCCTGACAAGGAGATCTCAGAAATTTGAAACTGCTGAGGGGTATGGTAGTTGAGGTAGAGTCCAACCTTTCCTGTGCGTAGGAGGAACATGGTAGAGCAAGTGGTCCCTTGTTCGTAGATGACCGTACCTTTGGTTAATTCTAGCACTTGATTTCCTGCATCTTGTTTGTTCGGCATCAACGGCCTCCTCTTTGGTAGTTGTACCAAAAGTATACTATCCCAACAGGGGTGCACACAAGGGGTTGCATTTTGCTTGCCGGGTGACATTTTTGTGATACACTAGATCATCATGAAAAAACAGCAGCCCATCAGTAAAAAAGAAAAATTTGCATACGGATTTGGAAACTTCGGGCAAAACATGTTGTATAGCCTCATGGCTAACTTTTTGCTCTTCTTTTACACCGATATCTTCGGCATTCTTCCAGCTGTTGCAGGAACCATTCTCCTCCTAGCAAGGCTTTGGGATGCCGTCAATGATCCACTGATGGGCATGGTTGCCGACAGGACTCGAACCCGGTGGGGCAAGTTCCGCCCATACCTGCTTTTCACCCCTATCCTCTTTGTTCCATTTGCTGTTGCCTCCTTCAGTGCACCCACATTGAGCATGGGTGGCAAGATAGCATGGGCTAGCATAACCTACATCGCCTTTGGCATGATCTACACAGCAAGTGATGTTCCCTTCTGGGCCTTGAGCAGTGCCATCACCGACGACACAAACGAGCGCAACAGCGTAGTTACCTACCCCCGCTTTTCTGCTACCATAGCTGTTGCCATTGCAACGCTGGCAACCCAGCCTTTGATCTTCCTATTCTCCAGGGCAGGGAAGCCGGCATCAGGCTACCAGATGACAGCTTTCATCTACAGCTTGCTTACTGTTGCCTGCTTTATCGTTACCTTCCTGTTTGTGAAGGAGAGGGTCCAGCCAGTCAAGGACGAAAAAAGCCAGTTCAAGGACATCTTCACCATCTTTGGCAGCAACAAGCCCCTCATGCTGGTCATCATCAGTGGTTTCTTCACCGGCATCGGGCAGACAGCAAAGCTATCGATGCTCATCTACTATGCAAAGTACAACCTCGGCAATGAGTTGCTCTATACCCTGTTTGCAGGTATTAACATCCCTTTTATTCTGATAGGAATCTCCACCGTCCCCTATTTCAGCCGGCGTTTTGGCAAGAAGGCTACCTGTATCGGATACTACACCATCTACGCACTAGGATCATTGGGATTCTTCTTTGTAGGATGGGAAAACTTTCCCCTCTTGCTTGTCTTCAACTGCATCAGCAGTCTGGGTATGGCAAGCCCTCAGGTAATACAGACTGCCATGATCGCAGACACCATCGAATATGGGGAACTGAAAACAGGCAAACGCACTGAGGGCACCATCTTCTCCAGCCAGACCTTCCTTGCAAAGCTAACCGCTGCAGTCACCTCTGTTATGATCGCAACATCCCTAGCATCACTGGGATACCTTCCCAATGTGGCACAGCCTTTACAGGTATTGAAAGGCATCCATGCCCTGACAGCCTTCATCCCCTTCTTCAGCAGCATCCTGGGAATCATCCCCATAGCCCTCTATCCTCTTACAGAAAGTCGGCATGCTGACATAGTAAAGCAACTACACCAAAGAGCCCAACAACGCTCACAAGACAGTTCAGATTGACACGATAGAGCAGCACCGCTACCCTATTCCTTGGAGATTACACAAGTAGGTCTCCAAAGGATGTATTATGACTGAATTAGCACTGCCAGCAGGTTCTCTACAAGCGGCACTGGTTGCCTTCAATGAGGGTGCCGATGCTGTATACCTTGGCATGCGCAATTTCTCTGCAAGAAAAGAAGCGACAAACTTTAGCCTTGAAGAACTTTCCAAGCTCAAACAATTAGCAAACGAACAAGATAAAAAAATCTATGTAGCGGTAAACACCCTCATCGATGACTCCCAGCTTCCCGAGGTACTGAAAACCCTGCGCCAAATCGCCTTTATCGGCTGTGACGGCATCATCGTCCAGGACCTTGGGGTTGCGCGTTTGATCAAGGAGCAGTTCCCCTCCCTTGCCCTGCATGGGAGTACCCAGCTTGCCACTCATACCATAGAAGGGGTACGCGAACTGCAGAGGCTGGGCTTTACCCGCGTTGTCCTTGCCAGGGAACTCACCCTGGAAGAGATACAGAAGATACGTGACGCTTGTCCGGATATTGAACTGAAGGTATTTATCCACGGAGCCCTCTGTTATGGATTTTCGGGACTCTGCACAGCCAGTGAACAACTCTGTGGCAGAAGCGCCAACTGTGGTGCCTGTGCCCAGATATGTCGTTCCTGGTTCTCCCTTGAGGCAGACCCAACCCAAAGTGCAGCACTCTCCCCAACTCCAGCAGGCAAAGATACCGGTTGGTATTTCGCCATGAGCGACCTCAAGGCAGGAGACGTGGCAAAGAAACTACAGGAGATGGGCATTGACTCCCTCAAGGTTGAAGGCAGGATGAAAGGTCCTTCCTACACCCTGGCCGCTTCTAAATACTACCGAGCTGTTCTCGACGGGACAGCAAGTGAAGAGGAGAAACAACACCTCGATGAAGCTCTCTCGATCGTGTTTGCACGAAGGCAGACCAGAGGGTGGCTTGCTGACTACGGGCGCACCGGGCACAACTTCGAGGTCCGCACTGCCCCTACCCTGGGAAGCACCAGCTATCCTAGCCACCGTGGTATCCCTGCAGCACAGATCAAGGTTGTGAAAAAAGATTATGCTATCGTCACAGCTCTGCATGACCTGGCTATCCGAGACGGGCTTATGTTCTTTACCAAAGGAAAGAAAGATCCCATTGAAGGAATCAAGTTCAGCTTGAGCGGTATCTTCGACCAGAATGGACGAAGTCTCTCCACTGCCTACAAGGGAGAGACCGTGGAGGTCGACCTTCCTCTGAAAGGGCCTCTTCCCCACGCAGGGGAAACCCTCTTTCTCATCAGCTTGCATGACCAGAATCCAGCCCTCCTAACAGAGAGCATCAGCACAACCAAGCATCTGCTCGATACTGTGGTGGAAGTGCAGAAAAATGATCTTATCCTGACAACCATCTTTGAAGGAAAGACCATCTGCCATACCTATGAGATAGAGGTGAACAAGGCAAAGAAAGACCAGAATCTGCAGCAACATCTGGAGAATGTCTTCAGTCAGAGCGATACATCCTACTTTGGTCTTGGTAAGATATCCTATGAGAACAAGACCGATCTTGAGGACAACCAGATATTCCTACCCCTCTCATGGCTGAAAGCCATCCGCAGGAACTGGTATGCATGTCTGGACAATGAACTCGCACGCTGGATGACTGAAGATGCTGAGGCACAGCCTGAAGTCATAAAGGTTGAGAAGGAAATCTTGCCGGCAAGGGAGAACCTTTGCACCAAGGACGGGCTTCCCTATCTTGATATCTCCGCCCTTGCCAAGCAGTTTGCAGACAAAAAGAAACCAGAGGGAATTCTCTTCTTTGAAAACGAGAAATTCTATCTTCCTCTCTCCCCTGTAATGTTCGATGAGACACAGTTCTTCAAAGATCTCAACAGTGTCATCACCTATCTAAGAATAGAGGGCTACCTCGAAAAGACCCGCATTGGATTGAATAACATAGGCCAGCTCACCTGGGCGAGATTGCAACAGAATGTATCCTGCTTCTTTGATATCTATCTCCCCTTGGGTAATAGTGAGAGTGCAAAGATGGCCCTAGAGCTCTTGCCAGAACTTACCGGTGCGTACCTTTGGATGGAAAGGGATTACTTTGAGCCTAAGCTTTGGCCTTTCACCCCTACTCTGGTATCTAAAGAATTTGCACCACCACTATTCATCAGCAGAAGCTGTTTCAGACATGATTCGCTGATGCTGAGCTGTGAGGGGTGCCCTCTCAAGGGTTCCTGGTATGTGAAGCAGCAGAATAACCGTTACCATGTGATGGTCAATGACTGCATCACAACGGTGGTGAAAGCGTAACCACAAGTGTACTGTTGTATAAAGCCCTCCCATAGGATTGAATCCTATGGGAGGGTTTTTGTTTATCTGCCTGTAAACAGTGCTTGGAACGGAGGGAATTGGTAGGAGATGGGAAAGGCGAGATCACCTGCCCTTTCCATCGCTTGCAGCTGAGGAAAAGTCACCCACTTTGCCGCCACGGTCTCATCTGTCTGCAGGACAATCTCTGAAAGGTCGAAATTCTTGCGAACGACAAAGATATCGACAAAGGCTGCTGCCTTACGGACAGTACCTAAAAAGGTAATCTCTTCCGAAGCAGCAACAATGCCTGTCTCCTCTTGCAGTTCGCGAAGGGCAGCCTCCATGCTATCCTCCCCGGCATGGACAGAACCTGAGGTACTCTCCCAGAGGTTGGGCTTGAGATGTTTCTGTGGGGAGCGAAGGGTAAGTAGTATCTGTTGGCGCTCATTGATCGTCCACACCGATACCACCACATGATAGATATCCTTAGGAAGGGGAACTCCCCTCTGGTGCACTCGACCCAGGGCTTTCCTTTCGTTGTCGTAGAGATCAAACAATTCTGGCATACAGGCACCCTAACAAATCCCTTGTGCTTTCTCAAGATGGCGACGAGTAATAGGGAGAAGAAGAAAGGTGAAACAGAAAGATATGACAGAATATAAGATAGAGGATTCTAGCTTAGGAGAGAAGGACAATTCAAAGAAAGCTCCTATCGGCTACTGCCAACAAGAGCTTTCTTTCCTAAGAATATAGAGTTTGAAAACAAAAGATTAGATTAGGTTGAACCGTGTTACAAAGGCCTCAGCGTTCTGGATGGAACCACCTGCAGCACCCTTTACTACGTTATTTACCATCAAGATGAATCCAATCTTTCCGTTCTTCTTCTTTAGCCTACCGGTATAGACCACCATCCCTTTGGGATTACCCCAGAAAGCATACTTGGGTTGGGGGAAGGTGGGATCAGAGCCATACTCTATTGGCTGTTCGGGAGTCGAAGGGAGATCACAGACGATCTTGAAATCCTTCCAATCCCTGATGACATCCTCTACCTCAATATCCTGTTCCAGATCCAACCAGACTGCTTCCAAATGACCGAACATGACAGGCACACGAACAGTGAAGGCATACACTTCAGGATCGATGGATAGGACCTTTTTGATCTCCTTCTCAATCTTCTCTTCTTCACCCTTGATAAAGGGTATGCAGTTGTCTGTGATGTCAAAGGAAGAGAGGCCTGGGTAACCTGCTCCGCTGACACTCTGATAACTGTGCAGCGTAATGCTCTTGATGCCATACTTCTTCAAAGGGGCAATGGCCATGGCCAAACCTGTGGTAACACAGTTTGCATTGGTCACGACAAACCCTTTTTCAGGATATCCTTGGGCTTTGATCAAATCGAGGGTCTCAAGATTAGCCTCAGGGATGAGCACAGGCACATTGCTGTCGTAGCGCATGGCCGCTGCATTGGAGAAGATGTGGAAACCATTATCGCGAAGCTGTGGCTCTGCCTCACGGGCAACTTCTGCAGGGAGGGCGGAGAATACGATAAAAACTCCAGCTTCCTTCATTGCTGCAAAATTGAACTCTTTCACTTCGATATCTCTAATATCTGATGGCATCTCAAAGGGCATCACCCAGTGGACTGTTGAAGCGTATTTGAGCCCTACACGTGCTGCTGAGGCTGTGGCATATGCCACTTCAAACCAAGGGTGGTTTGAAAGCATCCACATAAAGACCTGACCTACAGCCCCTGTTGCGCCCATTACTGCTACTTTTATTTTCTTGTCCATCTGAATTTCTCCCAATCGGATACCTATCCATCATTAATTCCACTAAAGTAGTTGAACATTACTGGTTTTCCGGAAGAAATTCAATACTTTTAAACAAAAATGTATCTTTTTTAACAGATTGTTACTATATTAACACAAGAGTTCATCATAGTGAACTCTCTCACTTGTTACTTTCTTTCTTTCCAAACTGGACAAAACGATCGACGGGCATGGTGAAGGCAATCCCGTTTCCCTCTTGTTGCATGAAGGGGATTGCAGTTATAGCACCTAGGACCTTTTCAGATTTTTCACTCTCCACAAGGATAAGCAACAGTTCCTTTTCAGGGACCAGACTCGCACCAAAGAATGTAAGGTCATCAGGCTTGCTCGTCCCCCTGCCATCGACGATGGTACCACCACCAGCTCCGGCCTTTCTAGCGACATCCATGACATCATCAGCATAGCCGCTGTTACAGATTACCTGAATCAACTCCCAATCGCTATTCATGGTTCGCACTCCTTGTGTTGCATGTAGTTTCCTGTTCATATAGGTTCTCTTGCTAGAGAGAGAGGCACAGAGCCCATGTATATGTTTTGCACCGTGTATCGCTTCAAACACAGCATCATACTGCTCTTCAAATACCAAGGTCATAAGAATTTCTTTGCGAATATCGCCTAAGCAAAGGATGGACATCAGGGTGCTGGTTGCAGTCCCCCTGCCCATAAGGATGGTCCCACCTGGGCTTCCCGCCTTTTTAGCTATGCGCATGAGCTTTTCAGCCTCTCCCTTTCCTACAATGGAAAGTAATAGGATGCTTTTCATTCTTTAGCTCCTTTCTTCTCTATCTTTGCCTGTTTTCTCTTGTAGAGCAAGCCCAGCAGCTGGATGGTGACTAACGGTGACATAGCTACAAAAGCAACTACGCCAAAGGCATCAGTTGCAGGGTTGCCTCCCTGTCCGACAGAAGCCCCAATTGCAAATGAGAGGATAAAGGTTGAACTCATCGGCCCGGAGGCAACCCCTCCACTGTCAAAGGCCATGGCAGAGAAAAGGATCGGGGTGTTCTTCAAAAGGATTAGGGAGAGAGCATAGGAAGGTACCAAGAAGTACCAGATGGAAATACCGGTTACTATGCGGATCATGGAGAGTCCGACAGAAATGCCAACCCCGAGGGCCATGGCAGTAAGCATGATGGATTTGCGGATATGCCCACGGCTGATATCTTCAACCTGTTCGACCAAGACCCATACGGCGGGCTCGGCAATGACTGCTACCGCTCCAAAGAGGATGCCCACCCCGATGAGGACATTAGAGGAGAGCAAGCCCAACCCTTTCCCAATTGCAAAGCCAACAGGCATGAAGCCTCCATGGGCTCCGGCAAAAAAGAGGACCAGCCCGATAAAGGCATAGATGATACCGACTATCATACGCCCTACTTGTCTGGCCGGCATCTTTACAAGGAAAATCTGGTACAAGGCAAATACGAACAAAAGAGGCAATAGGGAGAAAAGCACATCCTGTGCCATTTCGAAAAAGAGGGGAATGAAGTTGCCTGACTCATACAGAAGGTCCATACCTTGGGCACTTGCGCCCTCACTGTTTGGATTGCTTATTCCCAACAGCAACACCGCAAGGATTGGTCCGATGGAGGCAAAGGCAAGAAAGCCAAAGTTGTCGGCCTCTTCCTGCTTTTTCTGGACTCTGGCAACACCGATGCCAAGTGCCATGATAACGGGAGTTGCCATGGGACCTGTAGTGGCTCCGCCGCTATCGAATGCAACGGGAACCAAGGCTGGATCGGAGAAGATGGCTAGGACAAACAGTAGAATGTAGAAAATGACAAACATCCATTTTAGCGACAGCCTAAAGATAACCCTGAGAAAGGCTATGGAAACGAAAAACCCCAAGCCAATGGCTATAAGGGTGATGAGAATAGTCGCGTTGATGCTTGAGTTCACACTGGCCACCTGGGAGGCCAATACACTGATGTCAGGTTCTGCAAAGGTAATGACAAAGCCAACAATCAGGCCTGTGCCCAGCAACAGGGGTAGATTCTTCTTGGCTGTGACAGTCGATCCTATCTTTTCACCGATAGGGAGCAGGCCAACCTCTGTTCCCACCAAAAAGATGGCGAGTCCTGCTATTACCAAGGCAGCACCCATATAGAAGGATAGCAACTGTCCGCTACCCAGTGGGGAGACAAAGAAATGTAAGATCGTAACTATAACGGAGATGGGAATGACTGAAGAACCAACTTCCTTCAGCTTATGAAACAGTTCCATCCATAGCCTCCTGCCCTGCTACAGAAAAAAAACTACTTCCAGGGGGAAGGTAGTTCTTGATATCTAATAACTACTTTTATGCTCAAACAATACAATTCTTCATCTTACAAGGTCAAGCCTCTTTTGAAGACTTCACAAACCCCTGAGGATAGAACGGAACAAATACGGCAAACCCTTCAGTAAACAGTAAAAACCGCTATTGGCACTTGACTTAAACTGCCTCATTCCGTATGATATTTTTTGTTATTGTCTTGGGGGTGTAGCTCAGTTGGTAGAGCGTTTGAATGGCATTCAAAAGGTCAGGGGTTCGATTCCCCTTACCTCCACATAGAGAGTCGCTAGTAAAACAGCGGCTCTTTTTATATTTCATGCTGGAAAATCCAAGCCAGAACATCTGACATTTTCCATGAGCCACCTGCAACCGATAACCCGAGTTGTACAAGATCATCATCAGTAAATTCGATCTTGACACCATTGATATCCAGAAACAGATTACAGAGGTGGACACCAATGCGTTTATTTCCATCAATAAACGGGTGATTCTGAATGAGGCCGTAACATAGTGAAGCCGCTTTGCGTTCCTTCCCTGGGTAGAGGTCTTCACCTCCAAATGTTTGGAAGGGTGTGTTCAGAGCCGATTCAAGTGCAGCTAAATCTCTTACTCCATCAATCCCCCCAGACATTTCAATAAAATACTTATGGATGAGCAAAGCTTGTTGTACAAATACCTTGGTCATTTGGCAAGTTCTTTATACGCTGCTTCATGACGTTTGAACAATTTCTTTGAGATTGCAAGCAATTCATCATCTGGAAGTTCTTCAACAGAAGCTATCTGGTCATAGGGAATAATCACATATCTCGGTGCATTATTCTTTAATATTACTACTGGTCCCTTCTCATCTACCGTGCGGGCAATTTTTGAAAAATTTTGATTAGCTTCAGTAATGGATACTAAGTTTTTCATATCTACAAGCATTTTTTAGTCCCTCCCTATAGAGTATATACATACTATACCCCAAATAATAGGCTATATTCAACCTATTTACTAAGACTTTCTTTACGCCAAATTGATTGTTAGTGCTTAATTCCCCTGCCATGGATTGTTCTGTAGGCGATGCTTCCACAGAAGTAATACGTGCATACATACAAAATCAGCTCTGATTCATCCCAGCCACCCTAAAGAGAACTGGGATTTTTCAGCCGAGTGGTTAAAAAAGGAAGCACAAAGATAGATAGGGATTGGGGCGAGGGCTTGGGACAAAGTTGACATCCTCCCCCACCTAAAGGAAGGGGATTCCTGTTCCCGGCTTATGCCGG
>CAYXYD010000101.1:4566-10092 GCA_964469205.1 uncultured Sphaerochaeta sp. | reverse complement strand
TTCTGTGACAGCCTCTACCACATAACGCCAAGCATCTGCGGCAATACAGGGAAACAGTTCCTTCGGAAACCCATTATCCGTAAGGTTCTTCTGTGCCCAAGCTGTATACGTAGCATTCAAGTCCACCGACTCGACCTTCTTTGCTCCACCCCTAGCGGCGTAGACAGAGAATGATCCAGTATAGGAGAACAGATTCAGTACCGATAACCCGGAACTCATTGTTCCTACCAATTCTCTTGTCAGCATATGGTCAAGAAACAAGCCGGTATCGATACGTTTGGTAAGGTCGACGGTAAAATTCAGTCCATTTTCCGTTACCTCAACCCAAAGAGACTCTTCACTCTGCAATTCATGCTGTTCCTTGCCTACTCTCTTCGGTCGGCGATGAAACACCACATGGGTAGTCTGGACATATAGCATTCTCGCGACAATATCGCAGCAAACAGCCTCTGTCTCGTCATCCAAACCATCCTCACTGTAATCAGTGATTCTTGCATAGGGTCCATACATATCTACAGTAACAGGAAATCTTTCCAGATTCCTATCATACATGCGCATGCATGTCGTTCCACTCTTTAACATTAGGCGACGCATCTTAAGTGCGTTTGTCTTTAAAATCTTTCCGAAATCCTTCTCTGTATAATCCATGTCTTCCCTGATAGCTCTTTCTGCAATCCAGTGTATATGGTACTATAGAAAAAAGCTAGAGAAGTGAAGGAAAAACTACTATGGACGAAGATGCTCAGGCCTTTATTGCAGAACTGGAAACAAGACGTCAAGCGAAAATAAGCTGGAAGACGTATGCAACCTGGTATGGAAACAATCGTGGAATCTCACGGGAGTTTGGTGTATTTCTCTACCGATGTGAGGAAACCTTCTTCTTTGAAGATTTTGAAAGGAATCCAAGCATGTTTGGAATCTCCCTCAAGTCCAAAAAAAAGAAAGAGCCTTTTGCGAAGTTCGAAGGTTTCTTTACCCTTGAAGATGTGGTTTCCACACGTCAAATAGTCAAGACTCATGCACAGAGGGTCACTGAAGGTATCAGGACAACTGAAGAGTTGCCTAATGTAAATATGCTCGATAGGATTTTCAGACAACTGGTAGAGATGGTCACCCTCAAGGATGGGAGTGTACATTTCTTTGAATTGATCGATCGCAAAGCTTTTGCTGTTGCGTTACAAGCATAGGAGGACCATATGGGTGCTTTCAAGGCATATGATATCAGAGGAATCTATAACAAGGACTTCGACAAAGAGACTGTCTACAAGATCGGTTTCTTCCTGCCAAAGCTTCTGAAAAGCAAAAAGGTCGTGGTTGGAAGGGATGTACGTACGACCAGCGACGAGATCTTTGAAGCCTTGAGCAAAGGCATCACAGACAGTGGCTCTGATGTTTGGGATATTGGCTTGGCCACCACCCCAATGGTCTATTTTGCTACAGTCCATCTTGCTTCTGATGCCTCGGTTCAGATCACCGCAAGCCACAACCCTGCCCAGTACAACGGCTTGAAGATAAGCAGGACCAAAGCAATGCCTGTGGGCTCAGAGACCGGCTTGAAGGAACTTGAGGCTATGGTAAACAACGAAGCCATTGTTGTTGCCAAGAAGAAAGGATTCATCTTCCAAAAGGATGCCAAGACTCCCTATCTCACATTTCTCAAGCAGTATGCTCCCGACACCTCAAATCTCAACATCTCCTTTGACCTATCCCATGGCATGGCCAACCTGTTGGCTAAAGATCTGCTAGGGGAACATCATCATTATCTCTACGATCATTTTGACGGGACCTTCCCTGCCCATGAACCCAACCCTCTGGAAGAGGAAAACTGCAAGGACATCAAGGAAGCTGTCATTGCCAACAAGAGTGACGTTGGAGTCATTTTCGATGGTGATGCAGACCGTGTCATGTTCATCGATGAGAAAGGACGCTTTTTGCAACCTGACTACATCACCGCTGTCTTGGGCTATCATTATCTGAAACAGGAAAAGGGTAATGTCCTCGTCGACATCAGGACCAGCAGGTCAACTACTGAATACTTGGCAAAACATGGCGCACAGGTCCATATCTGGAAAGTGGGACATGCCTTTGCAAAGATTAAACTTCGGGATATCGAAGCAATCTTTGGCGGAGAACTTGCCGGACACTATTATTTCCGAGATTTCTTCAATTGTGACAGCGGCTTCCTCGCTTCCCTCATTGTTCTGGGGGTTGTCAGCGACCTCAAGAAGCAGGGCATCACCCTAAGCTGTTTCATTGATACGATCATCGCCTACGCAAACAGCGGAGAGATTAATTTCAAGCTAGAGGATAAGGACAAGGCTATGGAGGCTCTCCATACTGAGTTTGTAAAGAATGCAAAGCCTGACAAGGTCCTTGATTTTGACGGGTACCGCATAGAGTTCCCCACATGGTGGTTCAATGTGCGCAAATCAAACACGGAGCCCTACCTCAGACTTGTTGTTGAAGCAAAGACCAAAGAAGAGCTAGAGAAAAGAAAAAAGTCACTAACTGCCATTATTAAGCAGTTCAACTGATACTTCACTTACACATAAAGGAGTAATTTCCATGAAAGTACTTTTGTTTGGTGGTGCCGGTTATATTGGTACCCATGTTGCCCTAGCCTTTCTAGTGCGCAACGATACGGTAGGGATATTTGACAATCTCTCTTCGGGATTACGTTCAAATGTCGATAAACGCTGCAAATTTTATGAAGGGGACGTCCTCAATCGTGAGCAGGTACGAGAAGCTCTCAGTGAGGGTTGGGATGCTGTGGTCCATCTTGCCGCTTTCAAAGCTGCTGGGGAGTCTATGCTCAAGCCCTTCAAGTATTCTGAGAACAACATCACAGGCTCTCTGATCCTCATCACTGAGTGTGTGCGCGCAGAGGTGAAGAACTTCATTCTTTCCTCATCTGCAGCTGTCTACGGGGAACCTACATACCTTCCAGTCGATGAGAAGCATCCTACAGACCCTACCAACTACTATGGATATACAAAACTCTGTATAGAAGAGAATCTCAAGTGGTATTCCAAACTCAAGGAATTCAACTATGTGGCCCTACGTTACTTCAACGCAGCTGGCTATGATGGTGATGGCAAGATGATGGGCCTGGAGAACAATCCTGCAAACCTCATTCCAGTAGTCATGGAAGTGGCTGCGGGCTTGAGACCAAACCTGTTGGTATTCGGCAAGGACTATGATACTGCAGATGGCACCGGTGTTCGTGACTATGTCCATGTCACAGACCTAGCTAAAGGACATCTGCTTGCAGCAGACTATCTTCTACAAAACCACAAAAACCTGGTTGTTAACCTAGGATCTGAATTCGGCCTCTCTGTGCAGCAGATCCTCGACACGGCTCGAGAGATCACCGGTAAGGAGATAGACACCCAATATGTCGAACGTCGCCCTGGTGATCCTGCAAAGCTTGTTGCCTCCTCTACCTTAGCTAAGAAGGAGTTGGGATGGGAGGCTGAATACTCTTCAGTTGAATCCATTGTAGCTTCCACCTGGAAGGTGTATCAGGCAAACCAGAAGAAGGCAACAACAAAGTCCTAATACAAGTTCTTTGATGACAACGGCAGGGTCTCCCCTGCCGTTTTCTATGCACCCACAACCACATAAAAAATGAGCAACCCAGACTAGGATTGCCCACTTGTTCTAACTCGTCCGGAGGGATTTGAACCCCCGACAGGGTGGTTAACAGCCACCTGCTCTACCGACTGAGCTACAGACGAATAAGTACTAAGAACGATTGGTACGATACCTTATTGAAAAAATTATGTCAAGCGATTATTCAGACTTGAATGAAACTTGAATGAAACAAATTGGGCGGCCTCCAAGTGGAGGCCGCCCAGAATCAACAATTAGATTCTTACTTAGTGGGATAGTGCTTGGAAAGGAATTCAATGAACACATCGCTGAGCAAGGAGCCCTCAGTCAGGACTCTGCCAAACATTGAGTATCCGTCTCCACCGGCTGCCATAAAGTCGTTAGTAGCTACCTTGTATGTAGCATTCTTATCGATGGCCTTACCGTTGAGCAGGACTCTCAAGATACGCTTGCCAGGAGCACCAAACCGGTTGTAAACAACCTGTAGGTCAGTCTGGGAGAAAGCGCCATTGGTGGCAGGGAGCTTGCTGTAGCCATGCTCGAGAGCGGCATACACTTCAGAACCCTTAATCTCACAGACAGTGATGATGTTCGTGAAGGGAAGGACAGTGATGACATCCCCGACAGTTACAGCACCAGCTTTCATTGAAGCTCTGATTCCACCACCATTGGTGATGGTGAAGTCAGCTCCACTCTCTGCTGTCATGGCCTGAGTGATCAACCGGGAAAGGTTGGTCGGCTTGGTGCGCACATTTTCACGTGCTCCATCAAGCATTTCAGGAACATTAGCGATGACCACATTCATCCTATCACTGAGTTGAGCCGTCATGTATCCGACATATTCGGAGACCTGAGGATCATCAGGGATGCTGGTGATTCCATAAGAGCGAGCAAGCTCGGACTCTGCAGGATTGAGGACATCTTTAGCAGGGATCAACATCGGATAGAGTGCAGTTACCTTGCCATTCTTGACATGGAGCTGAACCAGACCGAGGTTCTTCAAGTACTCTCCAGCAGAAACGATCATAGTGTCGCCTACTACCTTTCCCTGAGGAAGGACAGTGTGGCTGTGACCGTCTATAAAGAGATCGATACCCTTGACGTTGTTGATGATCAGATCACTGGTGATTCCGGAAGCTCCATCATAATCCAAGCCGATGTGGCCAAGGACGACGACGTAGTCAACCATGGTGTGAGCCATATCAACAGCTACCTGAGCATTCTGTACAATAATATCACTTATGAAAGAGACACCTTCAACATTCTTAGGATGGGTCTTTGTAGCGGTATCAGGGGTAGTCAGACCGACGACTGCAAGTTTGAAGCCGTTGAAATCATAAACCTGGTAAGGCTGGAACAAGAGATATCCATCTTCATCAAGAACGTTAGCGCTCAATACCTTGATGTCAGTATACTCATGAGCAAACCTAGCAGCTTCAATAAGGCGATCTGCGCCATAGTTGAAGTCGTGGTTACCAGGAGCCATTGCATCGAGGCCGATCATATCGAGGATGACGCCTACGGCTTCACCTTCGAACATATTAGCAAGGTTGGTTCCATGCATGGTATCACCGGCATCCAGGTAGAGGATGTTGTCGGTAATTGCACGACCCATCTTCAACATGGTAGCAAGCTTAGGATAACCCATTCCGCCATCACCAGGAACGATACGTCCATGGACGTCGTTAGTGTGCACGATAAACAGGTCAAACTCCTTGGCACCGTCATCGTTCTTCACGATTTCAGTTACGCCATAAGGATAAACCATAGGAGCCTTTACAACCTTAGCAGAAACAACAACTACAACCTCTGCTACCTTTATAGGAGCGGGAGCTGGAGCAGGTGCCGGTTTAGGAGCAGGGACTGCTGCCTTGACGACTGGGGTAGCACCAATGAGGAATACTACTGCTGGGT
>CAYXYD010000101.1:0-4466 GCA_964469205.1 uncultured Sphaerochaeta sp. | reverse complement strand
TGCTGGTTTTGGAGCTGGGACTGCTGCCTTGACGACTGGGGTAGCACCAATGAGGGATACTACTGCTGGGTCTTCAGGGACAGTGGTCATAAGGGTATAACCCATTGCTCTGGCAAACGGCTCGTACGACTTGGCAATTGCGCTCTTCATAGGATCAAGCACATCAGATGCAGGAAGAATCACGGGATAGGTCGATACGACCTTACCATTCTTTACATGCAACTGTACTGCACCGACGCTTCTGAGACCGCTGTCAGCTCGCACGATAAGTGTGCCGTTGACTGTCTTGGCCATGGCGTCGCCGTTTCCGTCGACAAACAGGTCAATACCGTCAATGTTCTGGCAAACCATTTCACTACTCAGATCACCTGTGTTTCCCAAGTCCCCAAGTACCACGATGTAGTCAACAAAGTCTTTTGCCATGTCGACAGCATACTGTGCGTTGGAGAGGATCATATCACTGGTGAAGGAGACTCCTTGGATTGGTTTTGGGGAGGTAAGTCCCACGACTCCAACCTTGAAGCCATTAAAATTGTACACTTGGTAGGGCTGGGCGACAAGGTAGCCATTCGCATCGAGGGCGTTAGCACTCAAGGGAAGAGCTTTCTTGGTACCGGTGATACCGGTGGCCAGCTGTACTGCCTGTGGGGTATAAGCGTCATAGCCGATCCAGTCGACCAGACCTGCTGCTACCATCGCCATATCGGCGGGGACAGCACCTACGTTACCAGCATTCAGCATCAACCAGTTATCGGTAATAGCCTTGCCAGCTCTTGCCATGGTAGAAAGTCTAGCAACACCAATACCGCCGTTCTCGGCGTAGATGTTACCATTCAGGTCATTGGTATGGACGATGAACAGGTCAAATGTTTTGGCCCCATCGCTTTTTACAATTTCCTTGACACCATAGGGGAGAGCAAGCTCTGCCACTACAGGGGCTTCCTTAACAGGGACTACTGGTACAGGCTCCATAACCGGAGCGGGTTTAGCTGGCATCTCAGCCTCTGGAACTGCTACAGGCTCTATTGGCGCTGGAGCTGGTTCTACAACAGGGGCCGGTGGGATTGGCTCGACCTTTGCAGTACTCTTACAGCCTACTAGGGAAAAAGCCAACAAAGCTACCAGCATTGCTGTCATAATTGTTTTTGAAAGACGTTTCACGTGTTTCCTCCTCATGACGTTCTCATGTGTCGTTGCATACGTACTCAACAACACTATAACACACACTAGTAAAATCGGATACACCAAAAATACGTAAATAAGGCTAAATTAAGCGCTTAAAGGGAGAAAAAGAAAACCTGCGACAACATAAATCACAGGCATTTCCTCATATTTTTGCATTCGACCCGTTTACATTAAGTCTTTGGGCTTACGAGCTGTATTGCCAGATTTCTCGCAATATGCAACATGACGAAGCTTGCCATTCTCAAATATAGCCTTCATTTTGATCACTCCACCCCAGCGGCTGGTCAGAGCCTTAGCACCATCACGGCGCGCATTCTTGGATACGTTTCCTGCCATATAACTATCCCTCCAGTATTAACAATTTCTTCGTTACTATAACGAGTTATACAAGGGAAGTCAAATCCCTAATGCAAATATTATATCCACTTATTGCACTTTTAGCAATCCACCCTTACTATCGGATATGATAAAAATCAAGGAACAGGCCCATTTACTACTTAAAAAGGCATTTCTGATCCCCATATACCTATATAAAGGATTACTCTCACCTTTTTTTGGAAGTAGTTGCATTTATCACCCAAGCTGTTCCTCTTTCATGGTTGAAGCGGTCATGAAGCACGGTATCCTCAAGGGATTCGTTATGGGTAGTGCTAGAATTTTGCGATGCAGCCGCTTTTTCATGGGTGGGGATGACACTGTCCCTGAAACTTGGTCCTGGAAACAGATCAAGGACAGCTTCATCCTCTACAGAAGAAGAAAATAATCAGCGTGAAAGTTCCTTCACAAATGGAATGAGTACCGAAAGGGCATTCTCATTATGGCCACCCTCGGGGATGATGATGTCTGCAAAAACCTTCGTAGGTTCGATAAAGTTAAAGTGCCCGGGGCGGACCACCTCCAGATACTGGTTGCATACACTCTCTACAGTCCTTCCCCGCTCTGCAATATCCCTCTTCAAGCGCCTTATGAAGCGTATATCATCAGGGGTATCAACATAGAGCTTCAAATCCAGAAGATCCCTTACATTCTGCTCATACAACACCATCAGGCCCTCTATGATGACCAACGGCTTTGGCTCAACCAGCACAGACTCATCTTTTCGCCTGTGATGCACAAAGTCATAGAGCGGCATGTTAATCGGCTTTCCTTCCTTGAGCAGACAGAGGTGCTCGTAGAACAACTCCATGTCAAAGGCATCAGGATGGTCAAAATTAAAGGCTGTTATGTTCTCATTGCTTATATAGGATGCAGAACGGTAGTAATTGTCCTGAGGGATGAAGACAAAATCCGAACAGACCTCACCAATCTTGCGCACTATGGTGGACTTGCCCGAACCAGAGCCTCCGGTAATTCCAATGATCTTCACTTCCCTCATTTCAGGCTCCTTAGCATCATGCAACTTTCAAGCCCCTCAAAGGGCGGCCTCTTGGGAAAATACTCCAGACCGATATTACCTGTATAGCCCAAAGCCTCAAGGAAAGCAAAAATCCTACGGAAACTCAACTCACCACTATCGAGTTCAGCCCTACCGGGAACACCGCCTGCACGGATATGTCCAATCCAAGGAAGATATTTTTCCAGCCTGATGAGGATATTACCTTCGCTTATTTGCTGATGATAGATATTGTAGAGCAGGCGAACATGAGGATCATCAACAAGCTTCAGAACTGCAGCGGCATCACCGCTACGACTCAGGGCATAGCCCTTATTGTCTAGGCGGGTATTCCTAGGCTCAATGAGCAACTCACAATCATGTTTTTTCAGCAAGGGGAGGCAGAGCTCCAAGCCCACGACCATCGCTTCCAGCTGTGATTCCTGGCTCTGTTGGGTTACATTCCCTACACCACAGACAATCAGGCGGTTACCCAACTTTTGGGACATTTCTATCCCTTGGTGCAATTGTTCAACAAACTGGTTGTGCAACGAAGGATCCACAAGCGAGCCTTCAGGCATACCCATCGCATGACATGCAAGAGAAGCCTCTTTGAGCAGGGGCACAAGCACAGAGGGGTCCTCCTGGGGAAAAGACTTCCATTCCACATACTGATATCCCATCGTGTGCAACTTCTTCAGTTGGTCAAGGGTGGGAACACTCTGGAAAATACTGTCCAAACTTACACTATACTGCACTATTTCACTCCAAATGAGAACATCGTCGTGTGTTTGTAGACAGAGGTGCTATCAAGCAAACACGAGGGGAAGTTGGGATGGTTCGGACTGTCAGGGTAAAACTGTGTCTCAAAACAGACCCCTCCATGCGTCGGATATGCCACACCAGCCTTGCCAATGGTCTTTCCATCGAGGAAATTGCCCGAGTACATCTGCACTGCAGGAAGCGTGGTGCTTATCCGCATTGTCCGTCCCGAAACAGGGTCATGTACCTGAGCAAACTCAAAAAGATGCGAATTATGTTTTGCAAGCACAAAGCAGTGGTCGTACCCTCCTGCTTTCTCAATATCCCTACCCAAAGGCTTTTTCTTGGTAAAGTCAAAGGGAGTACCCTTTACATCAAGGACCTCTCCTGTGGGTATGAGCTTTTCATTGACGGGAAGGTATCGGTCACAATTTAGCAACACCTCATGATTGAGGATGGTCCCACTGGCAGCCCCACCTAGATTGAAATAGCTGTGGTTAGTCAGGTTCATCAAAGTTTTTTGCGTAGTGGTTGCCTCGTACTCGATCACCAGATCCCCACTAGGGCGCAACAGATAGGTAACCGTACAGTTTACCGCACCAGGCATACCACCATCACCCTCAGGGCTATACAGGCTGAGAACGACACCAGGGGAGCCTGACCATTCAAACGGCTCCATATGCCAGTTTTTCCATCCAAAATTGCTTTTGCCACTGTGCAGGGCGTTTTCCCCGTCATTGGTCTCCATCTGATAATTCACACCATCGATGGAGAATTTACCTTTGGCAATTCTATTGGCAAACCGTCCAACAACCTGTCCGAAATACGTAGTAGAGGTAAGATTGTCCAAAGGGTTGTCAAAACCCAAGACTATGTCACGAACCAAACCATAGCGATCAGGGACCTTCAGAGATTTGAGCACCCCTCCCAAGCTGAGTATCTCAGCTGAGTAGGGTCCGCAGTCCAATGTGACCAAATAAATATTTTCACCGTCTTTTGTCTTTCCAAAAACTTGTTTCTTCAGCATCTTGAAGCTCCCTGCAGATCATAGGTATGTATAAAGGAGTATACACCCCCTTTGAGGGGGCAACAACCAACAAATATGCAAAAAAGGCTAGCAAAAAAGGCTACCTAAAAAAGCTAGCTT
>CAYXYD010000100.1:0-10113 GCA_964469205.1 uncultured Sphaerochaeta sp. | reverse complement strand
GGCAGCACCTGTGATCATGTTCTTGATGTAGTCAGCGTGACCTGGGCAGTCAACGTGTGCGTAGTGCCTGTTGGTGGACTGGTACTCAACGTGTCTGGTGTTGATAGTAATACCACGCTCTTTCTCTTCAGGGGCGTTGTCAATTGAATCATAAGCAAGTGCCTTGTCGCCGAACAACTTAGCACAGTGCATGGTAATTGCAGCAGTAAGGGTAGTCTTACCATGGTCGACGTGACCGATGGTGCCTACGTTTACGTGTGGCTTCGTCCTCTGAAATTTCTCTTTTGCCATCATTTCCTCCTTGTGACTTTCTTTTCTTGTCACAATCAAAAAATTTAATATGTGCTCATAAAGGCACAAAACCTTTACCATTTCTGTTGAGACAAACTAAATATTGGGGGAGAACAAATGCTTAAAGAGGATTCCAGAGGTCAACAAGCATGGGATAATCCCATCCGGCCGACATAGTAAAGTTAAAAAAACTTCTTACTTCCTGAAAACCACCTTATCATTGCTAATCCAATAATCGGTTTGGCTCTTCATAGTACCGCTAGGCATGCCTAAATACGGACACCTTTTGCACTATATGCGAAAAGGGGTTTTTATGTCAAGTGATACTACTTAATTCTGTTGAGATAAGCAAAAAACCGGCTGTCGTTTAAGAACAACCGGTTTTTTTAAGGAACAGAAACTACCAGCGGTAGTGACTGAATGCCTTGTTGGCCTCGGCCATTCTGTGTGTATCTTCCTTCTTCTTGAAAGCTGCACCAGTCTGGGCAAAAGCATCGAGGAACTCAGCACCGAGCTTCTCACTCATGCTGTGCCCGTTGCGCTTGCGAGCTGCGGCGATAATCCAACGCATCGAAAGAGCTTCTTTGCGGGTATCACGAACCTCAACAGGAACCTGGTATGTAGCACCACCGACACGGCGGCTCTTTACCTCTACTGCAGGCTTGACGTTTTCAAAAGCCTTAATAAAGACATCAAGAGGCTTTTCGCCAGTCTTCTCACCCATGGTAGTCATGGCATCATACATGATTCTTCTGCTAACTGATTTCTTACCATCCACCATCATGCGGCGAATGAATTTTTCAACCACGATACTACCATAGATAGGATCTGGCAAGACTTCCCTGATGGGAGCAGTTGTTCTTCTAGACATAATAAAACTCCCTCATCAAGCCTTTGGCTTTTTAGCACCGTACTTAGAACGGCTTCTCTTGCGATCTGCTACCCCAAGGGTATCCTTGGCACCACGAACAATATGGTAACGAACACCCGGAAGGTCCTTGACCTTGCCACCGCGCAGCAACACAACAGAGTGTTCCTGGAGGTTATGCCCGATACCGGGGATGTAAGCAGTTACTTCAATACCATTGGAAAGGCGCACACGTGCAACCTTACGAAGGGCAGAGTTTGGCTTCTTCGGAGTAACGGTCATGACCCTGGTGCAAACACCACGTTTCTGGGGACAACCGGCAAGAGCAGGAGACTTAGTCTTGTTGACTATGGTCTTCCTTCCCTTTCTGATCAGCTGATTAATAGTAGGCATCTTATCGATACACTCCTTATTTTTTTCTGATCCACTACCTCTCACTAAAGCAGGGACCTGTGCCACCCAAAGGGCAGCACGTCTATGTAAAATCCGCACCCAGCATGGACGCAATGGGGTGTTGTATAACGAAGGACGTCAAAGCAGGCAGCGCCAACAGGCGCCCATCCTAATCTTCGTCGGAGCCCTCGTCCACTTCCACCGCATCACCCGCGGATTTCATGTTACCTAAATCTTCCACATCAAAATCATCGTCATCGATCAATTCCTGACGTCTTGCTTGCTTGACCGCATCAACTTTCTGCTGCAGGACCAAGAGCTCCTCATCTTTCAGCTTGATATCACGGTACTTTTTCATACCGGTTCCAGCTGGGATCAAATGCCCAATAATGACGTTCTCTTTCAAACCGCGCAACTCATCTTTACTACCAGCTATAGCTGCATTAGTCAAGACCTTCGTGGTTTCCTGGAAGGAAGCTGCGGAGATGAAAGAGTCAATGCTCAACGATGCTCGTGTTATTCCAAGTAGTAGAGGACGTGCCACTGCTGGCTCTCCTCCCTCACTGGTGACTCGCTCATTTTCTTCATAAAAACGATACTTGTCAACCTGCTGTCCATGGATAAGATTGGTATCACCCACATGGACAACCTCAATCTTCCGTAGCATCTGCCTTACAATGACACCCAGGTGCTTATCGTTGATCTGCACACCCTGCATCCTGTAGACCTCCTGAACCTCGTCAACCAAAAAGGACTGCAGCTCATTCTCACCGAGGATGTCCAAGACATCGTGCGGATCAACAGAACCATCACACAAGGGTTCAGCGGCTTCCACCGGGTCACCATCGCGGACCAAGAGGTTCTTACCCATGGGAACCATGTGCTTATACTCATGGCCATATGGATCAGTTACAAAAATGGTACGCTTGCTCTTGACGATGGGTCCGAAGCTGACCAGACCGGAAACCTGTGCCAAGAAGGCACCGTTCTTAGGTCTGCGAGCCTCAAAGAGCTCACCAACACGGGGAAGACCTCCGGTGATATCCTTAGTCTTTGTTCCTTCCTTGAGTAACTTGGCTAGGATATGCCCCTTTGCAACCTTCACATTTTCACCAACCTGAAGGTATGAGCCTCCGGGCAAGAGATAGACAGCAAGCACATCACCCTTTCCATTCTCCTCACTGGTAATTTCAATGCGGGGTTGTAGGGACTCCAAGCTATGCTCAGTGATCTTCTTCTCGATATTACCGGTTTCCTCATTGACCTCTTCATGCAGGGTAGTACCCAGCTTGATATCAGTGAAGGAGGTAAACCCACCCTCTTCAGCAAGAACAGGCTCGCTGAATGGGTCGAAGGTGACCCATGGGTTATGTGCTTCCACATACTGGCCACTCTCAATCAATAGCTCAGATCCGGTCTTGACAACCTGACTGGTGGAGTGTCCCACAAGATAGAGGTGTGTGCCAATGACCATAACAGAACCGTTTTCACGGGAAAGGACTGTCTTGCCCTTCTTCTTGAAGATGGGAGTTCCCTTTCCTACGATTGAACCATTCTCAACCAAGAGTTCATCATACTCGTCCGGACGTATCTCAGCATTGACACGGAAATATTCAATATGTCCCTTACGGGTGAATACCCTAACTGAGTCAGAATCACGTACGACACGAGTTCCGGTGATGGATCCGATGACAACAGGATAGCTGAAGACCAACTTGTTATCCTCAGAACTGGTCGATGCTGTTCCTCCGACGTGAAAGGTACGCATCGTCAGCTGGGTTCCAGGCTGTCCGATGGACTGCGCTGCAATGATGCCTACAGCCTCACCGATGACCACACTGCGGTTTGTAGCAAGGTTACGTCCGTAGCACTTACGGCAGACACCATGCTTCGCCTCACAGGTCAGCACGGTCCTGAGCAGAACACTTTCAAGGCCTGAGTCCTCAATGGACTGAGCAACCTTCTCGGTGATCTCAACGTTTGCCTCAGCAAGAACATCACGGGTAAACGGATGGAGAATATCCTCAACAGGGCAACGTCCGACAATTCGGTCTGCAAGCCCTTCAACGATTTCATCACCATCCTTGATGGCAGCACGCCAGATACCGTTAATGGTATGGCAGTCATCCTCATTAACAACCACATCCTGACTGATATCAACCAGACGACGGGTAAGATACCCGGCCTCAGCAGTTTTCAAAGCAGTATCGGAAAGACCCTTTCGGGCACCGTTAGTTGAAATGAAGAACTCAATAATAGAGAGCCCTTCCTTAAAGTTAGACTTGATGGGGAACTCAATAACGTCGCCTGAGGGCTTGGCCATAAGACCACGCATACCACCAAGCTGACGAATCTGAGTCTTCGATCCACGAGCACCACTGTCGGCCATGAGGAAGAGGGGGTTAAACCCATCCTGACTGGTACGAAGCTCACCCATGAGGGCATCTGTAAGCTGGTCATTAGTCTGTGTCCAGACCTCAATGACCCTGTTATAGCGCTCTTCCTGAGTAATGTGGCCCTGTCGATACTGATCGAGAATCCTCTGCTGCTCGTTATTTGCCTTAGCTACCATTTCGTCCTTGACAGCAGGGACTATCATATCAGACAGTCCGATAGTCGCGCCAAAGATAGTGGCATACTTAAAGCCGACGTCCTTAATGGAGTCGAGCATTTCAACAGCAAGGGAGTTCGCCTTGACCTTCAGGGTATCGCCGATCAGAGCCTTCAGTTCCTTATCCCCAAGACACATGTTCTGGTAAGGAACACCCTTGGGAAGGACGGAATTGAAAATTACACGACCAGCGGTGGTCTCAATCTTCGTTCCATCCGAGAACCGGAATCTGATGCGGGCATTATGGGAGAGAGCGCCAATATCAATGGCCATTTCAATCTCCCCAAGAGAGTCGTAAAATTTTCCTTCACCCTTGGCCCCTGGCATTTCCCTGGTCAGGTAGTTGATGCCAAGCACCATATCCTGTGAAGGATACACGATTGGCTTACCATTGGCAGGGTCTAGCAGGTTGGTCACTGAAAGCATCAGGGTCCAACACTCAAGCTGGGCAGCATGGGTCAGAGGTACGTGCACAGCCATCTGGTCCCCGTCAAAGTCAGCATTGTAGGCGTGACATACGAGGGGATGCAGCTTGATCGCCTTACCATCTACCAGCACAGGATCAAAAGCCTGGATACCGAGACGGTGAAGCGTAGGTGCACGGTTTAGAAGAACCGGATGTTCCCTAACAACATCATCAAGGATGGACCAGACTGCATCGGTCTCTTCCTCAACAAGGCTTTTAGCCTTCTTGATATTGTAGACCACACCATCTTGGACCAGCTTCTTCATGATGAAGGGCTTATAGAGTTCCAGGGCCATCTTCGAGGGCAGACCACACTGGTGCATCCTCAATTCGGGTCCTACAACAATTACCGAACGACCGGAATAGTCGACACGCTTACCGAGCAAGTTCTGCCTGAAACGGCCCTGCTTGCCCTTGAGCATGTCAGAAAGGCTCTTCAGAGGCCTGTTGGAAGCACCCTTGACCACACGCTTACGCTTTGAGTTGTCAAATAGGGCATCCACAGCTTCCTGCAGCATCCTTTTCTCATTACGAATAATGATGTCAGGAGCATTGAGCTTGACCAAACGATCGAGACGATTGTTTCTGTTGATACAACGACGGTAAAGGTCGTTGAGGTCACTTGTAGCAAACCTGCCGCCATCGAGCTGGACCATAGGTCTCAGATCGGGGGGGATGACAGGAATGACTGTAAGGATCATCCACTCAGGCTTGTTGCCACTGTCGCGGAAGTTCTCACAGACTTCAATTCTCTTGAGCAGGCGCTTGTCAGCCTTGTCAGCCTTCTGGCGCATCTGC
This sequence comes from uncultured Sphaerochaeta sp., assembly GCA_964469205.1. GTDB lineage: Bacteria > Spirochaetota > Spirochaetia > Sphaerochaetales > Sphaerochaetaceae > Sphaerochaeta. The sequence goes on along the minus strand of CAYXYD010000100.1, from coordinate 4,686 downwards.
TCGCGAAGTTCGCGGGAGAGCTCCTCAAGGTCAAGGTTGATAAGAAGCTTACGTACAGCCTCTGCACCCATGCCTGCCTCAAATGAGTCACCATACTGCTCTCGGGCTTCCCAGTACTCCTCTTCGCTCAGCAGTTGCTTAGGCTTGAGGCTGGTATCCCCTGCATTGATGACCACATACTTCTCATAGTAGAGAACGCTCTGCAAGGAGTTGCGGGTAATATCCAACAACATGCTCATTCTGGAAGGGACAGAGCGGTAGTACCAAATATGGGAGACGGGGGCTGCAAGGGTAATATGACCCATGCGCTCACGACGAACCTTGGTGTTGGTTACTTCAACACCACAGCGGTCGCAAACTACACCCTTATAGCGGATAGATTTGAACTTTCCGCAGTAGCACTCCCACTCCTTGGTGGTGCCGAATATCTTTTCACAGAACAGACCATCCCTCTCGGGGCGAAGCGTTCGGTAATTTATGGTCTCGGGCTTCTTCACTTCACCATACGACCAATCCCTGATCTGCTCTGGTGAAGCCAGCTTTATCATTATGCTATCGAAATCCTGAATTTCCTTCATCCGTACTTCTCCTGATTAGTTGAGGGAGCCTTTCGACTGTTTGGCGATTAACTCTTCATCTCTTTCTGTCAAAGGAACCTGCTTGCCATTGGAGTCATACACAGACATATCCAAAGCCAGGCCACGGATCTCTTGAACCAACACATTGAATGCCTCAGGCATTCCAGCGGTGGTAGCGGGTTCTCCCTTGACGATACTTTCATATATCTTCACACGACCGTTCATGTCATCACTCTTGATAGTAAGCAGTTCCTGCAAGGTGTTGGCAGCGCCATACGCCTCCAGGGCCCATACTTCCATCTCTCCAAGTCTCTGACCACCAAACTGGGCCTTACCGCCAAGAGGCTGCTGGGTTACCAGCGAGTAAGGACCGGTGGAACGGGCATGCATCTTATCATCTACAAGATGGTGCAGCTTGAGGTAGTAGATATATCCGCAGAATACAGGGTTCACAAACGGAACACCGGTATGCCCATTGTACAGCACAGTCTTGGAGTTCTCAGGAAGTCCGGCATCACGCATCTTCTCCTCGATCTGAGCCATTGAAGCACTCTGGAACACAGGAGTCGAATACCACTTGTCAAGCTTGACAGCGGCCCAACCGAGCTGGGTCTCCATCAACTGGCCGATGTTCATTCGAGAAGGAACACCCAACGGGTTGAGACAGACATCCAAGGGGGTGCCATCTTCCATGTACGGCATATCCTCTTCAGGAAGTATCCGGCTGACAACACCCTTGTTACCATGGCGTCCTGCCATCTTATCGCCCTGTCTCAGCTTACGTTTGGTTGCAAGCAGGACCTTGACTGTCTCTTCGACACCAGGGGGAAGCTCGTCATTGTTGCTTCGCTTGAGCCTCTGGATATCAATGACCGTCCCTTCAGTGCCATGAGGTACTTTCAGGGAGGTGTCTCTCACTTCCTTGGCCTTTTCACCAAAGATGGAGTTGAGCAACTTGAACTCTGGGGTCGTATCACTCTCACTCTTGGGGGTTACCTTACCAACAAGGATAGAACCAGGCTTGACCATGGTACCAATGCGGACAATACCATCCTCATCGAGCTGTTCAAGCATCTTCTCGCTTGTATTGGGGATATCCCTGGTGAGCTTCTCAGGTCCGAGTTTTGTCTCTCGGATATCGGTAGAGAATTCCTTTATATGCACTGAGGTGAAAATGTCATCCTTGACGACACGCTCACTGATAAGGACCGCATCCTCATAGTTATAACCGTGCCAAGGCACAAATCCTACAAGAATATTACGCCCTAGGGCGAGATCGCCATCTTGGGTAGCGGGACCATCAGCGAGAACCTCACCCTTAGCCACATGCTGACCAACAGTGACTATCGGCTTCTGGTTGAAGCAGGTGTCCTGGTTGGTTCTCTGGAACTTCTGGATAGCGTACTCTTTTACTGCACCCTCAATAGCGGCTTCGTCCTCTTGGATGATAACCTTGTCGGAACTCACATACGTGACAGTTCCACTATTGGCTGCCTTGATGAGCACTCCACTATCATAGGCGGTCTTGCTCTCCATTCCGGTTCCAACACGAGGGGCTTCTGGGAATTCCAAAGGAACAGCCTGCCTCTGCATGTTTGAACCCATCAGGGCACGGTTGGCATCATCATGCTCAAGAAATGGGATGAGCGATGCTGCAACACTGATGACCTGCTTAGGTGACACGTCCATATAACGGATGTCTGTAGGTGGCTTGGTGGAGTAGTCTCCACTGTGCCTTACAGGGATTTCCTTGTCCAGGAACTTGCCATCATCGTCCAATTTGGCAGAAGCCTGTGCGATGAAGAACTTCTCCTCGTCATTGGCATCAAGGAATCTGTACTGCTTGGACACAACACCATCAACCACCCTGCGATAGGGGGATTCAAGGAATCCATGTTGGTTAACCCTGGTATAGTTGGCCAAAGAGACAATAAGACCGATGTTCGGACCTTCAGGAGTCTCAATGGGACAAATACGCCCATAGTGGGTGTAGTGGACGTCACGAACCTCAAAGCCTGCACGATCTCTTGAGAGACCTCCAGGTCCGAGTGCGTTGAGCCTTCTCTTATGAGTAAGCTCAGCAAGCGGGTTAACCTGGTCCATAAACTGCGAGAGCTGGCTACTGCCGAAGAATTCCTTCACAGCTGCCACAATCGGCTTGATGGAGATCAGGTCCTGAGGCTTGACGCTGCCAGTCTCAAGGTTCATACGCTCCTTGGCAATGCGCTCCATTCGTGCAAAAGCACTCTTGAGCGCATTCTGCAAGAGCTCCCCTACAGAACGGACACGTCGGTTACCCAGATGGTCGATATCATCGACGTTCTGTTCACGAATGAAAACCTTAATCAGGAATCCCATCGTGTTGACAATATCTTCAGTGGTCAGGACAGTCAGATCGGTGGAGGCATTCTCCTCCTCCTCTTCTGAACCCGAACCAAATTTCTTATTGAACTTATAGCGACCGACTGAGCCGAGGTCATACCTACGACTCGAGAAGAACATGTCAGGAAGATCCCTCTCTGCTCGTTCGATGGCGATCATCTCTCCGGGCATAAGGACGCTGAAGATAGGACTGAGCACATCTTCCTTGGTCGGTTCGTCATATCCCTCGCGGGTATACTTTGCATCCTCAATCTCAAAACAGTTGAGGATCATATCGCTATGCAAGGATTCCTTGTCGCGCATATTGATCAGATACAGGCTGCTCACCTTCAGGCCAAGCAACTCATCGATCTCATGAGCGTGCAACTTGTCACCGGCACGAAGAACTTTCTTGTTCTCCTTGTCTACAGTGGCATATACGTCCTTGTATAGGTAGCGGTTCTCAAGGCTTGATTTCAAATCACTGTCATCAGCGATCTCAACCAACTCTCCCTTGTAGAACTGTTCAATGATCTTTTCACGGGTGTCAAACCCGATCGCACGCAAAAAGAGCGTTCCGAGGATACGCTTCTTGCGATCGATCTTAGTAAAGATCAGATGCTTCTTATCATCGATTTCAAATTCAAGCCAGGATCCACGGTAGGGTATGATTCTCGAAGAGTACACATCCTTATCATTGGAAAAGATCACTCCAGGTGAACGGTGAATCTGACTGACTACAACACGTTCGGCTCCATTGATGATAAAGGTACCTCGATCTGTCATCATGGGGATATCCCCAAAGAAGATCTCCTTCTCCCTCATCTCACCAGTAGAAAATTCAAGACTGATCGTGACTTTGATAGGCACACTATAGGAGCGGCCCTTTTTCTTGCACTCGGTTTGAGTGAACTTGATATTAGGATAATCAATAGTATACCCCTTATAAGCAAGACGCATCTCACCATTAGGGCTATCTATCGGGAACGTAGCTTGGAAGACTTCTTCAAGACCTGACGCAGTTTCAGGGGGCAAACCCTGCTTGAAGCGTTCAAGCTGTAGAAATCTCTCATAGGAATCAAGCTGAATCCCGATAAGGTTGGGCAGTTCACAGACTTCTTGGAAATCAGAACCGATGTACGTGCGTGTTATGGATTTGCCTTTGGCAACCATCATGTACCCTCCAGAGTCAATTGAGAAACAGACAGAATCCCCCCTTGGACAGAGGGAAACGAAAGACACAACAGGCCACCGGTGTCTATCCGGTGGCTCAATTAATCGGGCTTACGCCCGCTTACAAAAAACAGGAGCAGGGTCCTGACCCCAGAGGGACAAGTCCCCACACATAAGGCTAGTCAACCGGCTTGATCTCAACGGTGCAGCTAGCAGCAAGAAGCTTTTCCTTGACCGCTTCGGCATCAGCCTTGCTAACACTTTCCTTGATGACGGCATTTCCAGCCTCAACCAATTCCTTGGCTTCTTTGAGGCCAAGACCGGTAAGGGCACGGACTTCCTTAATAGCTGCGATCTTCTTAGTGGGATCACCAGCGATGAGGATAACGTTAAATTCGGTGGGCTCTTCAACAGCAGCTTCAGCAGCAACTGCAGGGCCAGCGGCAGCGGCAGCTGCAACAACACCAAACTTCTCTTCCATCATCTTGATCAAGTCAGAGACTTCCATGACGGACATGTTAGCGATATAGGTGTCCAGGCCTTATCTGGAGCCCTTGAACGGGGACACGATTTT
>CAYXYD010000099.1:0-10283 GCA_964469205.1 uncultured Sphaerochaeta sp. | reverse complement strand
GGCTTGAGAAAAGACGGGACGTCAAGATGGGCGAACAGATCCTCGGTCAGCTCTATGGAGTCCTGCTCATCCATTCCCACACTATAGTACTCGAGCATCGAGAACTCAGGGTTGTGGTGGGCTCCGATCTGTTCGCTGTTGCGAAAGCAGTGTCCGATCTGATAGATGGAGCCAAAGCCATCGGCTATGAGCTTCTTCATGTAGACCTCTGGTGAGGGTATGAGATAGAGCTCCCTCGATCCTAAAAACTCATTATCGAAGCGGGTGGCAAAGTTCTGTATGGTGGGTTCAGGAATGAGGTCTGGAGAAAGGGTGGGGGTTTCAACTTCAAGATAGAGCTTTTGGTCGAAGAAGGTGCGTATGCTTCGGTTAAGCTGGCTCCTGAATTGCGCTGCTTTTTTCATTGCCCCATCTTATCCAAACTGGGGCACTTGTTGCAAGGCCAGCTACCCCTACTGTATACTGGCCAATATGGAAAGCTATAATAGAGACGATATCATATTTGCCCTGGCCACACCTTGGGCGCAGAGCGCCCTAGCTGTCATCAGGGTGAGCGGAGAGGGGTGTAGGGCGTTGCTCGCAACCTCTTTCTCAAGACCCAAGACGCTGCTTGAGGCAGAGAATGCAACCTTAGTGCATGGCTACCTTACTGACGGCCCTGGTGGGGCCGCTCTTGATGAGGTAGTCGTTGCAGTATATACACACGGACACGGATATACCGCTGAAGAGGCCCTGGAGTTTACCTGCCATGGATCGCTACCGGGACTACGCAGGATTCTCTCTTCCTTCAAACGACTTGGCATGAGAAATGCCGAGGGTGGGGAGTTTTCCTTCCGTGCCTTCTTGCATGGGCGGATGGACCTTACCCAGGCAGAGGCAGTACAGGAACTGGTGTCTTCTCAAAGCGAACGAAGTCAGGCTTTAGCGCTTTCACGTCTTGAGGGAAGCTTGAAACAACAGATACTAGAGTCCAAAGAGGGGCTTCTGATCTTGCTTGCCCAGGTAGAGGTCCAGCTGGACTATGCTGAGGATGAGGTCGATGACTTTACCTTTCCCCGCCTAGAGCTTGAGGCTCTCATGCAGGACATCAAAGTGTTGGCTTCGACCTATGCTGTAGGGCGCCTATACGGCCAAGGGGCGAGGATCGTGCTTGCCGGTGCGACCAATGTCGGCAAGAGCACCCTATTCAACCTCCTGCTCAAACAGGATCGCTCGATAGTCAGTGACATCAAGGGCACAACGCGAGACTATATTGAGGCCGACTGCCTTATTGAAGGAATCCCTGTGCGCCTGTATGATACTGCAGGCCTACGGGAGAGTCTGGACACCATTGAGAGTGCAGGGATATTGAAGACTGAGCAGCTTATCGGCCAGGCCGATCTGGTGGTCTTCCTTGTCGACAGCAGCGAGGTGGGACATATCCCACCCAAAGATGATCGTACCCTCATCGTGTACAGCAAAAGCGACCTGTTCAAGGCCCCTGAGGGAGCGTTGGCTATATCTGCCCAGAGCGGACTTGGCATCAAGGCACTGGTCTCTGCGATAGGAAAACGCCTGAGTGCCGGCTTTGGCTCTACCGGCGATGAGCAGGTGGTCATAGAGAGTGAACGCCAACACCTGTTGTTGGAAGGAGCCGCCAATGCACTTTCTCGTGCCTTGGCACTGGTAGATACGTCTGTTCCGCTGGACATTGTTGCAGTGGAGCTAGGGGAGGCGATGCAGAACCTCGGTGAACTTACCGGGGAGGTCACCCCCGCGGATATCCTAACCAAGATATTCAGCGGTTTCTGCGTAGGGAAGTAAGATGGATTACGATGCAATAGTAGTCGGTGGGGGGCATGCCGGAATTGAGGCGTGCCTTGCACTGGCAAGAATAGGGTACAAGACCCTCATGATAACACAGAATCTTGACTCTATCGGCAGGCTATCCTGCAATCCTGCAATCGGTGGCCTTTCCAAAGGAAACATCGTGCGGGAGGTGGATGCCCTCGGCGGTGAGATAGCCCACCTGATAGACCACTCCATGATACAGTACAGGATCCTCAACCGCAGGCGTGGCCCTGCAGTGCAGGCCCCCCGTGCCCAGGCTGACAAGTTCACCTATGCGCGCCTTGCCAAGGAGACCTTGGAAGCGCAGGCAAACCTCGCCCTCTTTATGGATACCGTAGTGGATATCCTCCTGGACAAGGATGGCAAGACCATCATCGGGGTGCAGACTGAACGGGGTCACAGCATCTCGGCAAAGGTCGTGGTCCTTACCACCGGCACCTTTATGGATGGCAGGATCTTCATCGGTGAGTATGATGCCCCCAATGGGCGCCTGGACGAACCGGCGGCCATCGGGTTGGGAGAGGCCTTGCGCAAGAAGGGCTTCCCTCTAGGAAGGATGAAGACCGGTACCCCTGCCAGGGTACGCTCCTCCTCCCTCGATTTCTCTAGGATGGAGCTTCAGGATGGGGATTCCATCCTCATGCCCTTCAGCTTTGACTATGAAAGAGTCGATCGTCCCATGCTCCCTTGTCACATCACCTGGACCAATGAAGAGACGCACAGGATAATACAGAGGAACATCCATCGGTCTCCCCTCTATGGAGGGAAGATCGTAGGGAAGGGACCACGTTACTGTCCGTCCATCGAGGACAAGGTGGTGCGCTTTCCCGACCGTGACCGTCATCAGATATTTGTGGAACCCGAAGGGATAGGCACCCAGGAGATGTACCTCAATGGGATATCTTCCTCCCTGCCCGAGGATGTCCAGTGGGACTACATCCATAGTATTGAAGGCTTGGAAAAGGCCGAGATCATGCGCCCGGGCTATGCGGTGGAGTACGACTATATCGACCCGTTGAATCTCTATCCCTCCCTTGAGAGCAAGCACGTCAAGAATCTCTTCATCGCTGGGCAGACCAACGGCACCAGCGGTTATGAGGAGGCCGCTTGTCAGGGCCTTATGGCCGGCATCAATGCCGCCCAAAAACTCAAGGGCGAAAAACCCCTTATCCTCTCTCGCAATGAGGCATATACTGGAGTCCTCATTGATGACCTGGTGACCTTGGGTACCAATGAACCTTACAGGATGTTTACCTCCCGTGCTGAGTACCGTCTGAATCTCCGCCATGACAGCTGTGACCAGCGTCTTACCCAGAAGGGTTATGATGTGGGCTTGCAGAAAGAGGAGAGCCTCTTGCGCCTGAAAGCCAAACTGGAGAAGATCGAGGCGGTCAAGGATTTGCTTGGCAAGCACAAGTATGGGCAGAAGAGCGCCATCGAGGCCTTGAAGATGCCCGAGGTGACCATGGAGAACCTCCAAGAGGTCATCGTAGAGCTCTCCCAGTTTGAAGAACCTATCCGCTACCAGGTGGAGCTTGAGGTGAAGTATGCTGGGTATATCAACCGTCAGGACAGACAGGTCTCCCGGTTTGAGAAGCTTGAAGGTTTGGAAATATCTGCAGACTTCGACTATGACACCCTTGATGGTCTCAGTACCGAGTCACGCGAGAAGCTGAAGAAGATACGTCCCCTCTCTGTGGGACAGGCTACCAGGATAAGCGGGGTACGCAATGGCGACATTGCCATCCTTATACTCCATGTGGACAAGGGAGGAAGGAATGGGTAAGTATGACGATCTTCTATCCTCTTCGCTACAGGGTCTTGGCCTTACATTCGATAGCGCTCAAATGGCTCAGCTCAATGCCTATATAGCCGAACTGGAGTTGTGGAATCCCACCTACAAGCTGGTAGGTGCCCAAGGTGACGAGTTAATCACCAAACACATCATCGATAGCCTCAGTGCCGTCCCTGTGATGGTTGAACAATTACAAGCATACGGCTCCGATGCCAAGATCGCAGACTTGGGATCGGGGGCAGGGCTGCCTGGCATACCCTTGGCTATTGCACTTAAGGATTACCATTTTACCCTAGTCGAGCGAATGGGTAGGCGTGTGGGGTTCCTGCGCAACGCCCTGGCCATCTGTCGCCTGACCGGCCGAGTGGAGGTCCATGATAAGGATCTGAAGGAGGTTAATCAGACTTTTGATCTGATAACCTTTAGGGCTTTTCGGCCATTGTATGATATCCTAGATCTTGTGAAGCCCATCCTTACCGATGATGGGGTGGTCTGTGCCTACAAGGGACAGGCAGAGTCCTTATCTGAGGAGCTTCAGAAAGTCCAAACGGTGTGTACCAGCAAATGGTCACACTCCCTAGTGTCCCTGGATGTTCCGCACCTTGATGCAGAGCGGATGCTCTGCTTACTGAAGAAAAACTGATACCTCTGAGGGTGTGTGGTGTTAGTATGCTATGAGGAGAATGTTGTGAAAAAAGGTACGAATATACATATTTTGGTAGGGGGTATAGTCCTGCTCATTGCTGGACTGTTGCTCGCGCTCTCTGTGGCGTCTACCCAATTTGGGACAACTGCCCCTCTTGTTGGAAAAACACTCACGTTGGTATCAAGGGTGTTTGGGTTCTCCTCCTATGATTCCCCCTTGGGGCTCTTGCCCTTTACCGGCATGCTCTTTGTATGGAGCGGCATGTGCTTTTCGTCTCGTAAAAAGAGGGCCTTCTCGTTAGTCTTTATCCCTTTATCGGCCCTTATGTTCTATACGTTATTGATACTCGCCCAGATGTTGCAGCAGAGTCCTCGTCCGGCTTTCTTGCAAACACTGCTCTACTCCTTTGATGCCGGACCTCGGGTTGCATCACTTAGGGTAGTCATGGCATTTTTAGTTGAGATGGCCCTGTTTGTTGCCCTTACCCTCATCGGTGATGGCATCGAGCGCCGTTACCAGAAAAAAGAAGCATTCCAACAGCTGCTCACCGTGGCAAGAAGCGGGGAGGCTGTCGATCTGCAAGAGCTGTCCAAAGCTCAGAGACGAAAGTTCAAACGTGCACAAAAGCGATTTGAGAAAGAACAGAACAAGGTCCCCGACGAAGAGGAGAGTGTTCTCCTGCACAAGAAAGCCGTGGAGCCAGAGGTTGATATCCTCAGCGACGAGCAGGTTTCCTTCCCCTCAATAGTTGAAGTCCCTGTTTTGGATAGCCTGCACAAAAAGAGACAGAGAAAACCCAAGAGCGAACACATCCTGGATGTGGAGGAGCAGCCCGTCGTTGATGTAGGGCTTGTGAGCATAGGGGCCCTAGAGGCTATCAAGGGGGAGAGGGATCGCAATAAGGGGATCTCCTATCTTGAGATGAAGCAACGCGAACTGCATGAGAAGCGTGATGCTGAAAACAAAAAACAAGAACAAATAAAGTCAGAGGAGACAGAACAAGAACCAAGCAAGAAACCTTTGGGAAAGCTTTCCGGATTCTTGCAAGGTGCCTTGGAGGCTGTAGGGAAGAACTCTTCCTCACCAGTTGACCCAAAGCCCGAACCTACGGGAAAAGCCAGGGGAATGCTCGCCGATGCCGTTGCTTCAAAAGAGAAGAATAGTCGCGGTCTTGAGGCTGTTGCCCTAGGGGTACGGATGCCCCAAAGGGAAAATGAGGATCAACCTCTACGCATTAGGGAGAGGATTCTCTCGGTGCGTCCTCCTATGTTTGAGAAACAGGCAAAGCCTGAGCAAGCAAAGCCAGAGCCAGAAAAAATTGAACCAGAGAAAACTGAACAAATGGAACAGGCGAAACCCGTATCACAGCAGGGCATCAGCAGCTTTGCTCCCCAGAGCACAGCCAGACCCATCAATGGGGGCTTCAGTGAAGATGCCCCTGTGGTAGTTGAGGTCTCTGATGGAGAGGATAAGCTGGAGGTTGCAAGTGGTGTCGGAGGCCTGGTGACACCCGAAGGCAGTGGCAGTGCCCTGATAAACCGCAGTAGGATCACCTACCAGTATCCTCCTGAGTCAATCCTAGTGACCTATCCTAAGATAGGCAACGAGATAAACCAAGAGACACTGGAGCGTGGCAAGACGCTGGTCACTACCCTTGAGCAGTTCAATATACATGTTGAACTTACCAATATCGTCAGAGGACCTACGGTCACCATGCTGGAGATTCTTCCAGCCCCTGGGGTTCGGGTCAACGCCATCGTCAATCTCGCTGACAACATCGCCATGGCACTTGCTGCCAAGCAGGTGCGTATTGTCGCCCCCATTCCCGGCAAGTCAGCAGTAGGTATCGAAATACCGAACCACAAGCGTGATGTCATCGGATTCAAGGAGATGCTCCCAACCATGGAGCTCAAGCAGTTCCATATTCCTATGGTGCTTGGCAAAAACCTTATGGGCGAGCCTATCGTCATGGATGTGAGTACCTCTCCCCACTTGCTCATTGCCGGCTCTACCGGTAGTGGTAAGAGTGTCTGTGTAAACTCCATGATCTGCTCGATCCTCTTTAGGCGTAGCCCCAAGGAGGTGCGCCTCATCCTGGTGGATCCGAAGATAGTCGAACTGAGCATCTACAATGGTATTCCCCATCTGCTTACTCCGGTGATACACGATCCGAAGAAGACTTTGAAGGCTTTTGACTTCTGCCTGTATGAGATGGATCGCAGGTATAGGTTGCTACAAGGCATCAACGCCAGAAATATTCTGGGATACAATGAGAAGATCGTTCAGGAGCGTCTGGCTCGTGAGAAGCTTCCGTACATCGTGGTTGTGATCGACGAGTTTGCCGATCTGATGCACACCGTGGGCAAGGAGCTTGAGAACAAGGTATCGCGCCTTGCTGCCATGAGCCGTGCGGTAGGGATTCACCTGGTGCTTGCCACCCAGAGGCCGAGTGTCGATGTCATCACCGGTGTGATCAAGACAAACATCCCAACCCGGATTGCCTTTGCTGTAACCAGCACCACCGATAGCCGCATCATCATCGATGAGGGTGGGGCGGAGAAGCTGTTGGGTAAGGGTGATATGCTCTATCTCGCCAGTAGTGATCCCACACCCGAACGTATCCAGGGAGCCTTCCTCAGTGATAAGGAGGTAGAACAGGTCGTGCAGTTTGCCTCCAAGCAGGGGGTTGCTGACTTCATCGACGAATCGTTCTTTGAGGAGGACGAGCCTATTTCTAATGGTAGTAGCTTTGACAGCAGCGATAACAATGATGACGAGGCTCTTATGGAGCAGGCGCTTGCGATCGTGATCGAACGCAAGAGCGCCTCCGCTTCCTACTTGCAGAGGAGACTCAAGATTGGATATAACCGGGCAGCCCGTCTGGTAGAGCAGATGGAAGACCTTGGCTATGTGGGACCTCCAAATGGAAGTAAGCCACGTGAGTTGCTCAGGATTCCCTAAAGAAGAGTAAAAAATAGAAAAATAGAAGATTAAGAAGATTATGAAGATTATGAAGAAAAGACCAAGACCAAGATAAAATCTTGGACTTGGTCTACGACAAAGAAGGCATTTCAATGGTAAGAGAACACGCATTATGCAACGGTAAGATAATTCTGGAGGAAGAGGCTTGTCTTCCCATAACAAATAGGGAGGTCCAGTTTGGATTCTCCACCTACGAATCCCTTCGGGTAGTCGAGGCCCATCCTGTACATCTTGAGGACCATCTTATCAGGCTTGAGAACTCATGTAAGGGGATTGGCCTTCTACACCCCTTCACCCAAGAGGAGCTGACTAGCTGGGTCCATGAACTCATCAGAGTTGATCTGTTGGATGAGGCTTCGGTGAGAATTCTCTTGGTGGGGGGCAAAGAGCCCCAGTGCTTTATCACTGCTTCTTCTCTGATTACCTATCCTGAGAGCTATTACACCCAAGGGGTGGGTGCCATTACCTATGAAGGTGAGCGCCTGATGCCCTCCTGTAAGACCGGAAACCTGCTGCTCAACTATATGGCCTTGGAAAAGGCCAGAGCTACTGGTGGCTTTGAGGCCCTGCTCATAGACCGAAAGGGGCAGGCCCTTGAAGGGACACGAAGCAATTTCTTTGCTTTCAGGGATGGCAAGCTCTATACAGCCAAGGATGATGAGGTGCTCTTGGGTATAACCCGGGACCGCATCATCCAAGCTGCAAAGATCCTAGACATCGAGGTGGTCTATGTAGCCCCTCTGGCAAAGGATTTGCATGCTGATCTGTATGATGAGGCTTTTGTTTCGGCAACCAGTATGGCTGCTATGCCATTGGCTACCCTTGATGGAGTGGCTTTCAAAGCTCCCTTTGACCGTACCAATGCCATCACAGCCCTGGTACGATCATGGGAGCTTGAGGACTAGGGGCGGCAGATGGGGGGAAAGTTGGTTATGACGCCATCGACCTCCCATGTGACCAGACTCTCTTTGTCTTTTACCATCCATACAGTAAGACTGTGCCCAGCTCTTTGTTGTACTGGTTTTTGTATGTGAGATCTTAAGCTTTCTTGGTATGTTTTCATCTTGTCAAAAATTATCTCCTATACATAACCCCTAGGATCTTTAATTCCCCGAGGGCTTTTCTCTTGTGAGTTCAGGAAAAGGAAGAAAGAGAAAAGGAATAGGAAAAGCGAAGATACAAATAATATGGCAATAGGGATGGCATACTGGTGTCTAGCAACCCTTTGGCGTGGTATGCCTCCCCTTGGGGAGGTGGACAATAGTGCATATTTGCTCTATCTTTATTTGGTGGGGTCTCTACGGGTTGATCCTTCTGAAACTTGAGTTTTCAAATTCTTATAAAGGCGATATATAGATTCATGAAATTTACCGAACTACCCTTAAGTGAGCAAGTACTCAAAGGCGTCACATCTGCTGGCTTTACCGAATGTACGGAAGTGCAAGAACGAGTGCTTCCTGTAAGCCTTACCCAAAAAGATGTGATGATCCAATCAAAGACAGGCAGCGGCAAGACTGCAGTCTTCGTTCTGACAATCCTGGAAAATTATGTAAAGGCGGTCAAGGAAGGCAAAAACCATCCCAAGGCCCTCATTGTCGCTCCTACCCGGGAGCTAGCAGTCCAGATCGAAGAAGACACCCTCAAACTTTCTGAACACATCCCCGGACTCTCTGTGGGATGTTTTTATGGAGGGGTAGGGTATGCCAAACAGAACAAGGCTATCGAAGATGGGTGTGACATCTTTGTCTGCACCCCTGGAAGGATCCTTGACTACCAGAAGATGCATAAGATTGACTTCAGAAACTTTGACATCTTTGTCGTTGATGAGGCTGACAGGCTGTTTGATATGGGATTTTATCCTGACATCCAGAATATGTTCAGCCTGTTGCGTCCCTGCACAGAGAGGCAGACCATGCTGTTCTCTGCTACCTTGGGCACCAAGGTAAAGAACCTTGCCTGGTCATTTATGAACAATCCTGTGGAGATAGAGGTCCGCCCTGAGGAGATGACCGTAACGGCCATCACCCAGGAACTTTACCACATCTCCAAAAAAGACAAGTTCGGTCTGCTCCTACAGCTTCTGCATAGGGACAACCCTGAGAACTGCCTTCTTTTCACCAACACGAAAGCCCGTTGTATTGAGGTCTCCAAACGCCTCACACTTAACGGTTATGCTGCCAAATACCTTATGGGCGACCTTCCCCAGTCAAAGCGACTGGAAACCATCGACCGCATGAAGGAAGGGAAGATCAAATTCCTGGTTGCCACTGATGTTGCAGCTAGAGGCCTTCAGATCGACGATCTTGAACTGGTAGTCAACTACGACATCCCTGATGACTTTGAAAGCTATGTCCATAGGATCGGGCGTACTGCAAGGGCCGGTAAGAGTGGCAAGTCCATTACCCTGGCTGATGAAGAGTACGTATTCGGCTTGGAACCGATCGAAAACTATATCAACATGAAGATTCCTGTAATCTGGCCTGCTGAGGGTGAACTGCCTGAGGTTGAGGACAAGAGTTCCAAGTACTCCTTCCGTGATCTTGTCCGCAATGACGAATATTCCCGTTCTCCCTCCTCTGGTGGGGCAAGAGGCCGCGGAAAACGACCTGCTCCCGGAGCAAGAAGGGGCCCGGCCCCTCGTCGTGATGCCCCTCAAGGCAGAAGGGACAGCTCCCCACATCCTCCACGGAAAGCCCAGGGATCAAGACCTGCTCCAGCACCAAGAGGAGGCTCTCAGCAGTCGAGAAGACCCAGTGGTGCAGAACATGCAGGACGCAGAAGCGGCTCGAAGAGCTATGCCGAGATCCAGAAGCTTTCTTTGGAAGAGAGAATGTCTTATTACAAGCAGCAGTTTTCCAATGAAAGTGGACCCTCCTCCAAGAGTGCGCCAAACAAACCCGCTCAGAACAAGGGTGAAGCCAGAAAACCTGCACAGCCTAAAGGTGAGCCTAGAAAGAGCGAACCCAGAAAGGGTCAACCCAGAAAAGGCGAACCCAGAAAAGGCGAACCCAGAAAAGGCGAACCCAGAAA
>CAYXYD010000098.1:3677-10497 GCA_964469205.1 uncultured Sphaerochaeta sp. | reverse complement strand
GGAGGCCTTCTATGAAATTGAGATATCTGAAAGGAATTTTTACAACCCATGATTTGAAGTTTATCAGTGCTGAAAATGTTTTTGGTGATTATTTTGTGATAAAGCTGCAGACGCCATATCCCATGAAATGGGAATCTGGTCAACATGGTGCATTTACTTTACCAGGATCGAAAGTCAAGGGAAAACCCTTTCGGGCCTTTAGTGTGGCAAGCGTACCCAGCGAGAATATGATCCTTATCGGTACACGCACTGGCGCCTCGATCAGTGGATTCAAACAAACACTCACGCATATGCAAGAGGGGGATATAGTGAGGATCCGTGGTCCTTTAGGATGGTTTGTGATCAGAGACAACACCAGTCCTATAGTCCTACTTGCCACAGGAGTTGGTATTACACCGGTGCGTTCCATCCTTTATTCGCTCAAGGATGATACAGAGCGTCCGGTTCATCTCATTCACAGTTCTTCTGATTTCCATCTTTTTTCTGATGAGCTCAAGGAACTTGAAAAAAACAATACCAAGATGGAGCTTGGCTTTGTTTCAAATCGTGAGGAATTCAACTTGGCTGTTACTTCAGTTGTATCAATCTATGGGGAATCTGCCTTCTATTATATATCCGGAGCTCTCGATGTTGTCCGGTCAATCAAGAAGTCGTTGAGGGGTTTGGGGATACGCAGGAATAGGATAGTCAGCGAGTCATTTCTTGGGTACTGACAAGATATGATGTTCGGTGAGAGTTGATGTGGAACTTCAACAGGTGAGTAGTTGTATCAGAAGCTTACAATGTTAGAGGTCTGACATATAGGGGAAACAATATTCCTCCTGCATTACAACGTGAGACAAGGAGCGGTTGTCCTTGTCTCTCGTTCGTTAAGCTTTTTCTTGAAAAAATCGGATCTATAACCATTAGCCGATAGGCAGAAGCTCCACGATCTCCAAGTATATGCTTGGATTCTTGTCATTGGCTTCTTTGTTCAGTCGGGTATTTTCCTTATCGCCGACATATCTAGCAACGACACGGCAACCCTTGTTCCTGTCAGCCTTTTCAACTGCCGTGGGGTTATACTCGTAGAACATGACCACAGCCAGCTCGCGCTCTGTCATATTTGTCTTGGTCCTGTTGTCGGAAAAACCGAGCTTCAGGTATTTGCCATCGGATGTGATCCCAGGAATGGCGACTGCCAGGTTCGGTGATCCATCAGCATTGGTTGTGGCAATTCCCATTGTGACCTTATATGGATATGCACCCAGCGCTGCTTGCAGTGCAGGCAGATCATATGACCCGGTAGGGTAGTACAATTGCCCTGAGGCAGCGGTAATCGTATCAACAGAAGGCTTGACTGTCTCTGCTGCCTGCTGTTTTGTACACCCTACAGCTACAAACACTACAACAAACACCAGTAACAACAACATTCGTTTCATGGTAATTCCTTTACATTAGATCTATTATTTTTCTCTACTGTTAGTAGTGATAAATAACTCTAGCATGGTGAAATTTTATAAGCAATAGATGTCATTTGGGTATGTATCTTTGTATCTGAAGGTGGAATCTTGAAACGATAAACCAACGGGGATCACCAGCTTCTAGGCTCCTCTGAAGGAATATTCTTTTTGGATATAGAAAAACCCTCTCCGATATTCTTCTCGGAAAAGGTTTACTTAGTGCCGATTGGACAAGTCTATTTTGGAGCATCCAACCTAAAATGAGCATACAGTGCTTTCTGCCTATCTGGTATCTCTCCCATATAAGGAGATTCCCCTAGGATCTGGAATTGCTCTATCACATCAAGTGTGTCTAGCAGATCAGTCATCGTGTAGGTTCTGTAGAGGTCTCTCTCCTTCATCGTCTTGTCAATTGAAGAGACAAACATATGGGCGACAAATTGTACAAACAGCTTACCATCAAGATTCCTTTCCGACGCCTCTGAATTGCTTCTCATGTTCAGCCGTTCCTTGATATTATCGAATGATTTTTCAATGAGGGCTCTGGAACGGTAGACCTTCAAGGCTTCGATGGGGTCCTTCATGTCATTTGAGATAAGGGAGAAGTACCCGAAGTCCTTTTGTACTACATCAAGGGCCTCTTGTTTCAATGTGAGAGCGATCCTTTTACCTGGAGTCTGTCTTATACGAAAGTATGTTTCATACAGTTCTTCGTGGGAAGCTACCCTTTTGTTGGCGTACAGTTCCTCTTCCAGCAAGACAAGCCGCTTATTGAAGGAGGTCTTGTCATCAATGGCCCGTTGTTCATTATAATAGAGGTGCACATATATCCGCTTGTCAGTTTTGATGACCTCTCCATTGCGTTTCTTCACCCTTTCATGTGGCCACTCACTCATTATAGAGTAGCTTCCCGATTGGTAGCCTGAGTGGTATTTGGCTTGTTTTTTTATTGTCGCCCTTACAGGATCAAGATGCTTTTGTATGAAAGGGATTGAGATTTTTGTACCCATGACAAACTTGTAATGATTGGTATATAAATCATTGACGTTTTTTGTACTATAAAAATCCCGATCTAAGACAAGTTTTACTTTCCCAGTGACCAACTCAGCAAGGTCCTTGAGCATCTTCTTTAGAGTGGAGACATCAGAAATGTTGTTTGACAACTTCCTGTAGCATACAGGCATGTTGGATTTATGCCCGCAAATCAATGTGAGGTTAATCTGGGACAGCACCTCATGGTCCTCATTGCCCGTATACTTTATCTGTTTGAGAATCTCTTCATAAGAAGATACCGATGATATGTCAAAAGACAGATACTCCTGCTCTTCTTGCCTTGCTTTCTGCAACATAAAAAACTGTTGAATTGCATCCTCTGTGATCGTTTGGAACAACTCACTGCTATAATGGGAGTTTCCACTGGGATGCACATGGGTAGCAGCCCATTTGGGGAATCGGCTCATTGGATTGTTATCTTCCAAGACAAGAAAATAGGCTAGGGAAAGAATCTGGAGGTAGGTGTCACCGAAGCACCTTTGAAGGTCTTTGACAATACCATAACGCTCTCCTATCTGCTGGAGCAGATAGGTGGCACCATAGAACTTTCTACTGAATTCAGTGGTGGCTACCATGGAAAGCTTTGCGTGTTTGAGCTGCTCCAACTCCTGGCGCATCTTGTACTGCTTGTTGGAAACAAACACGTTGTTTACGAGTTTTCCGACGCACACTCTCGTATTACGTGACTGCTGCTTTTCCTTGTCCCAATAAGCAGTGGACTCATACACATAGGTGGTTTGATTTTTCTTATTCTTTACATATACCAATGACACAGAAATAACTCCTCATAGGTATACTTATACCTTGTTTTACTCTGAGAGACAAGAGTATGTCTGCATTAATTCGATGATGTTCATGCAATTACTTTAATACCTAGGTATAATTATCCTAGTATATTGGTGTTAAAATACCTAGGTTCCTTTGCTTGTAAAGGCAAGCTAAGGCCCCTTTGCAAAGAATAACTAAGTTATTGATAGATAATTACTTATATATATTTTTATGATGAGTAAAGGTACCTATTAGCCAAATTCATACAATTCATGAACTAGAAAAATCCTAAATATTCCTTATTATTTATACAAAAATATGAATATTATTAGATAAAATAGAAAAAAATGACAAAAAGAGTAAAATAATGAAAACTTTATTAAATGATGTAAATTACTACAACATAGAAACTTATTTGATATTCAATTATTTATCTCTCAATTTCTCATGGTTGTTTGCTTGACATTTATATGAAATACTCCGTACTTTAATAACATAAACCATACAAAAGAGGAGAAAACACGTATGAAAAAATTAAGTATATTAACTTTAGCTTTGTTGCTTATCGTTACTGGAGGTCTCTTTGCTAGCGGAGAAGCTGAAAGCGAAGTGAAGACAATTGTTTTCGGTGATGTTTCGTGGGACTCAGTCCAAGTGCATAACAGGATTATGGCCTTCATCATTGAA
The DNA here is from genome assembly GCA_964469205.1 of uncultured Sphaerochaeta sp. GTDB lineage: Bacteria > Spirochaetota > Spirochaetia > Sphaerochaetales > Sphaerochaetaceae > Sphaerochaeta. The sequence continues at coordinate 6,547 of CAYXYD010000098.1, read as the reverse complement.
AACGGTTTAACGGGATACAAAGCAGACTTTACCCCTGGAGATACCCTGCCCATTCTCAATGGATTACTGCAAGGGGATATCGATGTGGATATGGAGTCATGGCACTCTAATTTCCCTGAAGTATATAAAAAGGGAATTGCGTCAGGGAACATGGTTGACCTTGGTCAGAATATGCCCGATGCACCACAAGGTTGGTGGGTACCACGATATCTTGTAGAAGGACCTGATGCTTTAGCTCCAGATTTGAAGAGTATAACAGACCTTCCAAAATATGCTCATCTGTTTCCCGATCCTGAAGATCGTTCTAAAGGACAGATCCTAGGTGGTGTAGCCGGATGGTCACAGATGCAATACTCTCAAAAGATTTTTGATGACAACAATCTTGGTGAGACATACAACCTTAACATTGCAGGCAGCGGCACAGCTATTGCAGCCACTATGGTCAGCTCGTTTAAAAAGAGAGAACCTTGGATTGGTTACTACTGGGCACCGACATCAGTTCTTGGACGACTCGACATGGTCCGTCTTAAGGGAACTGAATGGGCCCCAGCACTCGTTAATGTGTTAGTGCACAAATCTATGATCAATGAAGCTCCTGATGTAGTAGAGATCCTAAAGGCCTATTCAACTACTGTTGCAGAGAATAATGAATTCTTGGCAATAATGGACAATGAAGACTGGTCTTCTCAGGAAACTGCTATTTGGTTCTTGAAGACTAAAGAAGCTCTCTGGACCCAATGGGTTTCAAAAGATATAGCAACTAAAGTCAAAAGTGCATTGAAAGCACTATAAGAGGATATACATGGCAAACGAAAATGATACACAAATAGTCATTAAAGACTTATGGAAGGTGTATGGAAAAGATATAAAACGAATCTTTGAAAAAAACCTTCGTGACAAGAGTAAAGAAGAAATTCAAAATGAAACTGGTTGTATTATTGGGATGCGTGATATAAACTTAGAGATTAAAAAAGGAGAGTTCTATATTTTAATGGGACTCTCCGGGAGTGGGAAATCCACTCTTATCAGAGCTCTAATACGACTCGTCAAATCAACAAAAGGATCAATTGAGATCAACGGTGAAGATGTCACTAAGATGAGCTCTGATCAGTTAATACAATTCAGAAGGAAAACCTTTGGGATGGTGTTCCAATCCTATGGGCTTCTACCCCATATGACCGTACTTGAAAATGCGGCATATGGCCTGAAGGTTCGTGGAGTAGGCAAAGAAGAACGCAGCAAGAAAGCCCAGGAAATACTGGAAACAGTGGGACTTAAGGGATGGGAAGAGTACTATCCAACAAGTCTGTCTGGGGGAATGCAACAGCGAGTAGGCCTTGCTAGGGCATTAGCCAACGATCCTGAGATATTGCTCATGGACGAACCTTTCAGTGGCCTCGATCCTCTCATTAGGCGTCAGATGCAAGACGAATTGGTTGAACTGCAGTCAAAACTGCAAAAAACTATTGTTTTTGTTACCCATGACTTGCATGAGGCTCTGAAGTTAGGGGACCGAATTGCTATTTTGCGCAATGGTGAAGTTGTGCAAATTGGAACACCTGAGGATATCATAACTAACCCAGCTGATGAGTATGTGCAAGCATTTGTGCAAGATGCATCCCCAGCAAAAGTATTGACGGCCAGTAGCATCATGAGTGACATCCCAGTCATTACGTATGCTTGGGAAGGGCCTAAGACAGCACTTACCTTGATGCAACTTAAACATAAGCGTATGGGGTATGTTGTAGATAAAAACAGAAAATTCCTTGGAGTCATCACTGCAAGGGAACTGAAAAAATTAATGGCTAGTGAAGAGAAATATAAGACAATTCCTTCTACTTCTATTGAACATGTTGAATCAGTTTTTGCCGATGTGCTCATAGAAGACCTATTTGGTGTTGCTCCACAGAATCCTTACCCGATTCCTGTAGTGGATGAGCATAACAGGCTCTTGGGAAGAATATCGAGTGATACTATCTTTGATTCAATATCTTCAAATGGAGGTACCAATGAGTAAATTTCCAGAACTATTTAACATACCAATGGCACAAGGTGTCGATAATGCAATGGATTGGCTATTGCTCAATTGGACTGGGTTTTTTGACCTCATTGGTTTCATTATCTTGAAAGTCGTACTTGCATTTGAGGATTTGTTTCTCTTTGTTCCCTGGTTCGTCATCATCCTTCTTGCAGGACTTGCTGGATTGAAGTTGGTCGGACGCTTGAGAACAGGAATCTTATTCATGATTCTTTTGATGATAATCGGCCTGTTTGGATACTGGGACTTGGCAATGCAAACCCTTGCTCTGGTAATTGCTTCTGTAGTCTTCGCTCTTCTTGTCGGACTGCCTTTGGGCATTATCATGGCACGAAGTGATAGAACAGAGAAGATATTCAAACCAATATTGGATGCGATGCAGACAATGCCTTCATTTGTCTATCTGATCCCTGCCCTGATGTTTTTCGGCATGGGAAAGGTACCTGCAATGTTTGCAACCATCATCTATGCAGTTCCACCTGTAATCAGACTCACCAATGTGGGAATCAGGACAGTAGATATAGAGGCTGTAGAAGCAGCCAAAGCATTTGGTGCGACAAAAAAGCAGATACTGTTTGATGTGCAGCTTCCTCTTGCAAAACCCTCCATTATGGTTGGTATTAACCAGACCACAATGATGGCTCTTGCAATGATAGTTATCGGCTCGATGATCGGAGCCAAAGGCTTGGGGATGGAAGTCCTTCTCGCAATTGGAAGAATTGAAGTGGGACGAGGCTTTGAAGCCGGAATCTCCATTGTATTCATGGCCGTCATCATTGACCGCATCACTCACTCCTTGAGCGTCAAGAAACCAAAGAAGGAAAAGCAAAAG
>CAYXYD010000098.1:0-3577 GCA_964469205.1 uncultured Sphaerochaeta sp. | reverse complement strand
CTCGCTTCTCATAAGAATCTCGTTGCTCAAAACTTTATCGGCACACCTCTACACATAGGGGTGTGCTGTTCTCTGTGATGAGCAACGAGTTTTACGAGTAGGGCAGTGAGTACGTTCTGGCTTTGTATTGGTAATTTTTGCTCATTGCTGAATTTTACTCACTCCATTCATGTTCACAATCCTTGCAGAAGTATTCTGGGTCCGTTGGAGTGACACAGCAACCACCTAGCCTGATCTTACCCTCATCAGCTAAGAGGAAAGCCTCTTCTGTTGGAAAACCATATAAGATTTTCACTGTATCCAAAGAGCCGCAGGCAGGACATTTTGCTTTTGATCTTTTTGCCATGGAAATACTCCTTGTCCTTTGCTGGTTGTCAGTAATTCTCCATTCCCTACTATCTTCACTATGCAGCAATACCTTTCCCGTTGGTAACATTAAGTGATATCTGGAGAGGGAGTCGGTGATTCTGGAAGGATAAGCCTCATGATCGTCGGTAGTTTCGGCTTTGGTCAGCCTATATCTTTAGGTCTTGGTATTGGCGCTTGTAGTGGCAAAAATAGAGAATATTGTAGAATACATGAGGCTTTACCAAATCTTTATCGTATGTTCAGCCTCTTCCCACCTGGGGGAGCTATTGTTAAGCCAGAACAAAGAAACAAGAGCCGATTGACTCAAAGGTGGATACAATGAACATGAAGAATACAAAGTTTTATACGATTTTAGTGATAGCGGCTGTATTGGGCATAGGGTTGCTGGCTGCACAACCCGTCAACGAAGAGCAAAACCTCCCGATAACAGTATCTCAAGATACTGATGATTCTTCAGGTATCCTGTATATGAGGGAAGAGGAAAAACTGGCCCGTGATGTCTATCTTGCCTTGTACGACGTGTGGGGTATCAGGACGTTCTCCAACATCGCCAGGGCCGAACAGAAGCACATGGACGCTGTTGCAACCCTGATAGATGCCCAAGGCCTAGTCGACCCGGTCATAGGGTCCAAACCCGGTGAGTTTCAGAATGCCGAATTGGCTTCACTGTACACCTCATTGGTCGAGCTAGGCTCAAAATCACCTCAAGATGCCCTTATCGTAGGGACAATCATAGAGGACCTTGATATCTATGATTTGGAAAACTATCTCCTTGAGACAGATGATCCCGCCGCGATAGTTGTCTATACAAACCTGTTGAAAGGGTCTGAGAACCATATGCGTTCTTTCACTAGACAACTCAGCCGGTATGACATTACCTATGAGGCGCGCTATATAACTCAAGTAAGGTTGGAAGAGATTCTCTCCCGGTAACGAGCAAAATATTCGAGAGAAGGCTCTGTCTGATAGGCAGAGCCTTCTTCAGTTGCTTGATCTGTAAGTATTTCACTATCAGCAGAAGGCATTTTCTTCATAAAAGTACAAGAATCAAGAATCCTTTTGTTGGTATAAAAGACCTTACAGATGGTTTGCTTGAAGAACTTCTAGGTGCGGATTTAGGTGCGACTCTCTGTTTTGAAGATGATAATGCACTTGACATAAAAAAGCCCTCTCAGATAATTTCTTATCTGAGAGGGCTTTAGTTGTATGCGGCAGAGAGGACTTGAACCTCCACAGGCTTTCGCCCACCAGCACCTCAAGCTGGCGTGTCTACCATTCCACCACTACCGCATTACTGAGGTTTTAGGTGTCGTTCTTTCGAACTGACCTTGGCTACATTACAACAATGAAGGCTAATACGTCAAGCCCTCTTTTTTGAAAAGAGGGCTTAGACTGCATTTTTTACAATAAAGCTTCAAACTCATCCAAAAGGGAGGTGAAATGCTCCAGGGCCATCACTACTGGTTCCCTCTTTTCCATATCGACTCCTGCCTTTTTCAGTGAGTCGATGGGGTAGGAGCTTCCCCCGCTTTTTAGGAATGCGAGGTAATCACTCTTCTCCTTGTCCCCACCATTGAGGACCTTCTGGCTCAAAGCTATGGCGGCACTAATGCCCGTGGCATACTTGTAGACATAGAAGGAGGAGTAGAAGTGTGGGATCCTCAAGCCTTCCAAGTCACTCTCTTCCTCAAACTCAACTGAAGGGCCGAAATAAAGCTCAAGCAATTTACGATACTCGCCCCTGAGCAGGTCTACGGTCAGGGGGATCCCCTCTTCGCTCAGGCGATGGGTGATATCCTCGAACTCGGCAAACATCGTCTGTCTGAAGAGGGTTGCCACAATGTCATCCAGGCCTTTGCTCAGGATGAAGGCCTTGGTCTTTGTGTCCTTTGCAGTGTCAAACAGATGCTTGGCTACCAGCTGCTCGTTGAAGGTGGAGGCTACCTCCGCTTCAAAGATAGTGTAGTCATAATGGAAGTAGGGGTTGTTCTTTGCACTGTAGTAACTGTGCATGGAGTGTCCTCCCTCATGAGCTACCGTAAAAAGGTCCTTCAGGACGTCTTCCTTGTAGTTGAGTAGGATATAGGGCTTGCCTGTATAGCAACCGCTTGAGAAGGCTCCACTGCGCTTACCCTTGTTCTCATACCGATCCACCCATCTCTCGGATGTAAGTCCTTTCTTCAGGATGGAGACATACTCCTCCCCAAGCGGGGCGAGAGCCTCTCCGATCGTCTCTACCGCTTCTTCGTAGGGGGTGTTCTTCTGCACCCCTGCCACCAAAGGAACATACATATCATAGTGGGCAAGCTTGTCCAGACCCATCAGACGGGCACGCAAGGCATAGTAGCGATGCAAGGAGGGAAGGGCCTCATGGACAGACTCGAGTAAGTTGTCATACACGCTCATCGGAACATTGTCAGGGAAGAGGGCCTTCTGACGACAACTCTCATACCCGCGGGCGGTGCAGCTGAACTTGTCCTGTTTTACCTGACCTTCATAGAGGCGGGCTATGGTGTGCTTATGCTGGTCGTAGGTTGCATAGAACTGCTTGTAGGCCTTCTTTCTTACCTCTCGGTCTTCACTCATAAGGAAAGAGCTGTAAGTACTCTGGGTAAGGGGCTTTGCCCCTTCGTTTGTTTCGAGTGTTCCGAAATCAAAGTCAACATTGGTAAGGTCCCCAAAGGTGGTGCGCGCCGTTGAGCCCACTTCGCTTTGCAAGGCCATGATGCGCTCTTCTTTTTCACTGAGCACATGGGCCTTAAAGCGCCTCGATTTCTCCAGGTAGACCTTATAGGGAGCAAAGTCTGAATCTTTCAGATACGTTTGTATAGTCTCATCATCGAGGGCAAGCAGTTCAGGATCGAAATAAGCCATGTTAGCCCCAAGTTGGGCAAGACTCTGGCTCACCAGAGAGTAACGCTTCACATTGGCGCTGTTTGATGCATCGCCAGCATAGTTGAGAAAAGCCCAGCTATAGAGCTGTTCGGCAAGGATGCCGGTCTTTTCATACCACCCAAAGGTAGAGAGGAAGCTCTTTTACCCTTCCCCTAGCTTGCCCTTAAAGAGAGGGGCCCTATCAATTTCTAGTTGCAGGGCCTTCATTCCCTTTTCCCAAGCTTTTTCATCTACGAACAAGGGCTTCAAATCCCAAGTATTTTCGATTGCGACTTCTGATCGTTTTTTAACCACTCGGCTGAGAAATCCCAGT
>CAYXYD010000097.1:0-10717 GCA_964469205.1 uncultured Sphaerochaeta sp. | reverse complement strand
TCATTATTACCTAGGATCTAAAATAGTCACAGTGGGGTCGAATTTACGCTTACTCTCTATCCGAGCTTTGGCAAGACAGATCTTTATGAGTTCAGCATCCCTTTCCAAAATACTGAACAACAAAGTCAGTATAAAGACTTCAAACCTCATTAAAATCTCAAAAGCTTTGGAAGTTCCTCTAGAGAATTTCTTTGCTGAGGCCCCGCGGCTCCATCAAGTCCGGTTTCGGACTCAAAGGGTTATGTCAGCACGCGAGAAAGCACAGAGAGGCCAGATCCTCAGGGATACTGCACTCTGGATGAGGGATTACAGCTTACTAGAGTCAGTGACCAACGATAATCTTTCATCAATACTTACCAGTCATGCATTTCCAAGTGGGCCTAAAGAAGCTGCAGCTGAACTACGCTACATGTTGAATCTTTCAGCGACAAGTGCCATCTGTGATGCATTTTCAGCACTTGTTAAACAGTGCGGAATCAAACTCAGGTTGTACCCATTTGGGCTGAAAAAATCATTTGGCCTTTCAATTGGCATCCAGGATGGAGGTCCAGCTATTGTGGTAAACAATGATCCTGAAGTGTCCGTTGAGAGGCAGATATTCACCATTGTGCATGAAATAGGTCACTTGATCTTACATCATAATTCTTTTCAGCTTGATGAACCTCTTTCCTCTGAACAAGAGGAAACGGATGCAGATCTTTTTGCTGGAAACTTTCTTTTGCCCGATGAAGCATTGCATCAGCAATGGCAGGCAAAGGGAGCCTTATCATTCGTTGATCGAGTCTTAGCGATAAAGTTGCTCTATAAAGTCAGCTATAAGGTAGTTCTTTCCAGGTACAAACAACTGTTCGCCCCAGGATTCAACGTGTATGCCAAGTTTGCTTCTGAGTATGCAAGAGAGTATAACCATGACCTGAAGACTCAGTATGAACCGTTTACACTTGAGCGCCCTGCTGCAATAGAGAGTCGTTTTCCCTCTTTAGCTAAAAAAGCCTTCCTCAATGAAAAGTTCTCCTTTTCTCGCGTACAACATATCTTGGGCCTTGATAGTGAACAGGCAAGAGAATTAGTATGGGCTTGGAAGGAGCTGTAAAGGTCATACCAAATTGACATCACTTGGAAATGAGCAAAGGATAACTTACCCATCTTGGCCTAATGATGTATCATTCAGCTGTTCTTAAGGAGACATTCATGAATACCAGACAGGTAAAAAACAGGGACCTATTGCTAGATCAAATTTCCGAGGAGCTCGACAAGAGCATGGATTCCCAGTACTACGCCAGGCTCTCTTATGTCAGGCTTGCCCTTGCTGGCCTTCCCGTGGAAGAGCTTGCCAAGCTTTCCGGCAAATCGAAACCCGCGATCAATGTCTGGATACGCTCTTTCATCGAATCAGGGCCGGAATCACTGAAACTGCACCAAGGCAAGCACCCAAAGCTGGACGTGTCCCAGATGGAACAGATCCGCTACGACCTCAACCATGCCCCCTCTGACTTTGGTTACAGCAAGAAATCCTGGACAGGACCACTACTCAGCGAGCATATCAGTCGGATGCACAATGTGAGCCTCCATGAAAGGCAGTGCCTGAGAATTTTGACTGAACTTGGGAAAAGTGCTGAGTAAGCGCAAGGTTAAGCATTTTTGTACAGGCCAATCCCTTGCAAGGTTTTTCCTGATGAAGGGACATATTCATCTTTTTACTTCTTCCTGATCCCCTAACCTTCTTACATTTGCAAGCCAAAACCATGGACACCTGCAATATCCCCCTTTAGTATTACCAGCAAGAGGTATTGATGCACACCGATGAAACTACAAGGACTTTAAGCAAGGTGGCACTATATGCCTCACTGGCAATGGCTGTGATCATACCACTACAGATTATTGTTTTCTTTGTTTCTTTTCCTCCTGAAACAGCAGAACTCTGGTTAGAACTCTTCAACCAGAACTGGGCTCATGGGCTTCTCCAGATGGATCTGCTCTTCATTGTGGACAACGTAATCTTAGTACTGTTGTATCTAGCCCTCTATCAGATTCTCAAGGAGAAAAACAAACCTGTCATGATGGTAGCCATTCTTTTGGGACTGCTAGGCATCGCCTCTTTATTCTCCAGCAATCCTGCCTTTGAGATGTGGCAGACAGCCAGGGAGTATGCAAAAGTGCCAAGGGAGAGCCTCCTTACCATAGCAGAGTCTCTTATTTTCCAGTGGAGAGGAACAGCCTTCAACATCTATTACGTGCTGAACGGCATCACCTTGATAGTGACGACGTTGGTGATGAGAGGCAGCATCTTTGGAAACAGAACAGCTACGGTTGGTCTCATCTCAGGTTTTCTTATGGTCATCCCCTCAACTGCTGGGACAATCGGACTTGTATGCTCGCTACTCTCCCTCATCCCCTGGATGATCTTCCTCATTATGATGATAGGGACATTCAGAAAGCTGAGCCGCTCCTAGCGTTGGTATGGATTCTTTCTGTTACTTCTTAGTTTTCAGTTCCTCAATCTCATCCTCTCTCAGATACCTTATGGCAAGTGACTGCCCCAGATACCAGAGCTTGGCACTCTCCTCAAACTCCTCTGCAGCGAATACAGCTTGGGAAAGAGAAGAACCACAGACAAGCATCCCATGATTGGCCATCAGGTAGGTGGTGTACTGGGGTCTCTGCTCAATATCCTTGGCAAGCAACTCAGAGCCTGGTATGCGATAAGGCAACACCCCGACCTCTCCTATCCGCATAACATAATAGGGGGTGAAGGGGTCAAAAGGAAGTCCATCAGAAAGGCCTTCGCAGCTGGCTAGCAAGGTGGAATAGGTAGAGTGCAGGTGGACAACAGAGCGCATCGAAGGGTGTGTCTGATAACAGGCCAAATGAAGGGGTACTTCCTTGGTAGGTGGTTTGCCTCCCAATAGGACTCCCTCCTCATCAAAATGGCTGATATCCTCTTCTTTCAGGGTTCCGAACGACGAGCCTGAAGGGGTGGCCAAAAAGGTCCCGTCCTCAAGCATCATAGAGATATTTCCAGCACTGCCCACCGCATATCCGCGGTCAAAGAGAGATTTGGCAAACTGGACTAAGGATATTTTAGCTTCAAACTCATTCATGACACATCTCCTGTGCTTTTTCAAAGAAATCAACCATGCCAAAATTACCTGACTTGAACGCCAGATGCATGATCCCATCGAGGGAACGAACCCAGGAAACACCTGGATCTATCTGAGGACCCACAAGGTAGGACGAGACACCCAAGGTGGTGGCAACCACCCCGCTGGTCTCTCCTCCTGCAACTATGAAATTCTTAACACCTTGGTAGGCAAGTATCTTGGTAACACACCCCAGTATCTTCTCTATCCTGGCAGAAACATCCTCTTGAGGATATAACGCCTTGATCTGCTCAAGTTCTTCAGCAGGGCGTGTAGCATAGAGCATGGGGGCAGGACCATCCTTGTCCTGGGCAAGCACCCAGAGGGCTAGCTCACCTGAATACCCCTTCTGGTGCAAACATTTGCCCTCATCAACTCGTAAGGAAGGTGCCTTGTCCTTATAGTAAATTACCTGGGCATTGGTCTGAAAAGAGCAGGAACCTGCTATGATGACAGAGCGGTCTTTCTTGGGGATAAAGCTTACCACTTCCTCGTTGGGCCTTCCCAAATGTTGGTTGAAAAGATGGGCAATGCCCAAGGCAAGACCGGAGCCACCGGTAACCAGAGGGAAATCCTCAGTAGCCTGGGCCGTGGTTTCAAGATCCTCTTCGGTGAGGATATCAACAATAAGGTACTGTATGTCTTTGTCTGCATCTTTGTAGTGCTCTATGAGTGTCCTGACATGGTCAGGGCCCTGAGCCATGTCAGTATAGAATATATGGGCGCTCTTGCCTTTGAACTGCCCTTCCATAAGGCGCTCCAGCTTAGAATCACGCATAGGGGTTATGGGATGGTTTTGCATGGGAGAGTCACTGAGAAGCTCATCTTGCACAAACAGGTACCCCTTGTAGACAGTCCTCCCATTGATAGGAAGAGAGGGACAGATAAGGGTAAGGGAAGCGCCAAGGGCCTCCATCAGGGCATCGGTGACCTGACCGATATTGCCCTCCCTGCTGGAATCGAAGGTTGAGCAGTACTTGTAGTAGAACTTGGTGCATCCTGCATCTTGAAGGAAAGCCAAGGCAGCGAGGGCCTTCTGGACAGCCTCCCCTACCGGGCACGATCGAATCTTCAAACTTATCACCAGGGCCTCGGTAAGAACTGTAGGGACACTGTCGGGAACACCATTGAACATGGCTGTCTCCATCCCATTCTTTACCAGGAAACCGGCGATATCAGTAGCACCGGTAAAATCATCTGCTATAACACCCAAACGCATAGAGTTCTCCTTTCCAGCCAAAGCATATCAGATACAGGCTTATGTGCAAGTATACACCCTATCGGCAAAGATAGGGTAAATCCTGATACTGAGTTAGGTACCCAACATACTCAGAGCTTTCATCAGATAGAGGCCAAAGACATGTATCTTTGTGATGTGAGAATGGTCAACAAGGCTTAGGGGTGAACAAAAGGTCCTTCAGCTCTTCATTGATGCGCGCCTTATCGAAGTGAAGGTCCAAGTACACACCCAACACATCCTGCATTTCCTCATGTTCGTCATGGGGAGTGTCCCTGAAGATCGCACACTTTTCCTCATAGGAAGCAGCTCCGCCATACGCCTCAAGAGGAACAGCACCCTGTCCCCCGGTGCACGCCACATAGGGTCCGTCATCAGCATTTGTAATCTCACCTGTTGTAATGACATGATCCCATCCATCCAGATCCCCATAGTGGTATATGACACTTTCTAGACTGGGAAGCAACTCAGAAAGCCTCATGGTCTCTTCGTCATATTCGACATAAGGACCGGCTTCACCAAACTGGTCTTTCGGTAACACCCTATGGTAATCCTCGCTGAAGGTAAACGAGTGGGGGAAAGGCCAGACCAGCCGAACCCTATTTGTAGGATTTCATGCAGGGATGCAAAGTTCATATGCAGGGGAACCAAGAAACTATGTTCAACCTTTGTGCTCCCCAAAAGCATCAACTCACCATCGAACTCTATCACAAGGGCGAATAGGGACACGAAAATGTCCTATTTTGCTGGTGAAAGTTTTGGTTTGGGATTCCCCTTATAGGAGGGTGAGTTCTGTTCAAGCTCATCAAAATCAAGGGGAACCCCCTCTTTTTCTGCTTTTGCTTGCATCTCTTCCAGAAAGGAAATCGTATTGACAGCAAAATCCTTAAGCCGTCGGGTAAAACCATTCAACCTGGCTATCTGGGCCCTCTCACCTGTAGGACCAAACATAAGGGGACCAGCATGAGTAAAGTATGAGGAGACCTCTTCGTTGGACAATCCCAAATCTATCATGTCCCTCTCTAACTCTTGCAGCAATCCTGAGGAAAAGTTCTGGAAAGAGTCTACTTCGACAAAAAGCTCATGCCCAGAACAGTCGTTCACTATCGCCACAAAAACCATTCCAAAATGTTCGAAAAAGCTTGCATGCCAGCAATACTTTGAGTCAGGGGGATTGGTAAGCTTCTCGTGAGGCTGATCTAGTTTGGCAAGCAGTTTCTGGGTGCATTGGATATACATGGGCGATGGTCTCCTTAGACAAGAACCCTACCATGACAAGACCAAATAGGGCAAGATAGAAATCTTTATGATCAGAGAGGCTGAGTAAGAAACTTCAGCCTTTTCAGATTTGCATTGATGAGCCACTGGTCAAAGGGAACAGCAAGATTATCATCACCGACCCATGCAAGACTTTTTTTATACATCTCATGGGTGGGATCACTGAGGATCGTACACAGAGTCGCATACCCAATAGGCCCTCCACAATCCTCAGGAGGGGTGGAACCCTGTCCTCCGGTACACGATGCATAGGGCCCCCCTTCGACAAGCTTGATCTTCCCTACCTTGATGACATGTTTCCACCCATCACTACAATCATACTCGTAGTCAAAGCGCTTTGCAGGGGGGACAAAGTCAGAAAGCAGCGCACCATGCTCATTGGAAAAGGTTCTGCGATCATCGAAGCTTATGTGTGAGCGACCCTTTTCAGGCAACTGCTCATCGATGACTTCCTTGCCATTATTATAGGTGAACCTATGCATATGAGCATCAGTCCATCCAAACCCTATGTGCAGAATCGTATGGAGTGTAGTGAAATCAATGGCAAGCGGAACCAAGAAGCTACGCCGGACCTTTTCATCCCCCAAAAGCAACAACTCCACATCGAGGGGGACCATCTCAGTGTATAGCTTACTTTGCAGGGGCAAGGGAGGATATGTTTGTATAGATTTCGAACTACCATTCTTCCTAGGTTTGGGTTTTGCTTGGGTTCTTACTTTGGATTCTTGTTTGTTTTCAGCAAGACAATCCATCACATCATCAAAACGTGAAGCCAACTCATCAAGCTCGTCCTTTGTCTGTATAGCATCCATAAGGTCCTGCATATTGAGGGTAAAATCTTTCAGCTTTCGGGTAAAGGCATTCAACCTGTTTATATAGGAGCGCTCCCCTGTTGGCCCAAGGGTGATCGGTCCGGACTCTTCCAGAAACTGGGCGATCTCTTTGGCTGATATACCCTGACTCTCCATATCAAAGCGCAGTTCTATCAGGAATTGCTCGGTAAATTCCTGATAGGATTTGAGCATGAGAAAAACTTGTACGTCAATCTGATCATTGACCACGACCACATACGCTACCTTACCAACCTCAAAAAAGGTTGCATGCCAGCACTGGATTGGTTCTGGAAGATTGGGTAGCTTCTCATATGGTTGACCGAGCCGGTGGAGCAACTTCTTGGTACATTGGATATACATCGCTGATTCTTTCCTTTTATGCGAACCCTAGCACATGAGGCTAACGTAAAATGCCATGGCTACTCGTTAGTATCTTCTATGCCTGATCTTCAAACTCCAACTCACGTAGCTCCTCATTGGTGCTATCAAGATCAAAGCCATTGTCGAAGTCATACTCTGCCCACACCTTCCACTCATCATACTCTGCATGGGAAGGGTCCTTGATGATCGCTCGCAACCTCTTGTAACCATGAGGGCCACCACAGTCCTCAGGAAGGGTCATACCCCGACCACTAGTACACTCGACATAGGGACCGCCATCGACATACCCTATCTTCCCTACCTTGATGATATGTTCCCAGCTGTCACCAAAGTCGTAGAGGTAGGTAAAGCGTCGTATCGCGGGCAAGAGGTCCGAAAGCATCGTAGTATCCTCGTCATGCACACCCAGCATCCCAGCCTATGCTAATGGGTTATTCTCCATCGTTTCAACCCTAAATCCATACTCCTTGAAGTCAAAATCATGGAGATGGGTATCCGACCAACCAAAGCCGATCTGTATGATCTGACTGAGGGCGGCAAAGTTGGTCTCAAGCGGTAAGAAGAAACTGCGCTTGACCTTTGTATGCCCCAATAACTTCAACTCCACATTGAGGGCTATCATAAGGGTGGATCTGATTGCAGAAGGCTTTTGCTGTTTTTTATTGGATGCTCGTCGGGTCTTTTCCGTGTATGCAAGAAAATCATCTTCAGGTTCTCCAAAATGAAGAGGGCGACCCTCTTCTTTCGGCCTCTGGTCCATCATCTCCAGAAAGGCTAGCGTGCTGATAGTAAAATCCTTAAACCTTCGGGTAAAGCCGTTCAACTGGGCTACCAGAGAACGGTCCCCTGTAGGACCAAAGGTAAGGGGTCCCCCCTCTTTCATATAGCTTGAAATATCCTTGGCAGGTACACCCTTTTCCTTCATGCTCTTCTGTAACTCTTGCAGGACCTTTGTTTCAAAATCCTGAAAGGATTCTAATTCGGCGAAAAACTCATCCCCTGAATAGTCATTTTTCACCACAACGAACACCAATCCAAGATGTTCAAAGTAATTAGCGTGCCAGCAATACTGTGGGTCAGGGGGATTGGAAAGCTTCTCGTGAGGCTGTTCCAGTTTGCCAAGCAGTTTCTGGGTACATTGGATATACATGGGCGATGGTCTCCTTAGACAAGAAGCCTAGCATGACAAGCACAAAGAGAACAAGAATGGAAAACAAGAACCAAAAGAAAAACCGAAAAGAAAAACTCAAAGATACAGAGGATGCTGCTGAAAGAGCACACCTTCACTCACCCTCTTGTCCTATCGGACATAGACCGGCGGGATTCAATGTTTGCAAAACGCCCCTCTGGAGGTAGAGCAAGGATTGTCAAAATCTAATAAAGCTAACAAAATACTAACAAAAAAAAGGTAAAGATAGTTGTATTATCTTGTTATTTCTCTCTGCTAGGGACAAGAACGAACTCCAGTTCACGCAGATCCTCATTGATACGCTCCTGATCAAACTCAATAACGTAGCCATTATCGAGCAATTCAAGCCTCTCTTCTTCATCTTCATAATCAGAAGGCTCTTCACCATTTTCGACAGGGGTTGAACCCTGTCCTCCGGTGCAAAAGGCATAGGGTGCACCTTCGATAGTCTTGATCTTCCCTACCTTGATGACATGCTCAAAGCTATCTCCATAATCATAGCGGTATGTGAAATGACTTAGGCGAGGGATGAAATATGCAAGTAACGTGGTCTCCTCATTGAGCATCTCCCTCTCCTGGTCGATACCCACATCCCCTAGGTCCTTACCGATAAGTATGGTCCCGTCCGCGTTGCTGAACTCATGGGGATGACTGTCAGTCCAACCAAACCCTATCTGCAAAACTACATGCAGGGAGTCAAAGGGGGTATTCAGCGGGACAAAGAAACTACGTTCCACCTTTTCATCCCCTTCCATGTGCAATGCCACATCGAGGTGGACCATAGGGATGGCCGAGGATTTGGAAGCAGACTTAGATTTGGTTTTGGATTTTGGCTTTTCCTGATCTTCCTCAAGGCTATCTGCACTATTGTCCAAATGAGCGCCCAAGATACGACGCCGATCCTCTTCATCAAGGAGATCCCCAGCAGCATGCATCTGGTCGATGATCTTCTTCATCCTTCTGGTGCTGCCACTTAGCCGGGCGAGTGAGGAACTATCAAGCGTGGGACCAAACGTAGGAGGGCCAGCATCCTTAAAATATGCGGCAATCTCTTTGGCAGACGCCCCATCCTCCTTAATCTCCTGTTTCATCGCTTTCAGGATTTGCTTGGCAAAGCCTTGGAAGGAGTGGAACGGGAAATAAAGATCCTCTCCTGTCTCGTCGTTCATCATCACGGCGAAACATACTTTACGGTGCTCGACAAAACTTGCATGCCAAGAGTAGAATGGGTCAAGAGGATTGGGAAGCTTCTCGTAAGGCTGGTCCAGTTTGGCAAGCAATTTCTTGGTACATTGGATATACATGACTGAAGATCTCCTAATGGGAGCACTCTATCACGACAAGGGGGAATTGGGCAAGAAAATCCTATAGCGGTAGCGAGCTATACGTATCGAGTCTGGTCTATAAACTTCACCCTCTGCAGTTTTACATTGATTCGATTCAGGTTGAACTTGGCATTACGATTACCCTGTACCCATTCACGAGTCTCTGCATACTCATCATGGGAACGGTCAAGGAGGATTTCACACAGGTCATCATAACCCGGAGGGCCACCACAATCCTCGGGAGGAGTTGTTCCCTTTCCACCAGTACACTGAACAGAGGGCACGCCATCGATCTTTGGGGCTTTACGCACCTTGATGTCAACCAACCAGCCTCGGCCAAAATCGTACACATATTTGATCCGTCGTAGCCCTGGGATATAGGTTGAAAGCCTTGCCTCCTCACTGCAAGTGGGCGTGTTCTGGCTCTGAGCCACAAGGTTCCCAAAGGCAAGATTCGATTCTCCGCCGATGAGTATCGCACCATTTTTCAGACTAAACTGATGACCATAGCTATCAGTCCATCCAAATCCAATCTGAAGGATTGCATGAAGTGCAGCAAAATTCATCTCCAGTGGCACCAGAAAGCTCCGAGTCACCTTCTCGTCCCTACCTAACACCAACTCCGCATCGAGATGGACCATAGAGGTTTCCTCTAGGCTTAGATTGGACAAGGAAAAAGTGTTTTTAGGTAATGTAGCTTTTGGCTTTGCCTTCTTTTTGGTCTTGGTCAGCTCCAAGTCTGCCATAAGCTTTTCAAAGACTCTATCGAAAACAGACTCCAGAGATTCAGAATCTAACAGAGACAGCCCACTACCTGCAAACAGGTGTTCCCTCGTGGCCTCTTCTTTTAACCTACGGACATGGCCGCTTAGCCTGGCCACCAGTGAGTGGTCAGTTGTGGGCCCGATATCAACGGGTCCTGCCGTCTGAGAGTACAGTGCAATCTCATCAGGGGTCTGGGGGTCTTCCACCATGGCATCCTGGAGCATTTTCTGCACTTGCCTGGTAAAATCCTGAAAGGATTCGATCTTGAACGTATATACCGCTCCCGACTGGTCATTTACCAAGACTGCATGGAAAGAGCGTCTATGTTCAAAGTAGCTTGCATGCCAGCAATGGATCGGGTCAGGGGATGTTGAAAGCTCTGAATACAAAGAACCGAGCTGGAGGAGCAGTTTCTTGGTACATTGGATATACATCTCTGATATTTTCCTTATGTGAGCACCCTAGCACGACAGGGACGAATTGAACAAGAAATATAGGAAAAACTACAATCAGAATTAAATGAAAAAACTCAAAATACCTCAAAAATACGTGTAGAAATACTGAATGAG
>CAYXYD010000096.1:9628-10737 GCA_964469205.1 uncultured Sphaerochaeta sp. | reverse complement strand
CAACATGATAAGCCTTTCCATTCTCATGGAAATACTTCAATGAATTCAGTACGTTGGGAGCATCTTGAATTTCATCAAAAATAATGAGGGTGGTCCCTTTGGTAATGGGAAATCCTACAACGAACTGAAGATTGTCCAAAATCCTGACAATGTCTTTGGTAGATGCGAAGAATTGCAGGTATTCAGGATGTTCATCAAAATTGAAATAGGCGACCTGTTCATACTCCCTGCGCCCGAACTCCTTGAGCAGCCAGGTCTTCCCCACCTGCCGAATCCCTTGGAGGATAAGAGGCTTGCGATAGGGGGACTGCTTCCAAGCGACCAAAGATTTCATTGCTATTCTTTCCATACAAAGACTCCTCTAGTTCAATAGTATGGGAATAAACTGGTGAAAAGTCAAAACAAATCACATAAAAAGCACTAAAAGTGTGATGACACTCACATAATTAGCGCTTTTTATGTGATATATACTTTTTGCTTACCCTACAACACCAACATCAAACCAAAAGTGCACGTATACACCATCAAGGGACTAAGCATACAAGCCACCATCACACAACCAGACAGATGCGCTTTGCAGGGCATGCCCTACCTTTGGGATACGCCCTGTCTCACCTACCCTCTTGGCCATCACATATTGTCGCTCTTTCGTCCTATTTCCTTTTTGCCTCACTCCTGTACAATGGATCACATGGAAATATCTAAAGAATCCAAGCACCGCTGCCTTCTACAGTCTTGTGGAAGGGGTCAATGGCTGATAGGTGATCATCGGTAGATGAAGCATTTGTCCTGGTTTGTTCTGTCCTATTTTTTTACTTTGCTTTGATATGATCTGTAAGGAAAGCCCAAGAGCCTTACCGCACTGCGGTAGGAGCTTGGGCTTTCTCTCTTTGCCAGCATCCCTACTGCACAATGGTACAGTAAGGATCTTTTTTTCGAACAAAAGCTTGGTCTTACAACAGCCCCACCTTCTTGATCTCGTCCTTCATGGCTGGCCTCTTCATATACCTTGGTGCTAATGCTTGGACACACTCCTTGGCAATAGCCTTACCACCGATAAGAGCAAGCTCCTCAAGCCACACAGCCAGAGCCTGGTACTCGTTACGATT
>CAYXYD010000096.1:0-9528 GCA_964469205.1 uncultured Sphaerochaeta sp. | reverse complement strand
TTTGCTCAGGATAACCTTCCTATACAGGGCAAAGACCTCATCCTTGTAGTGAGGCAGGAGCACTTCTTGGTATGATTGCACCAGATAGGGCTGTTTCTGGATGTAGGCCAATAATCGTTCAAGCTTGCCCTCAGCCTTCAGCACTTCAAGGTAGGCCTTAGTCCTATTCCCATGCATGCTACCTCCATCACGAGCCTGCAACTCATCGAGCAGGCCATCAACACTAGCTTCCCACTCTTTTTGCTCATAGGTCCCTTTCAGGATAGGGTAATAGGCCAATTTGTCATGGAGGAGGAACTCTTTGGCCAAGCTTCTTACCTGGGCCTTGTCCCCACTCTCTTGATACACCTTGAACAAGAGGATACTCCAGTCAATGGAGCCGTAGGCCCTATAGGCTGAAGCTTCCTTCTCCTTTGCAAGCTTCTCGGCAAGGGCATAGTCCTTGGCATCAAGGGCAGACTGAAATGCGATCAGGCGCATGCCTTCATAGGCAAGATTGGCCAAAGCAAAAGCCTTGGCATCATCCACTCTATGCTGCTTGATCAAGAGGCAATGCTGTAGCTCCAGGCAGGTAAGGATTGTGTGGTTTACGTGCCCTTCGACTGGCGTCTCCTCAGAGGCAAGGTCGACCAGATAGTTTCTCAAAACCTCCTGGTCGTCCTCAGTCTCTGCTACCTGAAAGCAGAGACTGAGCAGGGCTTCTTGTGGAACATCGTTATAGTCCCTTACTTCAGGGAAGAACTGGCCGAACAACCAGGTGGCATCATCAGAGTTGAGTGTAATGTCATCAAACAAGGCTTCTACCTGCATGATGACCTCTTCGATCTCAACAAGCAGGTATTCGCTGTCATAGTCAAGGCTGCAGAGCTCGTGAACCATCATGGAGGCAATGGAGCCTCCATGCCTGATATCCCCCTCTTGTATGGCACTGCGTGCCATGCCTAGCAACTCCTCAATCTTCTTATTGAGGGCTGAAGAGAACTGCCAATCTTCATCTTCTTCATCAGCATCATACTCGTCCCAGCCATACATGTCGTCTTCATATGGCGTGCGCTCTATACCCTTATCACAGGCTTTCCTGAACTCAATACCCAGGTTTGTCTGGTTGACCTCCTGGTTGGGAGAGGGGAAGGCTGCAACCAGGGCAGAAGCTAAAGAGGGATCTTTCTTGGCATAGGGGAGCAAGAAGGAGAGGAGCTCTTTCTTGCTCTTCCCCTCCAATAAAGCCGCTAGGTCGACCTCTTCTGGCCTCTCGACCATTGTATGCTTGTTGTTGTCTAGAAGATGACGTAGGGCATACATCACGGCAACCTGATGCTTGCAGTGCTCCCCCCAGTCGTATGGACAGGTACAGCTACTATCTTCGACCTCCCTATCGTCATCAAGGGTGACTGTCACTTCATACAGGCGTGTTCCTCTAACCTTAGCCTTATAGTGATTAGAGCTTGTCATTTCCAAGGAAAGAACACTGTTCTCCCGGTAAGAGGAACGTCCTCTGCTGAGTATGGTGGAATCGATTCTTTTTTCGAAGGTATCAAGGTTCATAGGGCCTCCAAGGGCTTGTATTCTAGCATAGGCTCTGGGGTTCTAGAAGAAGGGGCATAGTAGCTTTTTCTCGATCTTGTTTCTCAGGGCACGTGCTGATCGTTGGGCAGGTCTTGCTATGGGGAATCACATAAAAAGCACTAAAAGTGTGATAGAACTCACATAATTAGCGCTTTTTATGTGATATATACTCTTTGCTTACCCTACAACACCGATATCAAACAAAAGCGCACGTACTCAATATCATGGGCCTAAGCATATAAGCACCATCACACAACCATGCAGATGCGCTTTATGGGGCATGCCCTACCTTTAGGATACGCCCTGTCTTACCTACCCTCTTGGGCATCACGTATTGTCGCTCTTTCGTCCTATTCCCACTTCCCTTTTTGCCTCACTCCTGTACAATGGATCACATGGAAATAACCAAAGAAACAATACAACGCAATGTGGCTTCCAACCAAGCATATGAAAGCTTTGAACAGCACGTCCTTTCCTGGGCATCAGGAAAAAAAGCCTTGATGCGGGAAGCAAATAGCATACTGAACGTAGAGGATAGCAAGAAGTATCCACCAGATTATAGAAGCTATACCATGTTGAACTTTTTGCTGGGCAGCATTCTTACTGACACCAAGATGCTCAATCGGGTCAAGGCAACACAGGAAAAGTTCATGGTCAGCCGGGAAAAGCGGATGCTCGAAGCCTTGCTTGAAAGACCTGCTTTCTGGTGCGCTTTCACCATCAAAGAGGTGCACGGAGATGACGTTATTACGATAGAGGATCTCTTTAGTGGGGATACCCATCTTATACACTCCCCAGCCTTGTGTGACAGGATAAAGCGGTATGGCGATCGATGCAAAACCTATGTTTCGCTGATGAGGCATGACGGCGAGTTCCTCTGTAACATTGCCCTCCTCAGGCAGTTTACCCTGAGCAAGTCTGACCTGATCTTCTACTGCTCCCTATTTGCTGATAGTGAGACAAGCCTGAATGACATCATCAACGACAACTATGCAGACTTCTTCACCTTGGATAGTATAAGTTTACAACATCCTTCAATGCGTGGGGAGCACGAACTCAAAACCACATGGCAACCATGTACCTTAGAGGAGTTTGACATCACTCGCCTTGAGGGCACGTGGAATACAATCCCCGTAGGAAACCAGACTAGGTACGACCTGGTTGCATTGGGGGAAGGTTTGGAGGATCTTCCCTACAGGGCTTTATTTGACACAGAGCCGCCCATCATGGCAGGGATGCTAGCCAGGGACAATATTACTGGGGAGATGGGATTCATGACAAACTCGGATCCTTGCCATGCGTTGTATGCAGCGTTATTACAGCGTGCCTATCCAGAGCTTAGACTGCCTGTGCAACCTGCAGTATCAATTCCTGCCAGACTCTTTTTCCTTATCATCAAGATACCTATAACCCTTCCTTGGCAGAAGTTTGAGAAAATACTGAGGTATGCCGAGGACAAACCTATAATCTTATAATCGAGGACCCTATGCAAAAAGAACGTTCCAAGGACAAACAAAAAGTGAAAAAAATCAGTCCCCCTACAATGCCGAAGAAATCATCTTCAAAGGAAAATTTCCAAGAGTTTTCCCTGACGGTCCATCTGGCCCTAGCACTCCAAAAAGCACGATCAGAAAATATTCCTTTGGATAAGGAGGCTTTCTGTGAAAACCATGGCTTTGCCATGGAGGACGTGGAGGTTGCTCTTGAGCAGATGCTAGCCACAATGGAAAAGGTCGACCGAGAGCGGCAGTCGTATGAGACCTCCCTTGAAGACAAGAAGTATGAACTGACAGGTTGGAGGCTTCCTCCTGAAGAGATGAAGCTCCACTTTCAGTCAGACCTGGAAGAGACAGCAATATTTGAAGTCTTTGACACGCCGAAAACAGTTGAGCAATTCTCCAAGATAACAGGCGGTTCGTCAGATGATGAGCTACGTAAATATGGGATAGTGGATTTTGTGGAGAACTTGTTCCATGATACTTTCGATGAGGATGTCGCCTTCATCATTATGAACGCCTTCTTCTGGATCCTCTCCTACAATGGGGATAGGTGGCTTCCTGTTCGCAGCTATGCCATCGAGATGCTCAAGCTCTTTCCCAATGCCATCAAACAGAACTTTTTTGAAGATACTATTTTCATAGAGGAGTTCAGCAGCTTCACCAAGAGGAGACTCGCTACGCGTGGCATCTGTTCCCTCAAGGCCCGCCCTACATCCGAGGAAGTGAAGAATGGTCTCTTTGTCATCAAGGCAACTGATGCATTCTATAGCTTGCTCAAGCCATTGGACTCTGTAAGAGAAGACTTGGAAGAGTATTTTCTAGACATCTAGGGTGGTAGCGTGCCTACGAAAGGCTCTTTCGGTGGCACGCTTTCTCTCTCTGATTCCGCCCCATTGTACTGGCACTCCATGATAGTGTACTGCTGTAGTCTGGCAAAAGATTGAACTACAACGGATAAAAAAGGATCTGCTACATGAACACTGAACACCCTGATGATCTTCTGATCAAGCCCTCCCAAGATTACTTGACACTACTTGCAGAAGCACAAAGGTTACGCGAGTCTCAAGATCCAAACGAAGTGTGTAACCTACCAGGATGGGACAGAGAGGAGATCGAACTCATTTTGGATACATTTCGTGATAGTGCTGAATCATTTTCCTTAGATGAACTGGAAGAAGATGGTATCGGCTCAGACTATATTCCTTTTGAAGTATCTCCGAAGGAAAAGATGTTTGAGCTGACAGACTGGCCAATGCCTGTCGATGACAGATACCTCTTATCCCATGACCTGGACTACTCAGCCTTCTTTATCGTCGATACCAGTGCAGAGGCAGCAGGACAGTGTCTCAAGCTCGCCAACAAAAAATATGCCAAGGCGATCAAGAAATATGGCGTTCCTGATCTTCTTGACGATTTTTTCGTTGAGGCCTTTGGTGATGGACTCGGGTATCCAGTGCTGAATACCTTCTTCTGGATTCTCTACCATACAGGCAAGAGTTGGACAGATGTGCGTAGCTATGCCATTGAGATACTGAAGTGGATATCTGACTTCGTATACTTTTTCTTCGACGATTATGAGTCCTTTATCAAGACCTTCAGCCTATTCACCCATAACGTTCTCTGCAACATGGGCATATGCACCTTGGAAACGGAGCCTACGCCTAAGGATACCATCGAGGGTACATATAGCATACAGGCAACTGATGCCTTCTATAGCCTGTTGAAGCCATCAGAAGATGCACTTGTTGTCCCTATGGAAGAATAGGTTCTCATTTGGCTTTTTTTCTGACATACACTGGTGCTGAATGGCCATTCTCAGTCTGATGGTCGCTATAGCCCAATAGTCCTACACGCCTGATTCGTTCCCAAGCATAGTATCCAGCGCTACAACAGCCCAACCTTCTGTATCTCGTCTCTCATAGCTGGTCTTTTCATATATCTTGGAGCTAATTCTTGTAGACACCCCGTGGCAACAGAGCCTCCCCCAATTGCAACAAGGGCCTTTAGCCAGGCTGCCAGATCCTTGTACTGATTGCGGGTGGAAGATGATTCTCCATCTTCGAGGATGATCTCCCTATACAGGGCAAAGACCTCATTCTTGTACTTGGGAAGCAGCACATCCTGGTAGCTACGCACCGAGCGCGGATTCTTCTGGATGTAGGACAGCAATCGTTCTTGCTTGCCCTCTGCCTTGAGGACCTCAGGATAGGGATTCTTTCTATACTCTGAGGTAAACCTACCTTCTTCGCGAGCTTGTAGTTCATCAAGCAGGCCATCAACAACAGAGACCCACTCCTCTCTTTCATAGCTCTCTTTCAGGATTGGGTAATATTCTATCTTTTCATGGAGAAGGAACTGCTTGGCAAGACTTCTCATCTCGCCTTTTTTTCCACTCTCCTGATACACTTTGAACAAAAGGGTGCTCCAGTCTATGGCACCGTAGGTGCGATAGTCTGAAGCTTCGTTCTCCTTTACAAGCTTCTCAGAGAGGACATAGTCCTTGGTTTCCATGGCATGATCAAATGCAATCTTTCGCATGCCTTCACAGGAGAGGTTGGCCAGGGCAAAGCCCTGGGCATCCTCTACCCTATTCTGCTTCAGCAACAGAGCGTGCTGTAGTTCTAAACTGTTGAGGGTTGTGGCGTATGCACCCCATTTGCCTTCTGGTTGATCGGTGGCAAGGGCAACTAGGTAGTTTTTCAATTCTGTCTGGTCGCTTTCTGTCTCTGCAAGCTCTAAGCAGAGATCGAGCAACTCTGTTTGAGAAGAGCCTTCATAGTTTTTAGCCTCAGCAACAAACAAGGCGAACAACCAAGTGACATCATCACTGCTGAGGGTAACCTCATCAAACAAGGCTGCTACCTGCATGATAAAAGTCCCAACCTCTTCTTCGAAGCAATCGCCTTCATAGTCCAGGAAGGAGATCTCATGAACCATCATGGAGGCGATGCTTCCACCATGCTGGATCTTTCCCTCTGCGATGGCAACGCGTGCCATCATAAGAAGTTCATCGATCTTCTTTTTGAATTTTGCGGTGAACTGCCAGTCATCCTCATCCCCGTTATCGTCCCATCCATACTCGTCGTCGTCATCTAAGGTGCTCTCCACCCCGCCCTCACAGGCTCGTCTGAACTCGATACCCAAGTTTGTCAGGTTGACCTCTTCGCTAGGGGAGGGAAAGGCTGCAACCAAGGCAGAGGCAACATCAGGCCTTTTCTTGGCAAAGTCCAGCAAGAAGGAGAGTAGCTCCTTCTTGCTCTTCTTCTCCAACAAAGCCTCAAGGTCAACAACCTTTGGCCTCTCTACCATTTCATGCTTGGTGCTGTTTAACTGATGACGCAAGGCATACAGGACTGCAACCTCATGCTTGCAGTGGTCCCCCCAGTCATAGGGACAGGTGCAGCTACTATCCTCAATCTCCCTATCGTCATCGAGTTTTATGGTCACTTCATACAGCTGAGTCCCAGCGACATGCGCTATATAGGTGTTTGGCTCAGACATCTCCAACGACATGACACTCTTTCCCCTGTAATAGGAGAGTCCTCGGCTGAGTATTGTGGAATCGATTTCATCTTCAAAGGTATCAAGGTTCATATGGCCTCCAAGAGCTTGTAGCATATCATAGGCGTTGGGTTTGCTGAAGAAGAAGGATTTTCTCTATTCCTTTCTTTTTGGGTTTCACTCTTTATGAATTTCTGTCTATTTCACTCTCTCGGGTTTCACGCTCTTTCTGATTCTGTTTTGGTGTCTGCTGTATGGAGCTCTTTACTGAAAACCGTAGGTGGCATGCAGTCTGTTTGTCAAAATAGTCTGCATACTTGAGTCTTAGTACCATCTTTCACTACACCTTCTTTTTGTGTATTTCCTCAACAATCTTCCAAATCAGAGTATTTGTTTTTTGCGTATCGGATTCTGCATTGGCAGTCAGTTTCTTACCATTACCGATGGCATTCTCCAGTTTTGGAAGTAAATCCCTATAAAGACTATGCCTCTTATGCCAATCGATTTCTTTTGTATAGCCGAGGATGCATCCTTCAAGTTGTCTTAATACCTGCTCTTGATTATGGTAATACGCATGTGGCAGACAAAAATGGGCAAGGATCCAGATTTCAAAACAAGGCATTGAATCGGCAAACAATATTCCTTTCCTTTTTGCTTGACCAATCAGGCTCTTCGTTTTTTCAGAGTATTGAGATTAGGTATCCTGATCAAAAACGACCCAAACAGAGTCATACATGTACTCATCATAGGATGCGAGGGCATTCTTGAGTATATCATTGAGTGAACTATGCTTCGCTTCCCGAGGAACAACACTGAGGCCGGGAATGCGTAGACATTCACGAAGAGAATCGAAATATAATTTTTCAGTGCTCCCTTCGGTAATGATGAGCATGGTCCTGACAAGCTTGATTTTTTTACTTTTGCGTCCCAATCAAATCCTCCTTGCCAAAAACAACCCGTGAGATAATTGGCCTTGCTCCAAATCTATCGGCTTCATACAGTTTTTTTCGGGACGCACCTTTTCGCACTCCTTCGTAATCTGAAATTGAATCATATGTTGAGGAGCCGTCAGATTGTTTCTTTGCGAACCAGACCTCGTCATCCCTCAAAAGTTCAGAATCCATCAAATCAGTGATATGGGTAGTGAATATAAACTGGGATTCCTTGCCGTTGTCCAGAAAAGTATCCAGGAAAAACTCCAAAAGATCCTTGTGCAAGGAGCATTCAATCTCATCGATAAGCAAAACACCAGAATGCAAGATTGAAATAAGTAGGGGATAGGCAAGTTCAATGAAACGTCGCGTGCCCGAAGATTCCTGTGAAAGAGGTAATGGATACTCTTTTCCGTCAAATTCATGGACAACGATGCCTTGTCGCTCCTTAAAGTCATAACCACTGGTTTTTAACCTCTCAACGGTCTCTGGCTTGAGCCCTTTCAGATATTCCTGGGGAATATCTTTTGCCTCAACTCTGATGTCCTTGATAGTATTGAAGTACGCTGCGGAAAGGAGTTTGATAAAATCCTTTTTGTATGTTTCATTTTCTTCGATCAGTCTCAAACTGTCATTCATCAGGCCTCCCGTTTCAGGTGAGACCACCGGCAGCAAGGTCGAGACCATATTCTGATAGATAGGAGAGATGACTGGGTGCCCGAGCTTGGCTGCAACATTTATGAAAGTGACATTCTTGGTCGTCATACTGGCAATTTGTTTTTTAGCACCCTTTATTCTCGTACCCCATTTAACCTCACCGTTTTCATCCCTTGAAAAAATCAATTTTTTCTGGGTTGTCTGATACCATTGCAGGGATTCAGAGAGAACCTGAGTTTTATTAACTGCCAATTGATATATGTAATGGTGTTTTTCATAATAAAAATGAAGCTCGAATTTACTGATTTCGTTTTTATCCTGGGTGAAGGCGAACGGTATAGTTCCAATTGGATCGGTCGGACTCATGGTATTGAAACCATTGAGAATGTAATCAAGAAAGAAACCATAGGCAAAAAGAAGGTTTGTCTTTCCCGAAGCGTTTGCACCATAGATACAAGCGATGCGGAGAATTTTTTTCTTGTCTTCCATTTCAACATAATGCCTGTCTGGGATATCATCTTTCGATGCAGATTCAAAGCTCAGTGTTTGCATGTTTTTGATTGATAAGAAGTTTTCGACTGAGAATTCCAAAATCATTTTTCTTTCCTTTGGCATTTCGCCACATCGAGTAAAATACATATTGCTCAAATACTACTGTGACTGATAAAAATATACATGATAGAATCAAAAATGGCAATAAGTATGTATCAATTTTAGTATATTCTATGTAATATTTACAAAATACTGCAAATATATATAAAATAATACAACTTTATTTTGCTTGAACTTATTTTTTGCTTTTTATTGATTATTGTGCCAGCAAGTCATAGTGCTAGAGGGAACTATTGCCAAGGAGAAAACCTATGAGAGGTAGGATTCTTACTCCCCTGGCCGTAAGGGCTTGGTTCTGTACAGTAAATACCATCTATTTACTCAAACCCCCTGCGTTTTGTTACAAAAAGAAACAAAAGGAACCCTGTACGCAGCATGTATACTTTGCAAACCTCCAACTTTGTCTCTGCTTTTCTATAGCTTCGCATTTTCAGTCTTGCCTGCTGGTTTTCCTGTTCCCTTCTCTGTACGCTCTTTTGGCAATTCCTGTACAATACCAACTATGTACAACCTCAAAGAAATCAAAAAGACCTGTGACCTTTTTATCAAAGCCTATAATGGCTTTGCAGAATTAGCCTACGCTTGGGCAGATACTAAGCCCCTTATCAGAAAAACCTTCAATGCAATCTTTTCCAAGGACGATGACGATGATGAAGATGATCTGCCAGAAATATACTGGGAAACCCAAGCTTCCCTCTTTGTTGATTCCCAAATGTTTACCGAGAGCAAGACTATCAAAAAGATTCTGAAGGACTTTGGAC
>CAYXYD010000095.1:0-10974 GCA_964469205.1 uncultured Sphaerochaeta sp. | reverse complement strand
CAAACCCAGCTCAAGTGAGTATTACGCTTACAACCTCGGTTCCTGGGTATTTGTACCATGGGTTCCTGGATTCGCTAGGCGCGACTGCTTTTGTTGCAACGGATCCCACTGATAATGATGCTTTCAATCCAGCAGGTGCTGTTCTGAACTATGGGATCAAAACTAATGTTGGTTTGCCCCTCACGGTGAAGGCGACAATTGCCCCTTTTGAAGAGCAGAATGTTGTCGATTCAGCCACAGTACCTATCACTCAGGTTGAAGTCGGTTCTGCTTCTGGTTCTATAACCCACTATATTGATTTGGACGGTAAGTACAAACTATTGGAGTTGACGCCACAATCAGGGACAAACTTCTATGCTTACACACTGACTGTGTTTGCTGATCAGACTAGAGTGCTGAGTTCTCCAGCTGGCGATTATGTTTCTACTGTTGAGATTGATATAGCCACTGATAGTTAAGTGACTCAAACTTCGCACTTGAACTGCTAAGAAATTACTAGTATCGAAACTATACAAAAATAATATAAATAATTCTCTCTATTTGCTTTATTGATATAGAAATAAGCTTCAAATTGTTGTATACTGTTTTTACTATAAAACGCCAACAAAAAGGAGCTTACAACCCATGCTAACCTATTTTCAGTCCAATGACGACATACTTTCCACCACTTTCGGTAGTTTTGCCAAGAAATTCGGCATCTTTTCAATTCTATCCAAGTGCGGGGCAAAGAAAATCAGGGGAGTCCCTGTCTCGAGGGTTTTCGCCTATCTGTTCTCCATAGCCTTCAAGAACATCTCAATCTATCACGACCAGAAAAGCAACAATCCCGATACAATTGGAAAGGATTGTGTCCACCGTTTCCTCCAATCCCCAAAAATCGACTGGAACAAGTTAACCTCAGCCCTTGCTGCTGAATCATCAAGGTCGAACTTGAGCCGATTCACGAGAAGTCCACTATTCCCAATCGGCGTTGTCTTGTTTTGGACGACAGTTCTTTCAAACGGGACCGCTCGAACAAGGTTGAGCTGCTCGCCCGCTGTTATGATCATGCCAAACACATATACTTCAAGGGTTTTCGTATGCTTACCCTCGGCTATACAGACGGGGAACCGTTTGTTGTTTCCATAGGCTGGTTCTCCTCACCTGCACAGATATTCTCAGTCTTGGAAAAGGGTTACGATGTTGTCTGCATGGCCAAGAAAGGCAGGATTAAGTACACCTGTGAGGATGGTACAAAGAAGACATTTTCCCAGATCTTCAGTTCCTCAAAGAAGAGAAGAGGCAAGGCAAAATACTTGCTGTCCCAGATCGTAACCATCAAGGACAAGGACGAAAACGAGAAAAAGATCAAGCTTGTCTTTGTTCGCAACCGTTCAAACCGCAAGGATTTCTTGGTCCTCATATCTACGGACATCTCACTTGATGAACACGAAGTTATTGCCCTGTATGGAAATAGGTGGTCTATAGAGGTTTTCTTTCGAAACTGCAAGTCTCAACTCAGACTTGAAAAAGGCAACCAGGCTCTGAATTATGACGAGATTACCGCACATATCTCTTTGGTTTTCACCCAGTACATGATGCTTTCCTACATGCGCAGGCTAAACACCGATGAACGGAGCATAGGCGAACTGTTCCTGTCGATGGTAGAGGAAATCAAGGATGCTGCCTTTGACAATGCATTGGAACTGAGTCTCTATATGTTCATTGACAAGGTCTGCCAGACTGAACCCCATCTCCAGGATAAGCTGTATGCAATGGCTGAACTTTTCATCGAAAACCTATCAGGCATGATGAAAAATCAGCTGAAAAAGGTTTCATGATGCAAGTGCGAAGTTTGAGTTAAGTGATAGTTAAGAAAAATCGGTTCAATATACATGAAAATGAGGTGTCCTGACGGGCATCTCTTTTTCATTAGTACCTTTTTTATATCCTTAGGTATGACAAGTGTATGGGAGAAGTTTTTAATAGTACCCTTTTTACTAGGATTTAAAAATAGGTTTTATTGCATTAATCGGCTGGAATGTGCAACTTGGGTTATAAGTTGTTTTTAAGATATATTATTATAATATAAGTAAATAAAATATATATATAAAAATTGTAAAAATATTTCACTTAAAAGACGATTAGATATTGACATAAGTCCGAGTAGGGGCTATGCTATGTTAACAAATGAGAGAACCCTTCGGACGGCTCTCACTAAAGGAGATTTTATGAAAAAGAAAGTTTTGGCCATATTGTTGGTTCTGGTTTTGGCAACTGCAGGTCTGTTTGCCGCTCCTCTTGTAATTCCTGGAGATGTAACTGCCACTTTGAAAGCAAATATTGGAGAGTACTTGGAGCATGGTTTCAATAATAATACTGCTTTGTATCAGCCTACTATAACTGTCCTTGATGCTTTTGGTTCGACTGCCCCTTCCTTCAAGTATGGGTTTAAGACCAATGCAATTGGAACGTTTCGATTTACAATGTCTGTTGGAAACTTTATAGGTACTCCTAGCGGCACGGTTAAAATTAAGTCAATAGCGAAAGATGGCGTAGCCTTTACGTCCGCGCAGTTGCTCAGTGGGGTCTACACAGTCTTAACTGACAGCGCCTCTACTAGTAATCCACGTATAGGTGAGTCGACAATTACCATTACCCCTGCTACAGTTTATGGACTCTCAGAACTTGACCATGCTGGAGCTGTTATTGCTGATGGTGAGACTGTAGCTACTGCTCCTGCTGGTGACTATACCGCGATCCTTACCTTCCACATCGTAGCATCATGATGATGTTGACCATCTAATTTATTGAGAGTTTGGCTGTGCAGGAAACTGCACAGCTTTTATTTACTCCTCTCTTTCCTCACTGAATAATACTTGGTATGATGGATGTATCAAAAAGTATTGATATGGGAGACCGTTATGAAAAAACTAGCAGGAGTAATCCTCCTTTTATCTATAAGCTTTTTGCTATTTGCAGCAGAAGCTGTTTCTATTTCACCAAACCAGGCTGTGGTCTATCTCAAGGGTTTGATCGGAAGTGTCTCTACGGAGATCAACGCCTTTAATGAATTGGGAGAACAACTCGATCAGGACACTGCTCTTTTAACCTTTGAATTTCCGTCTTCAGAAACTTGGGAAGTTTCCAAGTCAGTTCACTTCAAGTATACTTCTAACTTGCCTATTGACAGCTATGGCAGATTGAGTTTTTCAATAACTGATTTGCAGCTTAATGAAGTAAACACCTTGCGTACAAGCTTAGAACTTACTACTGAGCATCGAAGGACAAAGGTTGAGGGGGGCAATACCTTCTCTATAATATTTCTTCCTGGCTCTCAGAAAGATGTAAATATTGGTAAGCTTACCGTCAAGGTCAACAAAAATGCCAATGATATCTTTACTGCAGGGTCCTACAAAGGTTCGTTCTCAGTTAATTATACCGACGGGTTATAATTGGAGTAGTTCTCTGTGCTAGGTGTATTTCTGTTCATTTCATGTGAAATGGTGAAATAACTGTGAATTTTGTTTTACATCGCCTTGAAACCATGTAATAATCATGAGTGTCGTTGCTCATCGTCCATTCCGATTTTTCCAGCGGGTGGACAGTACTCCAGGGGAGGGATCCTGGGGTTTTCAAGGAGGTTGCCGCTATCCGGTTTATACTGGATAGCGGTTTTTAATGCCCTTGATTTTGCATCATTTCCAGCAACGAACTCTTGAACATCCAACTATCCAAAGCTATTGCAATACTGCCTAGAAGTGTCTGCTTCTCGCCTAATTCGGAGCATACAATTTCTATCTTTTCTCTGTTTGAATGTTCCCTATAGAAATCTTTTAGATATTGTTGATACTCATTGTCGAGGTTAGCCAACCCACCACCAAGGATGATCTTATTGCAGCCTGTTATCGCACTCGCTGCAACAAGAGCCATTCCCATGGCTTCAGCTGCTTGTTTTATGTCGTCTTTGATTTCTTTGTTGGGTTCGAGACAGAGTTGCTTGACTGTCTTTCCTTCATGTTTCTCGCTTAACGCCCAACCAGCAGCAACGGTTTCCAGACACCCAATCTTCCCACACCTACAAAGACCGGTGTTTGTTATCATTAGGTGGCCAAACTGCGTGTCGCCTCCTGTAATGGAATTCTTGTTTACCCAGGCGCTCTTGATATGTTCGCCCCAGTTCACAAAGAAGAAATTCTCTTCCTCTTCATGGGCAACCCAACGCTCGGCAAATACCATTGCCTCTACGTTGTGTATTAATAGAGTAGGGAGGTTCGTGTTTTTCTCTATGATCGCTGCTAGAGGCACATCATTCCATTTCCAATGGTCGCTTCTGATCAGGGTTTGTTTGTCCTCACCAATAACTCCGTCCAAGGCTACCACCACCCCTAGGATAGGGGAGGTGGTGAGCTTGGCCATCTTCCTCAGTATCCTGATGACGCTTGAACAGAGCTCCTTCACCTCAGGTTGCTCTGTGGTAGGGAAGCGTTCAAAGCGCAAGATGTTACCCTTGAGGTCTGCAAGGGCTATGGAGGTGTTGCGGCTACCCATGTCGACTCCCAGTACGAGAGCGGCATCAGCGATCAAGGCGATGGCCACAGGCCTTCGTCCTGTAGTGGTCTCCCTCTTGCCTGTCTCTTCTACCAAGCCATCTTTGAGTAGTTGCTCGACTATCTCACTAGTTGACGGCTTGTTGAGCTTGAGATTTCGTGCGATATCGGCGCGACTGTATTCTTTCTCGTTTGCAAGAAGATTCAGCACTCTAAGGCGGTTTATCTCTCTTGCTGCGGCTGGTTGGGTGAACTTCATAGCTAGAGCATACTCCAAGCTCATCTTTTTGTTAAGGAAAGATTGCCGATACCCAAAAAAATCATTATGTTAGCCTATATCCCTCTGGAGGTATCTAACAAACATGGAACAGAAAAAGTTTAAAACTGAGGTATCTGAATTACTTCAGCTAATCGTCCACTCACTCTATTCAAACAAGGAAATATTCCTTCGTGAGCTCGTCTCAAACTCTTCGGATGCTTTGGACAAACTCAAATATCTCGTCCTTACTGACGAGAAACTCAAAGATTTCTCCTTTGAGCCGAGAATTGACCTCTTTTTCACCGAAGGTGATAAGAGGACTCTTACCATTAAGGACAACGGTCTTGGAATGGACCACGATGAACTTACCAACAACCTTGGTACCATTGCATCAAGTGGAACCAAGAAGTTCCTCGCTTCCCTGACTGAAGAGCAAAAGAAGGACAGCAACCTCATTGGCCAGTTTGGCGTAGGTTTCTACAGTGCCTTCATGGTCTCTGATAAAGTAGAGGTCATCAGCCGCAAGGCAGGTGAGGAAATCGCACACAAGTGGAGCAGTACCGGTAAAGGCACCTACACACTTGAAGAGTCCACCCGGGAAGAGCAGGGATCCACCATTGTCCTCTATCTTAATGAAGAGGGTAATGAGTTCGCCAACCGCTGGCAGATCCAGCAGCTAGTGAAAAAGTACAGCGACCACGTCGCTTTCCCTATCTTCCTCTCCTATGACCAGGAGTCAGTGGACGACAAGAAGAAGGACAAGGAAGGCAAGAGCCTCAAGACTATCGAGCACAAGGTTGAACAGATCAACAACAGCTCAGCCCTTTGGAGAACAAACAAGAACGAGATCAAGGTCGAAGAGTACAACGAGTTCTACAAGAGCTCCTCATACGACAGTGAAGATCCCCTGTTTTATATCCACACCAAGGCTGAAGGTACCATCGAGTACACAACCCTGTTCTTTATTCCTGCCAAGGCTCCCTTTGACATGAACAACGCCGACTATCGTCCTGGTGTGAAGCTTTTTGTAAAGCGCGTATACATCACCGACGATGACAAGGAACTGCTTCCCACCTATCTGAGGTTTGTACGCGGTATCATCGACAGTGAAGATCTTCCGCTGAACGTCAGCCGTGAGATCTTGCAACAGAATCGTGTGATGTCTTCCATCCGCAATGCTTCAGTGAAGAAGCTGCTCTCTGAGTTCCAGAAGATTAGCGAACAGAACCCTGAGATGTATGCTACGTTTATCGAGCAGTATAACCGCCCCTTGAAGGAAGGACTCTACTCCGACTATGCAAACAGGGATTCCCTGCTTGAACTGGTTCGTTTCAAGTCTTCCACAGAAGAGGGCCATGTCAGCCTCGCTTCCTACAAGGAACGGATGAGTGCCGAGCAGAAGAGCATCTACTACATCACCGGAGGCAAGGAGTCGACCCTAAAGGCCAGCCCCCTGTTGGAAGCCTATCGAAAGAAGGGTTTTGAGGTTCTGGTCATGAGTGACGACATCGATGATATCGTTGTCGGATCGATCGGCATCTACAAGGAACTTCCCCTGAAGGCCATCAACAAGAGTGGGGCCGTGGACGATCTCAAAGGCGATGATGATCCTGTTGAGAAGACCAAGGAATCCAAGAAGCTGGTCAAGAAGATCAAGTCTGCCCTTGGGGACAAGGTCAAGGACGTTGTGGTCTCTTCCCGTCTGGTAGACTCCCCGGCTGTAGTGGTTGTCGATGAGAATGATCCCTCGGTGCAAATGCAGCAGTTGCTCAAGAGCATGGGCCAAGGTGACTTTGAAGATGCCAAGCCGATCCTTGAGGTCAACGTTAATGACCCCATGGTCAAGAAGATTGAAGACAGTGAAGATACCGAGTACGTCAATGACCTTTGCTCGGTCTTGCTCGATCAGGCCTTGCTTGCAGAGGGCGTCATGCCCAAGGATCCTGTAGCATTTACCAAGAAGTTGCACTCTTTGCTTGCAAGATAACAAATTAGGCATAGCAAAAAAGCAGGGGAAGGATTTACTTCCCTTGCTTTTTTTATATGCCGGTGGTAGGGTTTTTGTAAGGGAGGCCTCTAGATGTTATCAACTATTATGGCTTTTGCAAGTGAAACAGCACCTCAGGAAGCTGCACAGAGTGGTGGCTTTTTTGCGAAGATACTGGTCAATGTTAACGATTGGATGCAACTGGGACCAGTCTCTTTCCTTCTGACCCTAGGCGGTGGACTTCTGATAGTCCTTATCGGAAAACTTCTCATCATATGGGTTCACAGGATGCTCAAGCGAGCCCTTACAAAATCAAAAAAGTTCAATGCTCTGATAACACGCTTTATATTGCAGTTGGTAAATATAATCGGATGGATATTCCTCCTGATCGCATTCCTGCAACACCTGGGACTTGATATGGGCCCGGTTCTTGCCGGGTTGGGTATTTCCGGTATAATCCTAGGATTAGCTTTCCAGGAGACTATCGGGAATCTCCTCAGTGGAGTGATGATAGTCATCAACTCACCTTTTAGCATTGGAGATTACATTGATTCAGGATCTTTCTCAGGTACCGTAAAGGATATGGATATGATCTGCGTCATTCTTGCCACCCCTGACAACAAGAAGATTACCATGTCAAACAAGCTGGTTTGGGGAAGCCCCATCATCAACTATTCCAACGTGGAAAGCAGAGGGGTAACCATGGAAGTGAGAGTGCCTTACGGCTCAGATCTGGAAAAGGTAAAGAAGGTCATCTCTTCTGTATTAGATAGCTATGATGAGGTTCTTCCTGATCCAGCTCCTCTCATTGAAGTGAATACGCTCAGTAAATCTTCTATAGATTTCTTTGTCCGGCCTTGGACAACACCTGCAGACTATTGGACAGTCTTTTGGCGCTTTCAGGGTGATATTGGTGTTCGTTTGGCAGAGGCTGGGATCAAAATTCCGTTTGAACAGTTCGATCTGCACATTGCGGAAGTACCGAAGGAAATTACAGCCAACAAATAATACCAGCAAGAATCATACGATAAGCAGTAGGCGACCGGCCATCCCGGTCGCTTAATGCAGTATCCGCTCGCTTACAAGTTGTGATAACCAGCGGACAGAACTCCTTGGTCTCAAAGGAGAAGGGAAAATTGTCCATCGCCCACATAGAAAAGAGCATAGGTATAAAAAGTATCGTTGAAGCAATTCCCAATCTTTTTTTTGCTGAGCAAGAACCTTTCTCTAAAATGATGAACTTCTACTTTTACAAATGAAAATACTAGTTTCCTGAGGCAGGTAAATGGCCATCTTCCCTTGCTTTTTTAGTACCCCAATGGTAGGGTTTTTTTAACTTTCTCTTTTTAAGGATGGACGATAGATGCTTTCAACTATTATGGCGTTTGCAAGTGAAACAGCCCCTGAGGCGGCTGCAAAAAGTGGCAGTTTTTTTTCTAAAGCGTTGGTAAATATCCATGAATGGTCCCAGTTAGAACCAGTCGCTTTTCTCATAGACCTAGGTGTAGGACTCTTGATAGTCCTGATAGGTAAGATCCTCGTTACCTGGTTAAAAAGGGGACTCAAGCGTGGTTTTGCAAAATCAAAGAAAATTAATGACCTCATGGGACGTTTTTTACTACAACTGGTGAATATCATCGGATGGATATTCCTCCTGATCGCCTTCTTACAACATATGGGATTCAATATGGGCCCATTCCTTGCTGGCTTGGGTATCACCGGAGTTATTCTTGGTTTTGCTTTCCAGGAGACCATCGGGAACCTGCTCAGTGGTGTTATGATCGTCATGAATGCACCCTTTAGGATCGGTGACTATATCGATGCTGGCTCATACTCGGGGACTGTAAAGGATATGGATATGATCTGTGTCATACTTGCTACCCCAGACAACAAGAAGATTACCATGTCGAACCGACTGGTATGGGGAAGCCCCATTGTCAACTATTCGGATATGGAACGCAGAAGGGTGGACATGGTGGTAAGCGTACCTTATGGCTCGGATGTGGCAACAGTGAAGCAGGTAATTACCAAAATC
Source organism: uncultured Sphaerochaeta sp. (assembly GCA_964469205.1). Classification (GTDB taxonomy): domain Bacteria; phylum Spirochaetota; class Spirochaetia; order Sphaerochaetales; family Sphaerochaetaceae; genus Sphaerochaeta. The sequence goes on along the minus strand of CAYXYD010000095.1, from coordinate 2,164 downwards.
TTCGCTCGCTATGAGGAGATCCTTCCAGATCCAGCCCCAACCATTGAAGTGAACAAGCTCAGTGCATCTTCAGTGGACTTCGTCGCTCGCCCATGGACAAAACCTGCGGACTACTGGAGTATCTATTGGCGCTTCCAAGGTGAGATTGGTGCTGGCCTAGAAGAGGTCGGGCTTTCTATTCCGTTCGATCAGCTGGACCTACACATCGTCGATACGCCTAAGGCGATCGAAGCTGCCAAGTAAGAAGATTTCATTATTTGAATAGACTCATATGCTTTCAGAAATGAAATGATACGCAATAAAACAGACAAAGCGACCGATTTATTTCGGTCGCTTTGTTTTCCCTAGAAGAATTGAATCCGATTTATGCAAGGGAGACTTCTGTTTTGTTTTAGGGGAACCATCTTTGCTGGATAGCCTTCCTTTTGCTAAGCTTGTTCCTCTGTCTTTGCCTCTTCGCTTTCTTTCTCTTCTTTGCAATACTTGTTGACCAGAGAGCTGAACTCCTTGGAATCATCAAGGATGAATTTGGCTAGGTTAGAGGATGGCTTCCAACTTCGTGATCCAAACAACAAGGTGATGATCTGCTCCTTTGTCTCTAGCTCCACGGTGATATTCGTCCACTTCCCATCATCAAGGGTGTCGTGTTTAGCTGTACAGCTCAGGACATCATCTAAAGGGATGAGGTAAAAAGCATCCTTGAGGGTTATACCCATTTTTCTCTTCTCGTGGTCGAAGGTCAGAAGAATCCCCTCATTGAGATCGTTGATGTAGCCATGTTTTTCGCTGAAGTGCAGCTGACGTTTCTTCATTTCTTTGAAAGTCTTGTTTTCAAGCTCAGCGAGTGTTTGCTTGAATTTTGCCACTGCCTGCTTCTTTTTCTTCCTTCCAATGGTAAGGACGTAGAGATTGAATAGGGTCAGTAGGACAAGGAATGCCAAAAGGACATATTGCAACAGGTTCATGAAAAGCCTCCTTGTGGACAATAGCAAGCGAGGCGATGGTTTGTAAAGCCATGATGCTTGTCGGCAGCAGTGATGGGTTTATTGGAATAGCTTTGTCCCAATGAGTAAAAAAACATACAGAACAGGTTTCTGTAAAAGGTTTTGCGATGGAGTTTTGACTTGCTGGGTCTTTTCTTTTACTATAGAAGATAGAGCAGGGTTTGTTGGGTAAGAGCAGCCTCCCTGCATTCAAGGAGTGTCCTGTGAAACGTGTTGTGCTAATCCATACGGTAAAGAGTGTCTATGAGACGTTTGAGAAAGATCTCAAGGCTGTAGCCGGTGATATCAAGATATATAACATCGTTGATGAATTTCTTCTGACTAATGCGATTGAACGAGGTTCTTTCACCGTTGAGAACCGTATGCGCCTGATGCATGATCTGCAAAGTGCACAGCTTACAGGAGCCGACCTCATTGTGGTTACCTGTTCCACGCTCACCCCTCACGTGGTTTCAGCCAGACCTTTCTTCACCACCCCGATCATCGCCATCGATGATGCGATGTGTACGCATACCATTAAACAAGGAAGCAAGATAACCGTATTGGCGACATCAGAATCGACGGTGAGCCCCACCTTGAAGAAACTGGAGGAAGAGGCTGCCTTACAGGGTAAAGAGGTGTCGCTCTCTTCCCTCTGTTGTCCTGAAGCCCTAGTCCATCTCAAGGCAGGACAGAAAGAACAGCATGACAAGCTGGTTCTTGCTATGGCTCGCAAAGTCAAGGACAGCGACATCATTGTCCTCGCCCAAGCTTCCATGGCGCACCTGCAGGATGTCGTGCAGGACCAGACAAAGATCAGCACCGTCTCCTCCCCACAACTGTGCATACAGGAAGTGGCCAGACAGTTGGGAAAGATTCGTTGACAACAGTAATTTGCGTATAAGACTTTTTTATGTCCTCGATTTGGCTTGGATAGTGGTGTAGAATGTGAGGAAGGAGATAATGATGCAGTACAAACTTTTGGGAAATACCGACATACGCATCTCTTCACTGTCCTTGGGAACGTGGGCAATGGGAGGGGGAGCGAGTTGGGGCCCTTCAGATGAGAAGGAATCAATTCATACTATCAAGAAGGCCCTGGATGTTGGAATAAACTTCCTTGACACCGCCCCTGCCTATGGCAATGGCTTAAGTGAAGAGATCTTGGGACGTGCCCTTTC
>CAYXYD010000094.1:0-11119 GCA_964469205.1 uncultured Sphaerochaeta sp. | reverse complement strand
AAACCTGAGAATTTTACCTTGGATAAAAAAACCTGACTCTGACCTTGATGTGTTTTCTGATCACGCTATTGTTTCAAGGTTGATTACATGCTTTGCCCCTAACAGCTTTGCTTCCTCCAGATCATGCGTTACAAGAATTACCGTCTTATCTTTGGTCCTCTCAAGGGTATAGGCAATGACCTGTTTCTTTGTCAGTTCGTCCAGCCCCTTGAAGGGCTCATCAAGGATGAGCAGGTCATACGTAGCAAGCAGGGCACGAACAAGGGCTACCCTTCGCCTCATCCCTCCAGACAGCTCTTTTGCAGGCTTGCGGATAGCATCCCCAAGGCCTACGGCAACAAGGGCATTTTTTACCTGCTCGGAAGAAACTGTAGGTTCGACTACGAGCTTCACATTGGAGGAGGCTGAAAGGTTGTTGCACAGGCGATCTTCCTGAAAGACGGCACTGAACCGGAGCTGTTCAAAGGAATTCAATGACCCCTCATCTGCCTCTTCGAGGCCCATGATGAGGCGCAACAGCGTGGTCTTTCCCGAGCCGGAGGCACCAAAAAGCACATTCACCTCACCTGGATGCAGGGTACAGCTGAACCGTTCGAATACAACCGTATCACCATACCGTTTGGAAATATCCTGAATCTGCAGTTTTTTCATAGGTGCTCCATCTTCAGCATCACCCTGTCCAGAAGTATGAGGAAAAGCTTTTCAAACCATACGCTGATGATTATTATTACCAGCGTCCAGGCAAACATATCAGGAGTATCCAGATAAATCTTGGCCTGGTACAACTTCTCCCCGATTGAACCCTGGGGAAGCCCTATCACCTCAGCAGCTATTCCAGCCTTCCAGCTCAGCCCCAGAGCAACAGAACATGCCGAACGGAAAAAGGGAAGCACTTGGGAGAGGTAGATATATCGGATACGCCTGTAGGTAGGGACCCGGAACACCTCTGCCATCTCCAGCAGTTTCTCATCAGTGCTTCTGATACCCATCAGGACATTGGTGTACATGATGGGAAGAACCATCAGGAAAGAGATAAATACCGAGAGGTTTTGTGGAGCTATCCAGACGAGGGTAAGGATTACAAACGAAGCGACAGGGGTTGCCTTTATCGTCTGTATTGGAGGAGCCAGAAACTCCTCAACCCACCTGTACCGGTAGGAGAAGATTGCAAAAAGTACTCCTAGGAGGGTTGCCAGGAAAAATCCCCCAGCGATCCTAGAGAAGGAGTAAGCAATGGAGCGCCAAAATGAACTGGTTTGAACCAGGTCAAAAAGGCGTAGAATAACATTGACAGGAGAGACAAGCAGAATATCCTGGCCTAGGGTCATGGCAACAAGTTGCCATATCCCTAGCCAGAGAAGAACTGACCATATCCTGATCGTCCCCTTCTTTTTAGCGGATGAAGTAGAATTCATCTGTTGGTAGTGCTCCACCTACACTCTTAGGGTTCTGATCGAACAGAACGGTAAGGTATCCAGAGAGTTTGCTCTTCATCTCTTTACCATCAATATAGGTGATATTGCAGTAAGGCAGGGCCTTCAAGGCTACAGGGGCAGGGACAATATTAAGGGCCCCTATAAGAACTGAAGCCTCTTGATGGTGTGACTGCACATAGGCTACTGAATCAGCATAGTGATCGAGGAATTGGCTGACTGCCTCTGGCTGCTCAGCAACAAAGGAGGTCTGCCCAACTACAACACCGGTCATCATGGTGCTTGGGAAAGCCTGTGTATCCTGAATGTCTTCCCAGAGCTTGGTCATATCAAGGGCAACACGGATGTTAGGATTCTTCATCATGGCAGCGGTGGCAAACGGCTGTGGCAATACTGCAATGCTATTGGGCTTCTGTGACAAAGCGGCGACACACTCGGTAGCTTCACTCTTCCACTCAATGGTCACATCTTCAATACCATAGGCATTGAGCAGATATTTGAGGGCATACTCAGGTGATGCTCCCTTACCTGTGGAGAAGATGGTCTTGCCAGCAAGATCTTCAATTGAAGTAATGGTATCACCACTTTCCATAATATAGAGGACACCTAAGGTGTTGATGGCCAGAACCTTCAAAGCACCCTTGGTATTGTTGAACAAGACAGAAGCGAGGTTGGCAGGGATTGCTGCGATATCGACCTCACCTTTTGCCAGCTTGGCTACAACCACATCAATGGTGGCCAACTCATCAAAGGTGTAGGCATTGCCGTCCATCACACCTTTTTTAGCCTCATCCATCAAGGAGACCATTCCCATTGCAGTAGGGCCTTTCATAGCCAAAACTCTGACATCAACAGGTTGTTTTTCGATGTTTGACAGATTCGAGAGGTCAACATTGACACCCTCTTTCGCACCTGCTGCAAACAGGGTTACAGAACCCAACAGTAATACCAATAGAATTAGACTGAATTTCTTCATACAAATTGCTCCTGTGCCATACAGACACCATACATATTTTATTTCTGGAGATTACTCTCCAAAATCTTACGGTTTATTACCCGAACAGTCGAGCCATTGCTGTATACAGAGCCATTCTTTTCCAGAGCAGAGAGCTCTCTGAAGAGGGAAGCTCTGCTTATTCCCAAAGGAAGGGCCAAAGACTCCTTGGAAACCAAGGACAACTCAGGCTGTTCAACGGATGTGTTGCTCAAGAGGTACTCGGCAACTTTCGCTCGGGCAGAAGTAAGGCTGAGCTGCTCGATGCGTTTGATCAAGAACTGAATTTTACGGTTGCAGAGCTTTGCGTATTCAACCATTGCAAGGGAGCTTTTGAGTATTGCTGCTCGTAGCTGGTCTTTCGGAATAGAGAGAAGTACACAATCGGTCCTGCACTGTAACAGGGTGCGTAGATCCTCTTCTTCAAATAGGTTGCTTATGCCAAAAACTTCTTTCTTTTCCAGGGTTGATACGAGTATTTTCGCTCCATCTGCTGATATGCTAAATACATCAAGCTCCCCTTCTTCTACAAAGACAGCCAAAGAAGCAGACCCAACAGTATCCCCCACTACCTGCCCCTTTGGATAAGGAGTCCGTAGTAACGCCGAGAGAGTGATAGTTTTGGAATCGAGTAACAATTCCAAGAGGGTATGTTCAGATGAAAATTCAGTTTGCATGCCAATCCTTAGTAACTTCAAGCTACTTTATAGTCATAATACCCGAGTTTTTAGGGTATAATCAACCATACAGCAGTATTTACCGTCTCATTTGAGACTGATTAAAGGCTACCATGGAAATAAGGGTTAAGGCAACAAGGGCTCCACAAAAGAACCCTGAGCAGCTCTGCATTGAAAAAGAAGAACCCTATACCTGTTTTTCACCAATGGGAATGAGGAAACCATATCTGGCTATAGCAAAGATCAAGAATGCATCCTGATGTTTACCCCATCCCTTAGGAGCCTGGGTACTGATCCGGTTATTAGCTCTGACCCTCAGCGAGGGCCATGAGCTCACTCATGCACAGGACCACCAGAAAGTATATTTTTTGTCCATAACTCTCCAAGAGAATACTCTTCCAACCAAACATCCACTGAACTGTAACTCAGCCGAGTAAAGGTTGACTGACCTTCTTTCCGGTCACAAATAATGATATCTTCCGCTGCAAAATAGTTGATCAAATCAGGAGACTGGGTTGCTACTATCAGTTGGGTATCAGTAGCTCGTGCCTGCATGAGTTCTGCCAGAATTGCAATTGCAAACGGATGGAGCCCAAGCTCAGGTTCGTCGATGATGATGGTATCTGGGTGCTTTGGTTGTAGAAGTGCCGTAGCCAGACAGATAAAGCGAAGAGTCCCTTCAGAAAGAGTCTGTGGTTTCATAGGGTAATCCGATCCTTTCTGCTTCCAGAGCAACCTCACCGTTTCATTGAAATTTGGTTCCAAAATGAAGTCATCAAAAAAGGGGGCTATCAAGCGTACTGTTTCGACTATTTGGGTATACAAGTATGTATGATCAGGATGTCCTTTAAGGAAAAGAAGATAACTGGCCAAATTAAAACCATCAGAGCGCAGGTAAGCATGGTCAAACACACTCTGAGAAGATTTCATTGGGGAGAGTCTTCCTGTAGCAGTAAAATGGTAGTTCTGCCATTTCTGTATTGATTGGTACACAGAGGGAGCAGCAACATGTATGCAATCTATTCCCTTGGTGTCCATATATTTCAACAAGCCAGGAGTGAACTCATCAGGAGAATATAACTGATACCAACGATCTGAGCTTGCATCGAAGACTGCTTCAGCTTGTATACGCAGCAAATCATCTTGGGTTGGGACCAACTCCATGGTGTAGGCAACATCTTCATCAAAGTGCAACGTGAACATGATCGCTTTGGCTTCCGGGTTTCCCTTGTATAAGAGATCAGAGGCAACACCAGCATCCAAGACATATTTCTTGAGATCAGTCTCCCGAAAACCAGGCAAAGGGAGTTGCATTGCCGCTCGAAGGAATGTGAACAATTCGAGGAGATTACTCTTGCCTGAGCCATTCCCTCCAATTAGAAGGTTCATGTTTGTAAGGGGGAATGCTTCCAAGTCCTGTATTGATTTGAAGCCTTGTACTGACAGAGAATTCAACCTTGCCATTGTATTCTTCCTTTTTGGTTTCACCCTATCATACTTTTCTGTACTAAGGGCAAGTACTCACCAATTATTTTGTTGCAATAAATTCTATTTTTGTTGTATTTTGTATTTTTATTCAAATTTATGCTGTTTTTATGCATATTTATGTTGCATAAAAGCCAATAATTAGATATTCTCCCAACAATTTGGACTAAGGAAGAAACAATGGAAACAACCTTTCTCATCCTAGAAGATGGAACGACCTTCAGTGGCAAAGGATTCGGAAAGAGCGCTCCTCTCTATAAGGAGCTGGACACACAACCTCTTTTTGGGGAGGTAGTCTTCAACACCAGCATGTGTGGCTACCAACAGATCCTGACCGATCCCTCCTACCATGGACAGATGGTGGTCATGACAAGCCCGCACATAGGAAACTATGGGTGTGAGCCTCTCTTCTCTGAGAGCACGCACTGTCCACTAGCAGTTCCCTCTTCGGCTCTTATCATCCGATCACTGTATGAAGGCCCTCTTCCCTTGGAGAGGGTCTCTTTAGATGCCTTCATGAAAGAGGCAGGCGTCTGTGGGATAAGCGGTGTCGATACCAGGGCTTTGACGTTACACCTTCGGGTTAGCGGGTCCTGCAATGCCCTGTTGCTTCGAACCGAGCATACCAGTCTGACTTTGTCAGAGAAGAAAAAGGCTTTGGAAACCCTTAGCACCTTGCCCTCTATCTCAGAGCGCAACCTCATCGAAGGGGTGTCGGTCAAACAATGCCTAGTCGATCCTCCTTCTTCGGTACCTACACCCACATCACCCTTCATCCGCTTTGCCCTTGTGGACTTCGGCATAAAGAGCTCCATCATAGCAGAGCTATACAAGCGTAACGTTGCAGTTACCCTGCTGCCCAGCTCTTCAACTTCTGAAGAGGTCCTGAGCCACAACTGTGATGCTCTCTTCCTCTCCAATGGTCCAGGGGACCCCATGATGCTAAGCGAGGCTGTGGCCATGACCAAGACGGTGATGGAAAGCCTGCCGACTGTCGGCATCTGCCTCGGTCATCAGATACTGACCCTGGCACTAGGCGGAAGAACTGTAAAAATGAAGTTCGGCCATCATGGGGCGAACCACCCTGTCAGGGATCTCTTCTCCCACAAGACCTTTGTGACCAGCCAGAACCACGGGTATATGAGTGAGGCTTCGTCCTTACCGGAAACAGTTTCTCCCTGGTTCATCAACGCAAACGACCAATCCATAGAAGGACTTTGGCACAAGGAGAAACCCATTGCCTCCGTCCAATTCCACCCCGAAGCATCTCCAGGCCCCCATGATGGGTCTTGGATATTCGACCGGTTCATCAGAGTCGCACAGGGAGAAAGATCATGAGCGCACGAACAGATATCAAAAGAATCCTCGTAGTGGGAAGCGGGCCGATAGTCATTGGCCAGGCATGTGAGTTCGATTACAGCGGAACCCAAGCGGTGAAGGCCCTCAAGGAAGAGGGCTATGAAGTCACCCTGGTAAATCCCAATCCTGCAACCGTCATGACAACGCCGGGCATCGCTGACCATATCTACATGGACCCTTTGAGGCCGGAGTATATCGAACAGATATTCCAGCGCGAGCAACCTGATGCCATCCTATCCACCATGGGCGGGCAGACTGCCTTGAACCTCACCTTGGAACTTGACCGGCTAGGACTGCTCAAACAGTACGGGGTAGAGGTCATCGGGGCTTCTATCAATTCTATTGTACTTGCAGAAGACAGGGGAGCCTTCAAGAAGATAGTGGAGGGTCTTGGTTTGGAAAGTGCCAAGAGCACTATCATCCACACCCTAGAAGAAGGCCTTGCCTTGGAGGCGAGCATGGGCCTGCCGCTCATCATCCGCCCCTCCTATACCTTAGGAGGTATGGGAGGTGCGATAGCATACACCCATGAGGAATTGCCAGTTCTACTGGAACATGCCTTGGAGACAAGCCCCACCCATGAGGCCCTTATAGAGGAGTCCCTCATCGGGTGGAAGGAGTTTGAGATGGAGGTGATGCGCGACAAGAAGGACAATGCCATCATCGTCTGCTCGATCGAGAACATCGACCCCATGGGAGTCCATACAGGGGACAGCATAACCATCGCCCCTATCCAGACCCTCGATGAAAACCAGTACCAGAAAATGCGTGATGCCTCCATCGCCATCCTACGGGCAGTGGGGGTTGAGTGTGGGGGCAGCAATGTCCAGTTTGCCCTCGACCCGAAAAGCGGCAAGATGGTGGTCATCGAGATGAACCCCAGAGTATCGCGCTCATCAGCTCTTGCCAGCAAGGCAACGGGATTCCCCATCGCACGCTGTTCTGCAAAACTTGCAGTAGGCTATACCCTCGATGAGATCATAAATGAGATAACCGGGACTTCAGTATCATGCTTTGAACCTGCCCTCGACTACTGTGCAGTGAAAGTCCCCCGCTTTGAACTGGAGAAGTTTCCCCTTCCCCCCTCTGCCTTGGGGACTCAGATGCGCAGTGTAGGCGAAGCTCTCGCCTTGGGCAGGACCGCCCTTGAGGCTCTGAACAAGGCTCTGCGATCATCAGAGCAGAAACTTGAAGGGCTTACAGACCTCACCGAAGATGATCGCTATAGCATCTCTGAGGTAGAGGTGCTACTCAGAAGTGCACACCCTCTACGTATCCTTGCAGCCTATACTACGCTGTGCAGACAAGGAAAAGCCCTTGCTTCAGAGATCTCTTCCATTACGGGCTTTGATCCTTGGTTTGTCCATCTCCTGGTAGAGCAGAGCAGACTGGACAAACGCCTTCAGCAAGGCCTCGATAGAGATATCCTCCTAGAGGCAAAGATGGCCGGCATGAGCGACAAGAGGATCGCTACCCTCCTCAAGACAGAAGAAAGCTCCATTGAACGGTTACGGTATGCCTACGAGCTGCACCCGGTCACCCACTATGTCGATACCTGTGCAGGGGAGTTCCAAGCCATCACACCCTACCTCTATACAACCTATGGGGAAACCGATGAGGCACCCCCACTAGGAGAGGATGCAGTGGTCATCCTGGCAAGCGGGCCCAACAGGATAGGCCAAGGCTTGGAGTTTGATACCTGCTGTACCCTCGCATCCCTTGCCTATAGAAAGCTGGGAAAGAAGACCATCATGGTCAACAGCAATCCAGAGACGGTCTCCACCGACTTCAACATCAGCGACCGCCTCTATATAGAAACGTTGGGATCAGAGGAAGCGAAGGAAATCCTGTTACGCGAACGCACAAACAACATTGTCGTACAGCTAGGCGGACAGACGCCCCTCAATATTGCAAACAAGCTCAAGAAAAGTGGAGCTAAGCTTGTGGGAACCTCTTTGGAGGGACTGGAGAAAGCAGGTGATAGAGGTCAGTTTTCTGCTCTTGTAACAGAGTTGGGCCTACGCCAGCCAAAGAATAGGACAGCCTATAGCCAGGGAGAGCTTATAGCTCTTGCTGAGGAGGTAGGCTATCCTGTGCTTGTCCGCCCCTCCTATGTACTGGGCGGAAGGGGTATGTTCATCGTCTATGACAGGAAGGGAATAGAAGACCTCATAGAGAAGAAAGCCATCTATGCTAGCAAAGAGGCTCCCATCCTGCTGGACCAGTTCCTTGAGGATGCCTTTGAGTATGACCTCGATGCTGTCAGTGATGGAGAGAGCATCTATATTGGAGGCATCCTGCAACACATAGAGGCTGCAGGGATCCATAGTGGCGACTCAGCGGCAGTATTCCCTCCCTACAAGTCCAACCCCGCACTGCTGCTTCAGATGAAAGAGTGGGCACATAAGCTTGCCCTTGCCCTGGAGGTACAAGGTCTGATGAACATCCAGTTTGCAGTCAAGGGCGCCTTGCTCTACCTCATTGAAGTAAACCCAAGGGCTTCAAGGACTGTGCCATTCATATCCAAGGCTTCGGGGGTAAACCTCGTGGAGGTAGCTGTCAGGGTGTGGGAGAAAGAGGATCTTGTAGTGCAGGCTCTGGTCAGCAAAAGAGGTGGCATTGGGGAGGGCAAATGCCTGCTTGGCTGGGCGGTAAAGGAGGCGGTTTTCTCCTTTGACCGCTTCAGCAATGTCGACCCTGCCCTGGGCCCTGAGATGCGTTCAACCGGAGAGTCCATTGGCTTGGGAAAGAGTTTCGGAGAAGCCTTTGCCAAGAGCCAGATCAGTGCAGGGAACAACCTGCCTACCTCAGGCAAGGTTGTGGTAAGTGTCAACAAGAAAGATAGAAAGACCATTCTTCCGGTTGTGAAGAAACTCAAAGCCCTTGGGTTTCAGATAGCTGCCACTAAGGGAACTGCACGTTCCCTATTTGATGAGGGTATCCTGTGTGAAGTGGTCCAGAAGGTGCATGAGGGGCGGCCCAACCTCACCGACTACCTCAAGGAGAAGTCCATAGCCCTGGTGATAAACACCCCGATGGGATACCTAGCCCATGCCAGTGATGATGAGATAAGAAGTGTGGCAATGCGGTTGAAAATCCCCTATACCACGACAACCAGTGCGGCTATCGCAGCAGTCGATGCCATCGAATTCCTGCAGGAAAAGAGGGTTATGGTAAGGGAACTTCCCCAGTAGCGGGCAATTGTCTTTTTGACATCCATAGTATAGGATAGGAGTACTTTTCACAGATAGGGGACTGGTATGGCAGAAGAACTATTTTCACAACGAACAGCGACGTGCGGAGCACTGACCAAGGCAGATAACAACAAGAAGGTTGTCCTCAACGGATGGGTCCATCGTGACCGTAACCATGGCTCCCTACACTTCATCAATCTACGCGACCGCTATGGCATCACCCAGGTTGTGGTCGATGACGACGCTTCAAGTGAGTTACAAAGCATTGCCAACGAACTGAAGATGGAGTTCTGCATTGCAGTAACGGGGCAGGTTAGGCTCAGACCCGATTCCATGGTTAACCCTGAAATGCCAACTGGCGAGATCGAGGTCAAGGCAGAGAGGATCGAGATCCTCTCCCGCTGTGCACCCCTTCCCTTCCAGCTTGATGATGGCAAGGAAACACGTGAAGACCTGCGCCTCAAGTACCGTTACCTTGACCTGCGTAGCCAGGGCATGCAAAAGCGCCTGAAGCTTCGCCATGACTTTATCTTCTCCATCAGAAAGTATCTTGCTGGCAAGAACTTTTATGAGATTGAGACCCCAACCCTTATCAAGAGCACCCCTGAGGGGGCTCGTGACTTTGTGGTACCCAGCCGTCTCTATGCCGGTAAGTTCTATGCACTTCCCCAGAGCCCACAGCTTTTCAAACAGATCCTGATGGTCGGAGGTTTTGACAAGTACTTCCAGATCGCCCGCTGTTATCGCGACGAGGACGCCCGTGGCGACCGTCAGCTGGAATTTACCCAGCTAGACCTGGAGATGAGCTTTGTAAAGCGTGACGATGTGCTCTCCCTTATGGAAGGGTTGTTCGGTCATGTATTTAAAGAGGTCATGGACGTAGAGCTTCCTGTCAATTTCAGAAGGCTCACCTATGCAGATAGCTTGAACACCTATGGTAATGACAAGCCGGACCTCCGCTTTGACCTTCCCCTCTCTGATATGAATGAAATCGCTCAGAAGAGCAACTTCGCAACCTTCAAGGATATTGTTGCTGCCGGGGGGTATGTGAAAGCCCTCTGTGCACCCAAGACTGAAGGGGTGGAGTTCAGCCGCAAGTTCATCACCGAACTTGAGGATGCTGCAAAGATCTACGGGGCTAAGGGCCTTGCCTGGATCAAGGTGGGAGCAGAGAACTCCCTCTCCGGAGGTGTAAGCAAGTTCTTCACAGGTCTGGAAGATGAGCTCGTTTCCCAAATGAGAGCAAAGGAAGGGGATCTCATCCTCTTTGTTGCCCATGAGAACTGGAAGCGTTGTTGTGCCAGCCTCAGTGCTGTGCGATCTAAACTGGGTAAGGACCTCAATCTGATCCGCAAGGGCTTTGAGTTCTGCTGGATCATCGACTTCCCCCTCTTTGAGTACAATGAGACCGGTAAGCACTGGGAGGCTGCACACCATATGTTCAGCATGCCCCAGAGCCAGTACCTCGATACCTTGGAATCTGACCCAGGCAGTGTAAAGGGCGACCTTTACGACCTGGTGCTCAATGGATACGAGGTAGCCAGCGGCTCGATTCGTATCCATGATGTTGAGTTGCAGAAGCGTGTTTTCCGCATCTGTAACTTCGATGACGAGACTGCTGAGGAACGCTTCGGCTTCCTGCTCAACGCCTTCAGGTACGGACCTCCCCCTCATGGCGGCATCGCCCCTGGTATCGACAGAATGCTTATGATCATGAGTGAGGAGACATCAATCCATGAGGTGATCGCATTCCCGAAGAATACGGCGGGTATCAGTCCGATGGACGACTCCCCCTCATTCCTCGACCAGGAGCAGTTGGATGACCTGCATCTTATAGTTGATTATCCAAAACCCAAGGAATAAGAAGATTCAATTGGGTAAGAAAGAGGGACCTGGTTCATATGAGCCAGGTTCTTATTTACGCCGTGCATCGTGAATTATTGTAAAAATCCAATATTTCTTGTGCTATTCACCGCA
>CAYXYD010000093.1:0-11235 GCA_964469205.1 uncultured Sphaerochaeta sp. | reverse complement strand
GATGGTACTACGGTTTTCCGTGGGAGAGTAGGTAGCCGCCGGGCCTTTTTTTTACCCAAATACCTGAACCAATTCAGCTCTTAACTCTTCCACTTTTCCCTTTTCTGATGATACTGTGCTACACTATTCGCCAAGAGGGTGTGATGGGTAATTTGGTGGCTGTTCTTCCAGTTGTTTTCGTGGGTGCCTTTCTTCAGGCCAATATCGGGTTTGGGTTTCCCATTATTGCAATGATTGTCTTTCCAAGGCTTTTTGCCTTCTCCACAGCAGTAACCCTTACCCAACTCATAGCGATGGCAAGCACCGGGTACCTCATGGTCAGGTACTGGAAGAAAATCCAGTGGAAAACCTTGTTTCCCCTGCTTTTCACCTCACTACTCATAGCTGGTTTTGTCACGGTGCTCAGCCTCTCTGTGGAAGGCGGGAAGCTTGTCATCATCCTAGGCATCGCCTTGGTTGCCATATCCCTCTATTTTGTAGCATTCTCCCAATCCATCCAGATCCAGGCACGTCCTCGCAATGGCCTGTTGATGGGAACCATTGCAGGATTTGGCAATGGGTTCTTTGGCATAGGGGGACCTCCGGTCGCCCTATACCTGCTTCCTGCAGTTCCTGGAAAGATAGAGTATCTGGCAACGATACAGGCATATTTCTTTTTCTGTAATATTGAGTCCATATTCATCAGGATCCTGAACGGCGCCTTGGTTGTAGAACAGCTACCCCTCATACCCTTGGGCTGGATCACCATTGGCCTGGGTACCTTTATGGGGCTGAAGCTGTTCGATAAGATCCCTGCAGCACTTCTTAAGCGCATCGTCTATCTGTTTGTAGGATTTTCAGGATTGTGGATTATCATTGAGGCTCTTCTGACCTAATCTTCTCCGAACTTGAGTAGGGGAATCCTAAATATTGCTAAAATGAGAGCGTGGATGGCAGCAATAGGGAAAAAAGGAAACATGGCAAAGGTAAGCAACAGCTCATAGCCTAATGAGCTACGTTTATCAACCTTTTTATGTTGGATCCTATCCTTCAACAAGCCGATGGCCACACCCCAGATGTTACCCACCATCATGATACGGATGGCACCTAGGATTCCCTTAGCGGCATCTTCTCCATACACATGTACTATCTCATCCCATGCTGCCCTTGAAGGCCTTCCCTTCGTTTCAGCATAGTGTTGCCCAAATAGGACTGCCTTCAGTTGCTCTGGAGGAACATCATCCAGTTCTCCTCCCAGCAAATCTTCGATCTGCTTCTCTTCCATACCCATCTCCAAGGCCATCTTGGTATGGGCATACGAACAGAGGGGGCATCCGTTCACCTGGGTCACTCCCAACATGATCCGTTCCGTGAAGTGTTTGTCAATAAGCTTCTTTCTTCGGGCTTTGCTCATATAATGCACAGTCCTGAACAGTAGGACCAGATGCTTGTATTCTTCACCAACAGTAAACAGTCGGCTTGTATTCATAAAGATGCTCCTTTTTCCCATAGTTACCCATAAACCCTTGTCATGCAAGCATGTCTAGACACGGCAGGGGTGATTGTAAAGAAATTATTGAAATCCATTAGGTGTTATACAATGTCGATGTTTTGTAGTAAAAATGAACATAATATGAAAATTTTCACAAATAAATAGCATATTTTCACATTAAAAAAGATATTTATATAAAAATGTATCTATAGTACCTTGATATTGATAATATGGGAAAAATTTAGATAATATACCACTAATTTTATACAAGTGGTTAACTAGCTCTTCTTTTATCGATATATTGTTACCTATAAGGATCAAACAGAAAATACTTCTATTTCTGCTTGATCCACAGTACAGAAAAAACGACCCGTTAGGGTTAGAAATGAGGAGATACATATGAGCGTCATGAGTTTTTCTATTCCAAGGACTATCTACTACGGTGAAGGTGCATTGGAGAAGCTCTCCCTGTTGAAAGGTAAGAAGGCAGCTTTGGTAACCGGTGGTAGTTCAATGAAGAAGTTTGGTTTTCTGGACCAGGCTGAAGCTCTGCTGAAGAAGGCAGGCATCGAGTCTATCCTTATCGATGGTGTCGAACCAAACCCCTCCATAGAGACTGTCATGCGTGGAGCAAAAGAGATGTTGGCATTTGAACCTGATTGGATCGTGGCCATTGGTGGGGGATCTTCCCTCGATGCCGCTAAGGTCATGTGGTGCTTCTACGAGCATCCTGAGATCAGCTTCGAATCCATCATTGAGCCAGGCTCAATGCCCTCCTTGCGTAACAAGGCTCGCTTTATCGCAATCCCTTCCACCAGTGGCACCGCCAGTGAAATCACTGCATTTTCAGTCATCACCGATACCCAATCCCATATCAAGTATCCCATTGTGGCTGCTGACATGGTTCCCGATATCGCTATTCTCGATCCCAACATTCCCTTGACCATGCCTGCCCATATCACAGCTAATACCGGTATGGATGTCATGGCACACGCAGTTGAGGCTATTGCCTCCATAGCTGCAACCTCCTTTACCGACCCGTATGCCATAGAGGCTATCAAGTTGGTGATGGAGAACCTTCCCACAGCATACAAGGAGCCTAAGAACCTTGTGGCACGTGAAAAGATGCATGAGGCTTCCGCCCTTGCCGGTATGGCCTTCACCAACGCTTCCCTTGGCCTGGTCCACTCCATGGCTCATAAGATCGGTGGTGAGTTTGGGGTGACCCATGGTCTTTCCAATGCTATCCTGCTTCCTTACATCATTGCCTACAACCGCAAAAATTCTGACAAGTATGCGTATGCAGAGAAGATGTTGGGCATCAAGAATATCTCAGATGAGATTCAGCGCTTGAACAAGGAGATGGATATTCCCCTTACTTTCAAGGATTGCACCGAAGTTGATTTTTCAGAGGACAAGTTCCTCGCTGTCTTGGACCGCATGAGCGCTCATGCTTTTGAGGATCCCTGCACACTGACCAATCCAGGTACACCTACTGCATCTGATATCAAGATGATTTTTGAAGCTGCCTACTACGGTAAGGCCATCAAATAACGGTATTGTTATCTAAGTGGTGCCAAGAGGCCGAAAACAAGAGATTGTTTTCGGCCTCTTTTGCGTTATTATTCTGTAGTGTTTTCTTATTCTTCTTCAGTCACAGAGAAGAACAAAAGAGAGTGAGCAAAAAAGAATGAAAAAAGTGTAGTGTTTTTTCTTATCATATTGACATTGGTCTATCTGTCTTGGTAATATATTGATAACCATCAATATGAGAGGCTACCATGGAAATTGACCAATATGTACTGATATCGAAGGCTCTTGGCGATCGTAATCGCCTGGAGATTATCCTGTTGCTCACAAAAGGTGAGGCCTGTGCCTGTGAACTGCTCAAGCGGTTCTCCATCACACAACCAACACTATCACACCATATGAGAATACTTGCCCAAGCTTCTCTTGTAGAGGTGCGTAAGGATGGCAAATGGTCTTACTATTCCATCAACTGTCCTGTTTTGCAGGAATTCCGCTCGTTTGTTGACCAGATATCCTGTAGTACGGAGAAGGGGGTCTGCTCATGTCGGTAGCTTGGGACTTTTTCCAGAACCAGTTGCTCTCCATGCACTGGCTGAACTCCCTGGTGGGGAATATGCTTACCTCCTTTGGTATGGATATCGAAAAGAGGGTAGGAGCGAGTGTGCAGTTCTTCATCTACGATATCATCAAGATATTCGTTTTGCTCTCCTTCCTCATATTCATAATCTCGTACATTCAAAGCTTCTTCCCACCACAGAGGACGCGTAAGATACTGGGACGCTATAAGGGCATCAAGGCTAACATCCTTTCAGCCCTGTTGGGAACAGTAACCCCTTTCTGCTCGTGTTCATCCATCCCCCTGTTCATAGGTTTCACCAGTGCAGGTCTTCCCTTGGGTGTTTCCTTCTCGTTCCTTATCTCTTCGCCCTTGGTAGACCTGGGGTCATTGGTGTTGCTTACCAGTATTTTTGGTGGGAAAATTGCCCTTGCCTATGTGCTGGTTGGCTTGGTCCTTGCTGTCCTAGGAGGTTCTCTCATAGAGCGCCTGCATATGGAGGCTCATGTGGAGCCTTTCATCATGAACATACAGCATGTAGAAGGTGAGGAAGAGGTCCTCAATATAAAAGACCGCCTCACCTATGCTTGGACACAGGTGCAGTCGACCGTGCAGAAGGTGTTCTGGTATGTCATTATAGGAGTCGGCATTGGAGCCGCCATCCACAACTGGATACCTGCCTCAGCTATTCTTCTGGTTTTGGGCGAGCATAATCCCTTGTCCGTCTTGCTTGCTACCTTTGTCGGGATCCCAATGTATGCAGATATCTTCGGCACCATCCCCATAGCCGAAGCCCTCTGGGCGAAAGGTGTGGGGGTTGGGACGATCCTCTCCTTCATGATGGGGGTAACAGCGCTCTCCCTCCCTTCCTTGGTCATGCTGCGTAAGGCAATAAAGCCCAAGCTACTTGGCCTGTTTTTTGTGATAGTTACGGTGGGGATCATCCTCATCGGTTATATGTTCAACGCTTTCGGATATCTGTTTGTCTGAAAAGCATAGGAGTATTTGATATGGCACTATTTGGATTTGGAAAAAATAAGAAAACTCAAACAACCCAACAGGATTCTGTATCCTCTCCGGTCAAGGTACTGGGTTCCGGCTGTGCAAGTTGCAACCAACTTGAAGAGAATACAAGACAAGCACTAATTGAATTGGGTATGGACACCGCTATCGAGCATGTCACCGATTTTGTTGCAATTGCAGCTTACGGAGTAATGACCACCCCTGCTCTTGTTGTCGATGGCAAGGCTCTTTCCTCAGGAAAGGTCCTCTCCAAGGAGGAAGTGGTAGTTCTCTTGAAGGAGACAAGGGGGAATGCATGAGTGATAGCAAGCCAACAGTAGTCTTCATCTGCACCCATAACTCCTGTAGGAGCCAGATAGCGGAAGCTTTGGGCAAGAAATTCCATGCTGAGGTCTTTACCAGCTTCTCAGCTGGTACAGAGCTAAAGGCATCCATAAATGCTGATGCGTTGCGTCTTGTCAGGGATCTTTTTGCCCTTGATATGGCAAAGAGTCAGCGACCCAAGCTCCTTGCGGAATTACCTCCTGCTGATGTCATCATAACCATGGGCTGTGGGGTACAGTGTCCAACTCTTGCGTGCAAGCACAGGGAGGACTGGCAATTGGAAGACCCTACAGGCAAAGAGGATGCAGCGTTCCTAAAGATTATCAGGACCATTGAACAGAAGCTTGAAGATCTCTCTGTTCGGATCGAAGGCGGGCTTCTTCTGTAGTGCCTGTATCTTTTTTGCTAGTGGATATTTATTGCAAATAGTTATATCACATAGGAGTAGGGTCCTACAATTCTGTTTTGTTCCCTCTTCATCACATTTTTAGGAGTTATCTCATGTCATCGATTGCTAAAATTTTACGTGTTAAGAAGGAAGATGTTCCTTTGATGTACACTGTGTACTTTGCCTTTTTCGTCAGTGGAATGATGAACACCCTCATAGGGACCATTCTTCCTTTCATGAAAACCGAGTATAACATGAGCTATGTGCTCAGTGGAGCCGTCATTTCCGCTCATCAAGTAGGAAGCTTCTTTGCCCTGCTTATCAGTGGGTTTCTTCCCTACCTTATTGGAAGGAAGAGAAGTACTGTCACTCTTGCCCTAGGTTTTGTCATTGGTTTCTTGTTGATGACCCTTACAGGAAATCCTTTGTTCCTCCTTTTTGCCTTTTTTCTCACAGGCATAGGACGAGGGACCATGAGTAACATCACCAATGTGGTGATGAGCGACATTGCAGAGAATAAGACAGCGTCCTTGAACCTCTTGCACGCTTCATTCGCTATTGGAGCCTTCTTGGCTCCTTTCCTTGCCATACTCACCACATCTGTGTTTGGTGTGCACTGGAGGATCAGCTTGTGGACCGTGGTGGTTCTGGAGATTCTCGTAATGATTTTCTTCAGCCGTTCCACCCTTTCAGGGAAGAGCATTGAAAAGACAAAGGATGCGGCTACAGGTTTTTATAAGAGCAGAACCTATTGGCTCAATACCGCAATCCTGTTCTTCTACCTCTGTAATGAGGCTTCCATCATGGGTTGGCTGGTCACCTACTTTACAGATTCGGGAATCCTCAGCCCCTCTCTTGCACAGACAACCGGCTCGGCCCTTTGGATCTTCATCCTTATAGGTAGACTGCTTTGTGCTTTCCTTTCAACCAAGCTGAACAAGAACTTTCTTTTGTTGCTCTTGGGCTTTTTCCAGATTGTCTTCTTCCTGCTTATGGTCAGTTCTAAGGACTTAGGTTTCATTTACATGAGCATCTTTGGTTTTGGACTTGCCATGAGTGGAACGTATCCGACGGTGCTTGCCACTATGAACCCAAAATACAATGCATCGACAGTTGCAATGGGGACGACTATTGCTACTGCAACCCTCGGTGCGATCAGCATGCCGATCATTGTAGGAGCTGTTGCACAGAAAGATGGCATAGCCGGTGGCCTTACCACGATCAGCATTGCACTGGTCTGTATGTTCGTCTTGATTCTAGTTAAATTTTTTAGTGGAAAAAAAACCCTGAAGAATGTCTAGTAGTATTAAGTAGCATAACCATTTCATGATACACTGTCGCCGAAGGAATTATTGATGATTAAACAAAATAAGCATATTAGGAACATAGCCATCATCGCTCACGTCGACCATGGCAAAACTACCTTGGTAGATGCCTTGTTCAAGCAGAGCGGTCTGGTTTCCCGAGATGACCAGGATAGAATTATGGATAGCGGTATCATCGAACGGGAACGTGGAATTACCATCAGTGCAAAAAACTGTGCTATCCGATGGAGAGGGGTGAAGGTAAATATCATCGATACCCCAGGACACGCAGACTTCGGAGGCGAAGTTGAACGCGGACTATCCATGGTTGATGGCGTTGTCTTGCTTGTTGATGCCGCAGAAGGCCCCTTGCCACAGACTCGCTTTGTGCTTGAGAAGGCATTGAAGCTGAACCGTACCCCCATCATTGTCATCAATAAGGTTGACCGCCAGGATGCACGCAGTGAAGAGGTCCTCAATGAAGTGTATGACCTTTTGCTGGAGCTCAGCGATGACGAGAATATGCTGGAAGTCCCTGTTTTCTTTGCAATAGGAAAGAATGGGCATTGTGGAATGAACCCCACTGATCTTGATGACAATATGCATCAGCTGATGGATTGTCTGATCGATTATATCCCGGCCCCTACCTATGATGATAAGGAGCCTTTTCAGATGCTGGTCAGTGACCTCTCCTACAGTGATTTCCTTGGACGTCTTGCCATTGGTAAGATTATCAACGGAAAGGCTAACATGTATGACTCTCTGGTCTGTGTCAAGGAAGGGGGCGTATTGCGCCCTCTGAGGATCACCAAGCTGCAGGCTTATGATGGTCCTACCTTCCATGATGCAACCAATGTTGCAAGTGGGGACATCATCGTCCTTGCAGGTGTAGAGGATGTCTCCATTGGGGATACCATTTGTACCAATGATCATCCCAAGGCACTGCCTAGGATCAGCATAGACGATCCCACCGTATCCATGGTCTTTTCAAAGAACATCAGTCCCATATCCGGCAAGGAAGGAAAGATAATCGCCGCAGCAAAGATTTGGGAAAGGCTGCAGAAGGAAATGCTGCGTAACGTATCCATCAGGGTTGATAAAAACGCCGATGAAACCTTTACCGTAAAGGGAAGAGGAGAGTTCCAGATGGCAATCATTGTGGAACAGATGCGCCGTGAAGGGTTTGAACTCTGCGTCGGACGACCGCGTACGATCTTCAAGATGGATGAACAGGGTAGAAAGACCGAGCCTATTGAGTATCTGGCTGTAGACTGCCCTGAAGAGAGCAGTGGCCAGGTTATGGATAAGCTTGCCAAACGCAAGGCGAAGATGAGTGACATAACCTATACAGACAGCGGAAGGGTCAAGATGTCATTTGAAATCCCTGCCCGAGGACTTATCGGCTATCATGACGAGTTCATGACCGATACCCGAGGTATGGGCATAATGAACAGCTTCATGAAGGGCTATGAACTCTATAAGGGCGATTTCCCAGACCGCTTCAGCGGATCGCTGGTCAGTGACCGTGCCGGTGTTGCTGTATCATATGGATTGTGGCAGCTTGAGGACAGGGGAAGGTGGTTTATCGTGCCTGGGGACCCCGTCTATGAAGGGGAGATAGTAGGGGAGCGAAATCGTGACCTCGATCTCACCCTCAACCCGACCAGGACCAAGAAGCTTACCAACATGCGTGCCTCAGGCCATGATGATGCGGTGACACTCACCCCCATCTCCAAGCTTTCCCTTGAGCAGGCCATCCAGTTCATCAAAGATGATGAGATGGTGGAAATCACTCCCCTTTCTATAAGGATGTGTAAGAAGATCCTCTCCACACAGGAAAGGAAGATCGCTGAAAGGTAAGGATGAGATACCTGCCTACCTGCTGCAATAGAGGGTCTTTCTTGTACTAGGAAGAAAGAGTGCAAACAAAGCAATGTGTCATTGGACAACAAAAAGCCTGAAGGTAGATTCCTTCAGGCTTTTTGTTGTCTCTATCTCTATCTCTTGTTTTCTTACGCTCTCTCTTTCCCATACATGAAATAATAACAGAACAGAGGCTCTGATCAGGTGCGCAAGGTGAGGACTACCGGGGCATGGTCGCTACCCAGGATGTCAGCATCGATGCTGCTCTCCTCTATTCGTCCCTTCAGCTCCTCGCTGACAAGCCAGTAGTCTATACGCCACCCTGCATTGTTTGCCCTTGCATTAAAGCGGTAGGACCACCAGGAGTAGGCCTCAGTGAGCTCTGGATAGAGGTGGCGGAAGGAATCTGTAAAACCCTCTTCCAACAGGAGGGAGAATCTTTCCCGCTCCTCGATGGAGTAGCCGGCATTTTTTTCGTTAGCTTTGGGATTCTTCAGGTCGATGGGTTTATGGGCCACGTTGAGGTCCCCACAGATTATCACTTCCTTGATATCCTTAAGGGAGGTGACATATTCCCTGAAGGCATCGTCCCAATCCATACGAACCGGAAGGCGTGCAAGCTTGTCTTGGCTATTGGGGGTGTAGCAACATACCACAAAGAAATCTTCAAACTCTGCAGTAACCACCCGCCCTTCACTGTCGAGCTTATGGCCTATGCCTTGTTCGAATGAGATTGGTTCTACCTTCGAGAAAAGGGCGGTACCTGAGTACCCCTTCTTCTCTGCAAAGCTCCAGTAGGTATGGTAGGCAGGGATATCGAGCTCGATCTGATGCTCCTGCAGCTTGGTTTCCTGCAGACAGAATATATCGGCATCAATGTCGGCGAGATACTCTTCAAAGCCCTTTTTCTGACAAGCGCGCAATCCGTTTACATTCCAACTGACAAGTTTCATCCTAGCCTCCTACATGAGTGTGATATGCATACTCTTTGCCTCGTCAAGAACTTCCTGTGGCCATACGGAGGATTGGACCTCACCGATATGAGCCTTTTGGAGCAACAGCATGCAGAGCCTGCTCTGGCCTATGCCGCCTCCTATGGTCTGGGGCATGTCCCCGTTGAGTAGTTTTTGGTGCCAGTACAGCTCTGAGCGTTCAGGACAGTTGCGTATCGCCAGCTGCCTGAGCAAGGTCTCTATGTCGACACGGATGCCCATGGATGAGAGTTCAAGAGAGTCTCCTCGTACAGTATCCCATACGATGATGTCCCCATTGAGGCCTGTATGTTTAGAATCACTAGGGGTGGACCAGTCATCATAGTCAGGAGCCCTTCCTCCCTGGCTGATCCCGTCAGCAAGCGGAGATCCTATGCCGATGAGGAAGATGGCACCGTATTTTTTTGAGAGGACCTTCTCTCGTTCCTGTGGGGTCAGATTGGGGTACTCTTTTTGTGCATCCTCCGAATAGATGAAGGTGATATGCTCAGGCAGTGTAGGGGTGCAAAGGGGAAACATCTCACTGACAAGGAACTCTGTCCGTTTCAGCGAAGAGTAGATCTTTTTTACGATTCTCTTGAGGAATTCGATATTCCTATCCTTTTCTGCCATGACCAACTCCCAGTCCCACTGGTCGACATAAAGTGAGTGTATCGCATCGATGTCGTCATCAGGACGGATGGCGTTCATATCAGTATAAAGGCCTGAGTTTGGCTTCATCTTCATGTTGGCAAGGGCGAGCCTCTTCCATTTGGCCAAGGACTGGACAATTTCCATCTCCATATTATCGAGATTTCCGATCTGAAAACGCACAGGTCTCTCAATGCCATTGAGGTCGTCATTGATACCCGATCCTCGGGGGACGAACAGGGGACTGGTGACTCTGCTAAGCTTCAGTCCTGCTGACAGTTCGCTTTCAAAGGTATCCTTGATGTACTTGATAGCACGCTCAGTCTGAATCTGATTCATTCTTGGGGTGTAGTCTTCTGGGAAAAATGAGCTCATAAGATATTTTCACTCCTTGGTTCTGCTTAGAATATCCTATTTTTTGAATCTATAAAAGCACTAGAAGATTTCTCTTCCCTTTGGTAAGCTTACCACATGGAAAAAACAATTAGGCTCTGTATGTTTGATATGGGAGGAGTGGTTGCCAAACACTCCGATACCTCTTTGGAACGTCTTCTTTTGCGTGATTTCGGCATCACAGGCTATGATAGCTTCACCTCCCTCGATGCTAGGCTTCCTGCCTTGCTGGTAGAGCACAGCAAGGCAGGAATTGATGAAGAAGAGATGTGGCACCAGTTTACACAAATGACCGGCATACCTGTCCCTCCGCACAACGATTCCTTGTGGGGCAGGTACTTCAAGCCGGAGCTTGACGAATATGTGGTGGAGATCATAGAAGAGCTCAAAGAGAAGGGTCTTCGTGTGGTCTGTGCCTCCAACACAGAAGAATCCCATTTCGAGTATCATCAGGCTTCTGGCCAATACGATATCTTCGATGCTGTCTATGCTTCGCCACAGCTAAAGGAAGTGAAGCCTGACAGAGCTTTCTTTGCTAAGATACTCGCCGCTGAACAGCTTAAGGCTGAAGAGGTTCTCTTTGTAGATGATCTCTTGGAAAACTGTGAGGGTGCAGTTGCCTTTGGAATTGATGCAGTTATCTATGCTGACCCTGTAGAATTGCGTTGGCAGTTAGCAGGTATGAATTTGCTATAATAACAATATAGAAACAGGTATAAAAAGATAGTAAAAAACATGTAAATAGTATCATAATAGTCATA
>CAYXYD010000092.1:0-11632 GCA_964469205.1 uncultured Sphaerochaeta sp. | reverse complement strand
TATATTAATAATGCAATATGTTTATGTTACGTTGATTCTATGGGCAAGCCCCTGATTGAGGGCCAGCCTGACACCTTTGACCGAGAGGATAAGTCCGTTGGAACTCTTGCCGACAATTTCCACCTGTTGTCCAAAGACAAACCCCAAGTCGAGCAAATGCTGCTTCATGGTATCTTTACCATGTAGGGAAACAATAGTTTTCTTCTCTCCGACCTGGACCATGGATAATGGCATAAACGACCTCCGTGTTAGTCTTAACTAACTCTTACCCTTTTATACTATACTACTCTTTTGCTGTCAACTACTTTTTGAAAATAATCACCTTGAATACAAAACACCTTACAGGAAATCTTTGTTGCTAAAGGGTGAAAACAGAAAGGATCTACCCTGTTTTTCAAAACATCTAACAAAAATGCCGAGCCTTGAAAATATGCAGAGCAGCACAATGTATGAGAAAAGTCCCTGCTAGAAAAATTAGAATTAAACTGGATTTCAGAGTAAAACTGTATCATATATATAAAGGGCTAGTAACTCACGTTACAGCGTGAGTTACATAAGACTCAATCAGATATATAGCCTGTGGATAACCTGTGGACAACTTGCTAAATACTGATATGAAACCAGGAAAGACCAACTAATTGAAACAGTACTTTTCTTATATAAGAATTAGACTGAAATCACCCCATTAAGTTGTAAGCAATTCGTTATAAAGGAGTTAGTTGACCTATTTGATATGTAGTGTATGAAAAACCAAGAAAAAAAGTCTTTAAAAGTAGGTAATACGTACCTCGTCACTAGGGTTTAGATTGCTTGTGGATAACCTGTGGACAACTTCGGGACAGGCTTGTGGATAAAACTTAGAATTCTAGGGAAAATATGGAGTTACTCGATTCGTTCTATAGCAAGACCGAGAGCGAAAAGCTTCTCAGAGAGACGCTCATATCCCCTTTCTACCTGGTAGATGTTCTCTATGGTGGACTCCCCCTCAGAGCAGGCAGCAGCTATGACCAAGGCCATTCCTGCACGGACATCGGGACTTGTCACTACCGAACCGAAAAGTTGGGAGGGCCCGTTGACCACTGCCCTATGGGGATCGCAAAGGATGATGTCTGCCCCCATGCGGATCAGCCAGTCTACGAAGTACATCCGAGACTCGTACATCTTCTCATGCACGAGGATCGAGCCTTCCATCTGGGTTGCGCAGACGGTGATGATGCTCAACAGGTCGGCAGGAAATCCTGGCCATGGGGCGTCATCGACTTTGCCGGTGTGCCCTCCAACTTCCTTGTAGAGTTTTCTTTTTTGTTTACGGGGAACCAGAATTGAAGAGGGCCCATCCTGGACAAATTCCACTCCTATGCGGGAAAATCCCAGGCGAATCATCCTCAGGTGTTCAAGCTCTACTCGTTTAATTAGGAGTTGCCCTCCGGTTGCTCCGGCGAGCCCGATAAAGGAGCCCACCTCCATGTAGTCACTGCCAAGGGTAAACTCACATCCATGCAGTTTCTTTTGTCCCCATATATAGAGCCTGTTCGATCCTATTCCTTCTATCTGACAGCCCATACGGACCAGCATGGTGCAGAGGTCCTGCACATGGGGCTCACATGCTGCATTGTTGAGGATGCTCTCCCCTTCAGAGAGAGAGGCTGCCATGATGACGTTCTCTGTTGCGGTTACCGATGCCTCATCCAAAAAGATATCCCCTCCCTGAAGTCGGAGATGGTTTGCCTTCAGATGCAGCCTTCCATCGGGTTCCAACAGGCAGGAGGAGCCAAGGGAGGAAAGGCCAAGGAAGTGGGTATCCAGTCTTCTCAGGCCAATGACGTCCCCTCCGGGAGGATCGAGGCTCACCTCCCCATGTATGGCAAGAAGAGGTCCAAGTAGCAGAATGGACCCTCGGACAGCCTCAACCAGGTCCTTGCCAAGCAAGCCTATCCGGTTGCCACTTGTTATCTCTAATGTCTGGTTATCGATTTTGGTCACCGTCGAGCCCAAGTTTTCCAAGAGCTTGCACATGACGCGAACATCTTCTATGTCAGGGACATTATTGAGCCGTACAGGATCATCGGTCAGCAGCGTTGCCGCAAGACAGGGAAGGGCAGCATTCTTGTTGCCGCTGATAGTTACTTCGCCTGAGGCTGGAAAGCCCCCCTCTATCCTATATGAAGCCATGTGTCCCTCCAAAAACATGGTACTGTCACAGCACCTATTTAGCAAGTCGTTGTTGAATTGTGCAACCTATCAATGATAGAATGACCAGAGATGAAACAGATAGAAAAAAAGGTCCTAGGAATAGGAAATCCTCTTATAGACATAATAGTCAGTGTGGAGGAGAGTGATATCCTCAGCTTGGGCATCCACAAGGGTACCATGGCCTTGATACACAAGGAGAGGATGGCTGAACTTCTGCTGTTGAGCAAGACAAGACAGACCACCTACTCATGTGGAGGCTCCTGTCCTAATACCATCATAGCCCTGGCTTCCTTAGGGATAGAGACCACCCTTGCAGGCAAGGTGGGTTCTGACGAGAACGGAAAAATATACGCTGAAACCCTCAAGAGCCTCAATGTCCATAATGAACTGGCTATCACAGACAAGGAACCTACAGGCTCTACTGTTATCCTTGTCACCCCGGACAGCGAACGCAGCATGAACACCTACCTCGGGGCTAATCGCCGCTATGAGGCTGATGATGTCAATGAACAAAGTGTTTCAGAATCTGATTTTTTCCACTTCACCGGCTATATGTGGGATACCCAAAGCCAGCAGGAAGCGATAACCAAGGCTCTAAAGATAGCAAAACAGAACAAGACAACCATTTCTTTTGATGTTGCAGACCCTTTTGCAGTAGGACGCTACCGTGAAACCTTCCTGAGGATTATCCAAGAGAGCTGTGACATCGTGTTTGCAAATAGGGAGGAGGCACGCATCCTCTTTGACAACTATGATCCCTATGAATGTTGTCGTTCCATGGGCAAGCTCTGCAGAACAGCGATTGTCAAGACAGGAAAGAAGGGCTCCTTCATCTCACACAACCAGAAGATCTTCAGCGTGCCGGTAAAGGGCCCTGTAGTTCCTGTCGATACCACAGGAGCAGGGGATGTCTATGCTGCTGGTTTTCTGTATGGTCAGTGCAAGGGGTTTTC
Source organism: uncultured Sphaerochaeta sp. (assembly GCA_964469205.1). Classification (GTDB taxonomy): domain Bacteria; phylum Spirochaetota; class Spirochaetia; order Sphaerochaetales; family Sphaerochaetaceae; genus Sphaerochaeta. Next base: position 8,486 of record CAYXYD010000092.1, on the reverse strand, counting down.
CATCCCTGAGTCAGGGGCCATTGCCTCCATCCTAGCAGGTCAGATCATAACACAGAGGGGTGCACAGTTCAGCAAAGAACAGGCTGCAGGTCTACGGGCTTTGCTGGAGACTGGGACTTGGCGCAGTCTGTAGAAAAAGAACTTCTATACAATACCTAGCACATTCCTTGTAAGTTTTTCAAAATATTGTTAATATTCCTTTCGATGACGTCGATTTGACAGCCTCCCGGCTTGCAGACGTCAATAAAGAAACTTGCTAAAAGGGGAGCACAACACTATGTTGTAATTTGGTTCCCCCTTCCGCAGCTTCTAAAGGAAGGGTTTTATGTTAGAAAACGGTACACACATCTTCACCTCAGAATCAGTTAGCGAAGGGCATCCTGACAAGGTCTGCGACCAGATCTCAGACGCAGTTCTCGATGCATGCCTTAGCCAGGACCAGTATAGCAGGGTAGCCTGTGAGGTCTTTGCAACCACAGACAGGGTCATTGTGGGTGGTGAGATCACCACCAATGCAGAGATCAATATTGAAGAAATAGTACGTGCTACGGTCAAGGAAATTGGATATACCGAACCTGGTTGTGGTTTTGACTACAAGAGCCTAGAGGTAACCAACCTCACCAAGACACAGTCTGCTGACATCTCCATGGGTGTAACCGCTTCATCAAGCATGTATGGTCAGCAGGGTGCAGGGGACCAAGGGATGATGTTTGGCTATGCTTGTGATGAGACGCCGGCCCTTATGCCTGCTCCTGTTATGTTCTCCCATGCTCTGCTCCAAAGAGCGAGCTTCCTAAGAAAGAGTGGCAAAGCACCTTTCTTGCTTCCAGACTCCAAGAGCCAGGTCTCTGTTGTCTACAAGGATGGCAAGCCGATCCATATTGATTCGGTAGTTATCAGCCACCAGCACAAGGCGAGTGCTTCACGCGATGAGATAGCTCAATTCCTTACCGAAGAGGTCATCAAGCCGGTACTCCAAGATACAGGGATGCTTACAGAGGACACCAAGTACTACATCAATCCAACCGGCAGGTTTGTCATTGGAGGGCCTGCAGGGGACACCGGTCTTACCGGGCGGAAGATCATAGTAGATACCTATGGTGGCATGGGCCGTCATGGTGGAGGGGCCTTCAGTGGCAAAGACCCTTCAAAAGTTGATAGATCTGCTGCTTACATGGCCCGCTTTGTAGCCAAGAATCTGGTTGCCAATAAGTTCTGCCAGAGATGTGAAGTACAGTTTTCTTATGCTATCGGAGTTCCCTACCCCATCTCTATCTATGTCGATACCTTCGGTACCGGCACTATGGAGGACAGCAAGCTGGAAGACCTTGTCAGGCATAAGTTCGATCTGTCACCAGTAGGTATAATAAACACCTTCAAGCTGTTACGCCCTATCTACCAAAAGACCGTAAACTACGGGCATTTTGGCAAAGAGGGCGCTCCCTGGGAAGAGATTGTAGATCTTACAGTCTGATAGAAAGCAAAAGGGATAGAGACAAAGAGGAGATAAGGAATTGGTGCCAAAAGGACCAGAACCTTATCCCCAATCTTACAGGCAGAGAACTAGAAAGACCTTACGGCTTGTACCCGATTCATGCCTGTTTCTAACTATGCCCATTGAGGAATATGATTATTCATAACCCACTTTCATAGGGATGGGTTTCAAAGATTTGACACCCACCCAACCTAATGACAAGCCCTTGGGAGTATGCACTCTCTACTCCTATAGAGACGATGAACTTATATGATTCACTGCATTGATGATTTCATTTGTATTCGTAAAAATATTCCAGCAATTAAAAGAAACACAATAGGCTTGGCATATTTGATCGTTATTTGGCATATTTGGTAAAATTTTCTTTGCTGAGGTAGCAAAAACAACGAAGCCCAGGAGAATTTCCCGGGCTTCGTAAGTGTTTTCTGTTATTTTCAATCTTATACTTTTCTTTTTATGTCTCAGCAGACCTTCTCAGAGTAGCCCTTGATCGCAGATGCGTTGGAGTAGCTCTTTACAGCACCATTTTTGATCACAACCAAGGTAGGTGCTTGCATGATGCCATACTGTATCGCAAGCTCTTTTTCCTGTTCAGCATCGACTATCTGGTAGGCTATGGCCGACTCATCAAGAAAGTGCTTTGCGATCTTGCAATTGGGACAGGTCTTGGTGGTGAACAGCAAAGCCTTGTCTTGCTGCTTACGCCCTTCTTCAATATCGTACAGCTTACGCTCCTTGAACTCCTCAGCTTTTCCATCGTTCCAGTTCTTCACCGGGCGGTAGTAGCCGGTTATACGACTGTAGACCTCAGTGGCCTTACCACAATGAGGGCAAAGCGGCTGTTCACCTACAAGGTAGCCGTGGTCACTACACACCGAGTAGATTGGGCTGAGAGTGTAGTAAGGAAGCTTGAAATTGTCTGCAATCTTCTTGACCAGAGCTGCTGCACTCTGCCAGGAGGGAAGGCGCTCTCCAAGAAAGGCATGAAAGACTGTTCCTGAAGTATAGAGAGTCTGCAGCTCATCCTGGATGGACAAAGCTTCAAAGACATCCTCTGTATAGTTTACAGGAAGGTGTGAACTGTTGGTGTAATACGGTGCCTTATCCTCGCCTGTCGCTGTCTTGATAAGAGGGAAAGCCTTCTTATCATGCTTAGCCAAGCGATAGGTTGTCGATTCTGCTGGGGTAGCCTCAAGATTATACAGATCCCCATACTGCTCCTGATAAAGGGAGAGGCGCCCTCTCATGTGGTTGAGCACATCCTTGGTAAACTGCAAGCCCTCTTTTGTACCAATGCCTTTTCCGAGGAACCGTGCATTGATACAAGCTTCGTTCATACCTACCAGACCGATGGTTGAGAAGTGATTTTTAAATGTGCCGAGGTAGCGTTTGGTATAGGGATAGAGACCAGCATCCATCAGCTTGGTGATGACAGTCCTTTTCACTTCCAGAGAGCGGGCACTGATGTCCATCATCTTGTCCAGACGCTTATAGAAGTCCTCTTCATCCTTAGAAAGATAGGCGATCCTGGGCATGTTGATGGTCACGACCCCGATGGAGCCAGTGGATTCACCACTACCGAAGAACCCACCTGATTTCTTTCTCAGCTCGCGAAGGTCCAGACGCAGACGACAGCACATCGAACGCACATCACTGGGCTCCATATCGCTGTTTACGTAGTTGGAGAAGTAGGGTGTTCCGTACTTGGATGTCATCTCAAAGAGTAGCTTGTTGTTCTCTGTCTCAGACCAGTCGAAATCCTTGGTTATGGAATAGGTTGGGATGGGGTACTGGAAGCCACGGCCTTCACTGTCCCCAGCTATCATGGTCTCAATGAATGCCTTGTTGACCATATCCATCTCACGCTTGCAATCCTTGTACTTGAAGGACATCTCCACCCCACCCACAAGAGCAGGAAGTTCTGCAAGGTCTGAAGGAACTGTCCAGTCGAGGGTGATATTGGAGAAAGGAGCCTGGGTTCCCCACCTTGAGGGTGTGTTCACCCCAAAGACAAAGGATTCGATACACTGCTTTGTCTCCTGGTAGGAAAGGTTGTCCGCTTTGACAAACGGGGCAAGATAGGTGTCAAAGGAAGAGAAGGCCTGGGCTCCTGCCCACTCGTTCTGCAAGATCCCAAGGAAGTTGACCATCTGGTTACAGAGGGAAGAGAGATGCTTGGCAGGGGCACTGGTTATCTTACCAAAGACTCCACCGAGACCAACCTTGATGAGTTGGTTCAGCGACCAGCCGGCACAATAGCCGGTAAGCATGGACAGGTCATGAATATGCAGCTCTGCATTCCTATGGGCATCGGCAATCTCCTGGTCATATACCTCAGAGAGCCAGTAGTTGGCAGTAATGGCACCACTATTGGAGAGGATGAGACCTCCCACACTATAGGTAACCGTAGAATTCTCTTTGACACGCCAGTCGTCAAGTTTCAGATAGCCGTCCACTGCATCCTTGTAGTCAAGGATGGTCGACTTCATATTCCGCACCTTTTCCCGCTGCTTTCGATAGAGGATGTAACTCTTGGCAACATCAGCATAGCCAGCCTGTACCAGAACTGATTCTGCACTGTCCTGAATCTCTTCAACCCCAATGATCCCATCCAAGATCTTGGGCTCATAATCACTGGTAACTTTCAGGGCCAGAAAATCTATGATGTTGGGGGTAAACTGCTTATTCTGTGCTTCAAAAGCTTTTGCTATTGCTGATGCTATTTTCGAGATGTCAAATGGGACAATCGAACCATCACGCTTGATGACTTGATACATGCTTTCTCTCCTATACTACTGATCACTGAGAATCAGAGTACAGCATATATGGTGCCAGTTCAACCAAAAACACACAATATGTAGTGTTTCTAGTGTATGTTTGGATTATACCCCTCGAATGGATATAGCTTCAATATAACTCTTCAATAGGTTTTTAAAGCTCTCCATCTCCTCTTGGGAAAAGGCTGTCAGAGGCTCTTTTCCTAAGAGATTCCCACTGTCCACGAAGGTTTGCAAGAAATATGGCTGGCATCCCTGAAGCCATGCCCCTATTGCATGCATATCTGAGAGTGTATGATATTCACGGACCAAGGTAGTTCTGAACTCATAGGGGACACTGCCTTCCATCAGGATAACCACACTTTGCTCGATTGCTTTGATATCATAGTCAGGAATTCCTATGGTAGGTCCATAATTTTCTCTGCTGTTCTTGATGTCCATGGCAACATAGTTCACTAGACGGTTATCCACTAGGTGTTTGAGACGTTCAGGAAAGCTCCCATTGGTGTCGAGCTTGACCAGAAAACCCATCTCCCGAATTCTGGTTATGAAATCTTCTAGCTCTTTCTCAAGCATAGGCTCCCCACCGGTTATGCACACCCCATCGAGGAATCCTTTCCTCTTTGAAAGAAACTCAAAGAAATCTTGCTCTGAAATACCTGATTCAGATGCGGAGGCGAATACAAGATCGGGATTATGACAGAAGGGACAGCGAAAGTTACATCCTCCCAAAAAGACAGTACAAGCCACCTTGCCAGGATAATCGAGCAAGGTCATCTTCAGCAAACCCACTATGTGCATATGAAGCCTCCGTTCCGAGTGTAAAAGGGATTATGAAAAATGGGAAGGCATTGCACGAAGACCATTATTTTCCCAAATACCGTATTCCATATCTGTCTTATGGGGGTAAAGACAGGGAAGGCGATGCTTTATGCATCGCCTCCATCCTTTCAAGTTCCTAGCTTTGTATTGCTAGGTTCTTTTTCTTGTCTCTTTTTCTTTCCGGTTCCCTACTGCATTGCAGGAGAGTTGCCATCGGTTGGTTGGTTGACAATGCGGATCTGCTTGTACAGGCCCTCACCTTCGCTTTTTGTATCCACGCCACCAAAGTCGGTGAGTGCAGTATGGACAAGTCTTCTTTCATACGGGTTCATAGGTTCAAGCAAGCGGCTTCTGCCACTCTTTCTGACCTGTTCTGCACTCTTGAATGCCATGCGGATAAGCTGCTCTTCGTGGCGCATGCGGTAGTTCTCACTATCGACCACAATCTTCAGGTCCGGTTCGGTCTTGCCTACAAATACATTTGCCAGCAACTGGATTGCATCCAGGTTCTTTCCTTTTCTTCCGATAATGATGCTTGAGTTATCACTTTCAATTACAATGCCAAGCTTTCTCTCTTTGCGGAAACCGATGGTGACCTTTCCCTCATATCCCATTTTCTGCAGCATGGTTGCCACAAAAACCAGGACATCCTGCTCCAATTGGTTGTTTACAGGGTGGTCGATGGTAGCACCATCACCAGGGCGAGGTTCATAGGTGTCGGTAGTGGTATCGGTTTCGATACCGCTACCGTCATCAAAATGAATCCTAATCTTTACATTGCTTTTCTTAAAAAGTCCCTTTCGGACAGGTTCTACAATTTCTACATCAAAGTCTTCACGTTCAATATGCAGTTCTTCAATTGCCTTGGCAATTGCCTCCTGCTCGGTACGTCCTTCGAATTCTTTCATCATATGTTTACTCCGTGTCGGGAGGGCGATCCCTCCCGAAGTTAAAATTTCGTTTGGGACCTACTTGCGCTTCCCTTTCGGACCGGGAAAGGTCCTGACGTTGGTAGCCGCCTCTTCTTGCTGCTCGGCCTTCTTCTTCCGATTGGTATACATCTGCTGGAAGATGGAGATGGCGTTCATTACCGACCAGTAAAGGATCAGGCCTGAAGGAGCACTATAGAGGACAAAGAAGAACATTATCGGCATACCGTAGGTCATCATCTTCATCATACTCTGCTGGCTTCCAGCAGTTTGTGCATTCTGCGTAATCTTCATCGAAAAGATCATACTGACCGTGTAGATGATGGGAAGCAAGTGCAACTGGTTTCCTAAGAAAGGAATGGTGAAAGGGAAGGTGAATACGGTATCAGGCATGGAGAGGTCTGGTATCCAGCCTGGGATAAACATGGCTCCACGAAGCTCAAAGTGCTTGTTCAAGAGGCCATAGAAAGCGATGAGGATCGGGAACTGGACCAACATGGGAAGACAGCCTCCCATTGGATTTATCTTCTCCTTCTTGTAGAGAGCTGCAATCTCTTCGTTCTGCTTGGTCGGGTTATCAGGATACTGAGCCTTGATCTCCGCCATCTTGGGAGAGAGGGAGGACATCTTTGCAGTCGACTCCATACCCTTCTTGGTGACGGGATAGAGAGCCAGCTTCAAGATGAAGGTAAGGATGATGATACCCACACCATAGTTTGGAATGAGCGTATACAGGAAGTTGAGGATCCACTTGAGAATATTCTCAAGCCACCCAAGCCAGGAGCTGCTGTCCAGAGCCCTGTCCAGCTGCAGGTTGGAAACCCCAAAGCTGTTGAGAGAGGCATCATCATAGATGCTCATGTAACTCTTGATCTGTGGTCCTGCGTAGAAGCGGAAGGTATCAGTCTGGGAGGCACTCTTGATCGAGGGCCTGGAGAAGTACATGCTCGATTCCATAGGAATGCTACCAGTAGTGTTCTCACTGAGACTGATATCATAGGAAGTGGCATCAGGGATGGCGATCATGGAGAAGTACTTACCAGCAAGCGCTACCCAAGAGACAGGCTTGGTTGTGTTGTACAGGCCATTGCTCAACTTGATCTGCTTCTTCTTTTCAGAGCCATCTTCCTTGATATAGAACCGGCGGTAGTTGTAGTTGTTGTTTGGTGCAGAGGTAAAGGAAGGCCCGATCTGTGGCTCGAAAGCCAAGGTATAGGCAAAGTTCTCAAAGGAGAGGGGAATGGACTTGTTCACACTGTTCTGCAGGTTGATGTCAACCTGGAACAGGTAGTCATTCTCTCCGAAGGTAAAGGTCTTGTTTATGGTGAAGGTCTCACCTGTGGTCTTACCCTCGCTATTGAGCATTTCAAAATCCTGACTGAATACAACCTTGTTACTCTTGATTGAGTGTCTGAAAGTCGCATCAATGGGATTTGTCTTATCATTACCTGCATATATGAGGAAAGCGTCGTTACTCAGCTCGCCTTGGAACAGAAGCTCGACAGGTTGCCCTTCATCGAGGTGCTTGTTCAGCTTGAATGAGGAGACTGAAGCACCGACTGGATTGAATTCAATCGTAAACAGAGGTGTCTTGTAGATGAAGGGATATGCGGTCCCTTTCTCTCCAACTGCTACCAAGGAACCTGGCAGCCCACTATCCCAGGCAATGTTTGCTGAGACCATGGCATTCCGGGCAGGAGCCAACAGAGAGGATGAAGCATCTGCCTGTGTTGTACTCGGTGCCGGCAGAGCAGCACTCTGTTGTGGCATAGCGGTAGGAGATGGGGCAAAGAAAGTGGTCTGCAAGGTCATTCCAACTGTGATGACCACAACGGAAAGGACAATCGCTAGAATGGTATTTTTATCCATATCTGCTCCTGATGGGTTGATACATGAGAAGAAATCACAGGAAAGATAGGATTATTCGAAGGGTTCTACACAAAAAAGTGAGGTAAGACTATAGCAATACCTTAAGGCTGAAGGAATACCCCAGCCTTTTCACAAAGAGATATGAGTTGCTTCGCTTGGATTTCATGGTTTGGAACCTTTCCTGGATATACGATAAATGCAAAGTCGTAACCGGAGCGCATAGTAGGTTTTGCGTTACGCCATATTTCCTTGATTTGACGGCGGATTCTGTTGCGTTGCACAGAGTTTCCGTAGTGACGAACAGGAATTACAATGATTCTGTTCCAATCAAGGTCATTATGACTCACAACCAGTTTCATTCCCTGGCAAGAGTAAGCCTTGCCAGTTTTGAATATATGATCTATCTCCGGTTTACGTTTTACTATTTCTTTTTTAGAAAGGCTTCTTCTCATCACATACGCTAAGCTTATGCCTGCCCTTTGCTCGTCTGCGAGCAAGTACGAGCCTACCGCCCTTTGTTGCCATGCGTGCACGGAAACCAAATTTTCTGTTTCTTTTTACTCTACTAGGCTGGTAGGTACTTTATCCTATGTA
>CAYXYD010000091.1:0-11634 GCA_964469205.1 uncultured Sphaerochaeta sp. | reverse complement strand
CACCGTCAGCAGGCTATAGAATGCCTCTGTCCCCTTGATGGCATACATGCCCTTCTTGATCTCCTCGTCACTGTTTTCCTTTGCTAGAGAACAGATCCCTCTTGTGCAGAGTAATTCGCTGGTGAACTTGCTAAACGCCTTGATGAACTTTTCAGGCTCTTCGAAGTTTTCAAGCGTGAAGAAAGGAGTCCACTTCAGCATCTCGATTGCATAGCTGCGCACAGGAACCCACTCCTTGCCCTTATGGTAGAGAATCCAGAAGAAGGTATTGATCATGGGAAAAGCGTATCCCGTGCCAAAGGTCTCTAAAAAGGGAGTCTCTATACAATCGATGAGACCATACTTTTTGAGCTCCCTGGCATATTTCTTATCGGCAAGCTGAACAAACTGCTTTTGGACTGCTTCTATATCACCAAGGGTAAAAAAGGCAGAGCCGTCCAGGTCATGGGACAGCAGGTACGTATCGTCATCCTTGGGCTTTGGCCAATCTGTCATCTCAAATGCCTTGTCGCTATCGGGCACTCTGAAGTACAACGGCTCATCATCGTCTAAGTCCATTTCCTCATATACTTCTTCATCTGACATAGCATCATACGCTTGCCATAATCTATCCAATTCTTCTCTATTCAGATCTGTTTTCTTGCAGATGGCATCCATGTCCAAAGGGTCTTCCGTTTCACCGGACTCTATGAATATATCCAGCAACCCTTGTGTCGCCTTGAACTTTGGACTGCCCTCTGGCAAATTGCTGCACATTTCCACAAGCCTTCGCCACTCAGTCTTCTGATTATCATCTTCCATGTCCATCACCTCCAAAATCATCCTTCCCATCGACTCGTTTCCAGGTGCCCTTGGTGTAATCAATGGAATCATCCCATTCTGGCTCTTCGCTATAATCAAGGATGTCTTTGAACTTCTTCCAAGGGAATGGCAGCTCTGATCTTCCCGACAGCGCTCGTAAGGCTGCAGAAACAAAAACAGAGGGCTTCTTTGGTAGTTTGAGTTCAGGATAGGCACGATTCAACAGCTCAGCATAGAAAGGGTAGGCTACCTCTGTATTGGTGCCCAATCCCATCTCTCCTGTGTTGGGGTCTCTGACGATGGAGGCTGCCATGGCTGGGCTCGCTATTTCAAACAATGTTCGGTTAGGAAGCCTGTCCATGCTAGGATCAAACTCATTGATAAAGTACTTGTCTAGGGAGTCTGATGACCAGGCTGTCCATTTGCCACCCAGCTTTGCGATATCGAACTCGGGTAGGGTGAAAGGCTGCCATCCGAATCCCATATCGTAGATATCATGCTTGATCGGGGGCATGTGTGCGATGCTGTCCAGCTTGCAGAATATTCTAAAGTGCTTATGCAGGATGGCTTTCAATCCAATTTGAGGCTTGAACAGCGAACAGTAGTACAGGAAGTCTGAAACGGGGATGTGGTTGTATTTGATATGCCCTATAGTCTGCAGACACTCCCCATTGGGCAGCATCATGCAGAGATAGTGCATGTAGTCTGCACCTTCCCACTCCTGCATGGTGGTGATGCCATGCGAGTAGAGGGTGTGCATCTCCCCCGTCATATGGTCCTCGATCAACCAGAAGTCATCCTCGAGCTCTTCCTTGACGGAGAAGTAACACCAGAACCCAGGCGTCTTTTGCCAAAAAGAAAGCACTTGATATCCCTCAGGGGTCAGTTCATTAGCGTGCTGGGTCATCAGTTGCTTGATGGCCTTGGGATCTTGGAAGAACTGGGCGAACAGATAGAGAAGGGCACTGTATAGCTCGGAGTCGGTTGCGATCCCTTCTGGACCGGATCTCAGTATCTCATCCATAACCGTCCTAGTCTGTTTATCGCTGTTGCCCCAATGGGCCACAAAGCCTTCTATGTCAGCATAGCCCTTGTCAAAGGTTTCGCACAGTTGTTCCAGTTCTTCGTAGTTGTTGTTCATAAGGACATTTTACAGGAGTCGACAGAAAATGAAAGAGGGAAATGTAGGGAACTTCTTTTTTGGAACCTCTTTTTTTGGGAAAGGGTAGGAGAAAAGGCTATAAACCTTTCCTCCTACCCTGTTGTAGATATGATAGTCATCACACCCAAGTCCCTGCTACTCGTCGAAATCCCTTACCTGCAGCAGGCTAAAGAAGGCGTCCGTCCCCTTGATGGCATACGTACCCTTTTTGGTATCTTCTGCACTAGGTCTCTTAGCCAAAGAGCAAACCCCCCTTGTGCAGAGCAGTCTCTTGACGAACTTGCTGAACGCCTCGATAAAAGTCTCGTGGTCGACGTAGAAAGGGAGTATGTCGGATGGTATCCATTTCAGTATTTCAATGGCATAGCTGCGCACAGGGACCCAATCCTTGCCCTTATGCAAGAATATCCAAAAGAAGGCATTCATCAAAGGCTGCGCAAGCTCCTCGTCAAAGCTATTGGTAAACAATCTGTCTATGCTAGCAAGCATTCCATACCTTTCGATCTCTAAAGCATAGTCCTCGCTGACAAGCTGTAAGAATTGTCTGTGAGCTTCTTCCATCTTGCTGATGGTGACCACAAAGATTTCAGAATCAGAGAGGGTATGGTATAAGGTGTCTCCATACGCATCCTCAAGCACTGGCCAGCCGTCCATCTCATAGACCTTGTCCTCATCGGAGATTATGTAGAAAGCATAGTCATCAGGAACCATATCTTCAGAGTCCTCCTCATCACCATAATCATCATCAAGGGCATCATCAAAGGCATCAAGAGCTTCCTCATCAGAAAAATTGTCAAACCTTCCAAAGAGATTTTCTACATAATCCCGATCAAGCCCTGTTGCCTTGCATATCTTATCGGTATCCATAGGCTTTCCGCTTATCTGAGCATCGATGTAGAGCATCATCAACTCCATTTCAGGGTTGTCGGGGCCTAGATCCTCCATGGCCTTCTTGTACTCTTCCCTGAGTTTTTCCCACTCTTCTTTGGAATTTTTCTCAACCTTATCCTGTGGCTCCCTGTATTCGATGATATCCTCGAACTCTTTCCAGGGGACTGGAAGACTCACTCGAGTCAACACGTGTTGCAAGGCACCGCTAATGAGAAACAACGGTTTTTTGGGAAGCTTGAGCTTAGGATATGAGCGATTCAACAAGGCTGAGAAGAAGGCGTAGGCAACCTCCGTATTGGTAAAGAGAGCCATCTCGTCAGTAGCATTGTCCCTGATAATAGCCCCTGCCATAGCGGAGGGGGCAGTTTCGAATACCTTGAGATTAGGCAGGCCCAGCATACTTGTATCGATAATATTGACAGTGAATCTCTGCCGTGACCCCAGACTTGAGGAGAACCATGCCCCTCCTAGTTCTGCGATATCGAAATCTGGCAGGGTGAAAGGTTGCCAGATGAACAGCATGTCGTAGTTGTCCCGCTTGAAAGGCGGAAGGATGGCGATCACATCCAACGTGAAGAATTTGATGAAGTGCTTGTGGATGATGGCCTGTAGGCCCTCTTCCGGTTTGAACAGTGAGCAATAGAACAGGAAGTCGGAGACAAGGATCCTGTAGTATTTGATCATCCCTACCGTCTGCAGACACCCCCCGTTGGGCTGCATCAGGCAGAGGAAGCGCAGTCCCTCTGCATCCGTCAATTTCTGAAAGGTCGAGATGCCCTTGGAGTGCAGGATATGTTCCTCTCCTGTCAGATGGTCAACTATCTGATAGAAGTCGCCATTGAGATGCTCCTTAACCGTGAAGAAACACCAGAACGCTGGATTTTTCTCCCAGAAGGTGAGGACAGCCAATCCCGCTGGTATCAATTCAGCTTCATGTTTGAGCCTCAGCTGCTTCATGGCCTTGGGATCTTGGAAGACCTCAGAGAGCATATAGAGGAATGAGCCTTGGATCTCATTTTCCATTGCTATCTGATCAGGACCTGATTTCAAGATCTCTAGCATGATCTTCTTGGTGGTCTTGTTGCTATGGCCCAAGTCCCATGCCAGTTGTTTTATAGATTCAAAGCCCCTGGAAAAGGTAGTGCAAAGCTTCTTGAGTTCTGTGTAGTTGTTCATAAGCTTATTTTACAGGAGTTGGCCCAAAAGGGAAGAGAAAAATGCAGGGAAAAGAGAAAATGATGATACGGTAAGAAAAAGTGGTAGGGAAGTCGCCAGTGGCGAGTCCCCGAGCAAGAAACAGGAGTAAGCAGTGCTACTACCATACACCCAAAAAGAGAATGCCAGAGGGAAAAAAACCTAAGAAAATGAACGCAAAGAGGGCACCCCATTGTCATGGAGTGCCAAAAGAGTGCTTGATCAAAAGACCAGTACTCAGGCTTACTCCGCCAAGGTGGCAGCCATCACATACTCTGAAGGCTCCAGCAGGTAGGCAAACGCATCTGTTGTCTTGATAGCATACATGTCTTTTTTCACCTCATTGGGTGTGGGACGGGTCTTGAGTGTACAAATTCCCCGACTTGCAAGTATCCCTTTGGTAAAGCTGCTGAACTTTTCTATAAAATCCTCAGGTACTGGATACTGCTTGAGGATGGCTTCGGGAAAGAGAGAGAGCATCTCAATGGCATAGCTACGAAGAGGAAGCCATTTGTTGCCCATATGGTAGAAGATCCAGAAGAAGGAGTTCATCAGGATGAAGGCAATATCCTCGTCGAAGTTGTCGTAAAACATATCCTCCACAAAGATGATATGCCCGTACTTGTTGATCGTCTCCCCAAAGGCGCCCCTTGTTATCTTGGTGAACTGGTCCTCGGTCTTGCTATCCTCAAAGACTTCAAACATTTTTGACTCTTGGAGGTCGGAATCAAAGTGGAGCTTTATGGCATCAGAAGGGAGAGGGTACCCTGACAGTTCAAATTCTTTGTCTTCAAGGGGGACTTGGTAAGGGGCTTTGTCGAGGGTATCTTGCTCATACTGGTCTTGTATCCGCTGGATTGTTCTTTCCAGCTCGTGCATGGCAAAGCTTGTTTGCGCACAGAAAGCCTCCCTATCGAAAGGAACTCCTGCATCCAGTGTTTTCTGGCTTTCTGTCAGCACCTGAAGGGTTAGCAAAACATCACTCATGCCCTTCGCAAAGCGGGCTTTTTTCTCTTTTGCGGTGAGCTCTGGCTCTTCCTTGATCGAATCGTCTTGCATCGTCTTTCCTTGTTGTGGTCGTTGTCTCAATGGGTTGTTCATCCAAAAAAGATGCTTTCTGCTGGTTTCAGCAGGCTATAAAACGCCTTAGTCCCCTTAATCTTGTACAAACCCTTTTTGACCTCATCAGGGGTAGGTCTCTTTTGCAGGGAACAGATAGCTCTGTTACAGAGTATTTTTTTAACGAACGTGCTGAACGTCTCGATATACTCCTCCTGACTAAGGTAGTTGGGGATTATGTAGGAAGGTATCCACTTCAGCATCTCAATGGCATAGCTGCGTGCAGATGTCCACTGTCTGCCCCTATACAGGAGGATCCAGAAGAAGGTATTCATCAAGGGATACACGATAAGACCATCGAAGTTTTCGAAAAACAGATTCTCTATGCCCTTAGGCACCCCATAGGTTTCTAACTGCTTGGCATAGGTCTTATTGGCAAGCTGAGCATACTGCCTCTGCACTTCTTCACTGTCGTTGAACGTAAAAAGCTCTGAATCATCAAGACCCAGATACAGGAACTCCTTATCCACATCATCAGTCTCGGGTAGGTCTGCTAGTTCAAAGGCCTTGTCCTCATCAGCGATCTCGAAGGTGGCCAACTGGGTAAACAGCTCATCAATGTCATCTTCGTCGTCGTCATCGTCATCAAAAAGCCTGCTGAAGATAGATATTCCAGACGTGTCATCAAAAGAATCGTCGTCATCATCATCGTCGTCATCAAGAAACTCATCATCACCAGGATCAAAGAACCTGTTGGAGGGAGATCGTTGAGGTTCATCATCAAACATATGCAAGATATGATCGACCAACTCCCTCTCCATTCCTGTTACCTTACAGACTTCCTTTGCATCCAAAGGCTTTTTCGTCGTGCTGGATTCGATGAACAAGTCGAGGAGAGCCCTTTCGGCATCCTTCCATCCATCATCACTATCGTGTTCCCTGTTTGCTCCAAGGCTTTTTTTTCGGTTTTCTTTCTTCTGCTTTGCGATCTCCATCATCTGGTTAGGTGTCCCCATCAGAACCGGTTCACTCTCATACTCGATCATCGGCTCAAACTTCTTCCAGGAAACTGGCAGGTCCATATCGGCCAATATTGATTGCAGGGCAGGTGAGATGAAGACAGAAGCCTTCTTGGGGAGCTTGAGTTCAGGATAAGAGCGATTGAGTATTGCTGAGAAGAAGGTGTGGGCAACTTCTGTGTTGTTTAGGAGGGCCATTTCCCCTGTGGTGGTGTCCCTCAAGATTGATCCTGCCATGACATGCTTGGTGGTGTCGAAGAGCTTTCTGTTGGGGAGCTTGTCCATGCTGGAGTCAACCTCATCTAGAGAGAATCGCTGGAAGTTTTCCCATGTGTCTAATTGCCACTCTCCACCCAGCTTTGCGATAGCAAAATCTTGGAGGGTGAACGGCTGCCAGGAAAATCCCATAGTATATATCTGATGTATGATGGACGGGAAATTGGCTATGTCATCCAGCTTGAAGAAGGTGGTGTAGTGCTTGCTCAGGATAGCCTTCAACCCTTTTTGAGGTTTGAATAGCGAGCAGTAGAACTTGAAGTCGGAGACAGGAATCCTATAGGACTTGATGGATCCTACTGTCTGCAAACACATCTCGTTGGGAATCATCAAGCAGAGGAATCGCAGGTTTTTTGTCTCATTCTTACCGGAGAACGATCTGATAGAGCCTGACTGTAGGATATGTTCCTTCCCGGTAAGCTGGTCTTCGATCAGAGAGAAGTTGCCACTGAGGTGCTCCTTGACGGAGAAGTAGCACCAGAACCCAGGGTTCTTTTCCCAGTAGGAGAGTACTTCCAACCCCTCACTCTCCAACTCGTTCTCGTGTTTGCTTTTCAGTAGCCCAATAGCCTTTGGATCTTGAAAAAACTCAGAGAGCAGATAGAGGTAGGCCGTGGCAATGGCGAAGTCTGTCAGGATATTGTCTGTTGCGTAGAGGCTGTAGACCTCATCCATCACAGCGGTAATCTCTTTCTTGCTATGGCCCCATTGGCCTACAAATTCTTCTATGGCATCAAAGCCTTCGTCAAAGAGAGCGCAGATTCTTTTGAGTTCCTTGTAGTTGTTCATACAGACTATTTTACAGGAGTTACCTAAAAAGGGAAGGGGGAAATGCGGGGAAGAGGGAAAAGAGATGGGTATTCACCGTGCCCTAAAGAACAGTTTCTATAATCAGGATGATGTATGCCAGAAGAGATTGGGTGAATATGTTGGGGGGATCTTTATGATAACCTGCTATTAAGCAAGGACCTGAGCCAGAAGAACGAGCATGCAAAGAAGCTAGAAGCAAAGTTGGCACCCCATTATCATGGAGTGCCAAAACAAGAGCTTAGGGAAAGAAGTGCTCCGTATTACCGCAAAGCTAGGTATCAAGCACTACATCATCTGAAATCTTCAGCATGCTATAGAAGGCATCTGTCCCCTTGATCTTGTATGTAGCCATATTGAGTGTATCAAAGCTGAGTTTCTTTTCCAGGGAGCAGAGTCCTAGGGGATAGAGCTTACGTAGGAGGAATAGACCGAATTCATTGATAAATTCTTCGTCATCATCATACTCTTCTAATATGAAATCAGGAATCCACTTCAGCATTTCAATGGCATAGCTACGAAAGGGGACCCATTTTTTGCCCTTGTGCAACAGGACCCAAAAGAAGGTGTTCATCAGAGGATAGTCGAGCTCATCAAACTCCTCAGTAAACAGTTCTTCTATGCTCTCGAGGATTCCATACGTGGCAATCTCTTCAGCAAAGGTTTCACTGGTACCCTCGACCAACTGTTCTTCTGCTTTTTGTATGTCATTGACCGTAAAGAGAGCCGAATCAGTAAGGTCCTGATACAGGAACTCTCCGTCCTCTTCCTCATCCAAAGGCATAGGCAAGTTTTTCAGTTCAAACTTCTTGTCTGTAGGAGATACTTCGTAGACAGTGACCTCATCAAAAAAATCATCAAGGAACTTGTCAAAAGGAGACCTTCCCTCAGTCTTCTCAAAACCATATAAGATGCCTTCCACATCTTCCTTATCCATCCCTGTCACCTTAGCGATGGTATCAACGTCCAAGGGCTTTCCTGTCTCTCTTGATTCGAGGAAGACGTCCAGCAAGCTTTTGGCCTGCTGGACCATGGGTTCGTCAGAGGGCAACTTGTCATACCTTTCCCGTATGCTTTTCCAGTCGATCTCAAAATCGTCTGTTTCCTCCAAATCTGGCTCTGCATCATACTTAATGATCTTTTCGAATTTCTTCCAGGCAACGGGAAGGTCCATGGTAAGCAGCAGTGTTTGTAGGGGCGCACAGATGAAGAGAGAGGGTTTCTTGTGAAACTTCAGCTCTGGATAGGCTCTTTTCAGCAAGGCTGAGAAGAAAATGTAGGCAGCCTCTGTATTGGTGAAGATGCCCATCTCCCCTGTAGTGGTGTCGCGGAAGATAGCACCTGCCATGACACCGGTGGTAGTGTTGAAGAGCTTTCTGTTGGGAAGCTTGTCCATGGTGGAATCGAACAGATCCAGAGAGAGTCTCTGCTGTGTTCCCAGAGTATCAACAACCCAATCCCCTCCCAGCTGTAAGACATCAAACTCGGCTAGTGTGAAGGGCTGCCAGACAAATCCCATGTGATGCCCTTCATAGTGGAGCATGGGGGTGTTCCCAATGGTATCCAGCTTGAAGAAGGTGATGTAGTGCTTGCTTAGTATGGTTTTCAGACTACTTTGGGGTTTGAATAGTGAACAATAGAACTTGAAATCAGAGACAGGAATTCTATAGGACTTGATGATTCCCACTGTCTGCAGACACTTTCCGTTGGGGAGCATCAAACAGAGGCTACGGAGGCCTTTTGAGCTTGTCTTTCCATACAGTTTGTTGATAGCAGGCGAATACAGCGTATGTTCCTCTCCTGTCAGAAGGTCCTCTATCAGAGAGAAGTCTTCACTGAGCACCTTCTTGACGGAGAAGTAGCACCAGAAAGCAGGGTTCTGTTCCCAGAAGGAAAGAACTGATAACCCCTCTGCATTCAACTCAGTCTCATGCTTGGCTTTCAATTGGCCAATAGCCTTGGGGTCCTGGAAGAACTCAGAGATAAGATACAGGTATGCAGAGGCAAGGGGATACTCTGTCACGATATTGTCCGGAGCATAGGTCCTGTATATCTCTGTCATGACGGTTGTGATCTTTTTCTTGCTGTGGCCCCACTTTTCAACTAAGGGTTCAATAGTCTTATAGCCTTCATCAAAGGCCAGGCAAAGCTTTTCAAGTTCTTGGTACTTTTTCATAAGACCATTTTACAGGAATTTCCCAAAAAAGGAAGAGGGAAAAGCAAGTGAGACTCAAAAAAATATGGTTGCCAACACTTTCGCAGTTCGTGCTCCTTATGCATCGGAACTGGGAGGGAGGATATCACATCCAGCTTGAAGAAGAAGATGTAATGCGCTTTGATGATAGCATCAAGACTGCCTTCAGCATCAAACATATTGCAGTAGAAGCGTAGGTCTCTAGGAGCGAGTGAGTAATAATGGAGCATCCCTGCTGTCTGCAGACACTCTCCATTAGGGAGCAGTAGGCAGAGGTAGTGTTTGTCCCGGGTCTTGCTGTTCTGTTGTAAGTTGGACAGGGCTGGAGAGTACACAAGATGGTTTTCTAAGCTGAACAGGTCAACAATGGTGAGAATGACTGGCAGTTGACCACAGCATTACGAATAAAGATTGCTGAGCTTCTCATGATGGCACAGGTTGCCATCATGGATGGGAACATCCGCCATGGAGGAGCTATCGCCTCCATGATGGTCCACGAGATGTCCGTTTCAGACGAGTATGAAGGTGAGACCCTCGCTGAAGAGGTTGGGGATATCCTCATGCAGATAGCAGCCCTCTTTGATGAGGTTGTGCTCAATGCCGATGATGCATTTTGGTTGTTCTCCCTCTTTCTCGCTAGTGCAAAGAACTATGATGGGCCTCCGCAAGTGGTGTTGCTCAGGCTCTGCCTCAAGCTAGCAGAGACAGAAAGCGACCAACAAGCTTTGAAAAACTACCTGGTCGCTGTTGCTTCTGAAGAAATAGAAGTCGAATATGATCAGAACCCCACAATTCTCAGCAGTTTGGAACTACAGCATGCACTGTTGCTCAAGCAGCAAAGAGTCGATGATGCCCAAGCTTTTGCCTTGGAAAACATCGCCTATGAAGGGATGCGGAAGATCGCCTTCGAGCATGCCCTTGAGACCAAGGACTATGCCCAGGCTGAGAAGCTGGTTAAAGAAAGGTTAGCAAAAGAGAAGGAAGCTTCACCTTATCGCACCCGGGGTGTCATAGACTGGAGCGTCCTCCTGTTCAAGGTCTATCAGGAAAGTGGAAACACAGAACAACTGAGAAACTTAGCCAAAGAGTTTCTCCTCCATGACGACCTTGCCTATTACCCTATCCTGAAAGCCAGCTATGACCAACAGGGGTGGCAGGCTGTCCTTGATGGCCTGCTTGATGAGCTACAGGCCCGTGAAGAGGCAAAGCATAGTTCCTTGTATAGGAAGAATCCCTATCCTGAGGTCCTCAAGGCTGAAAGTAAGCAGGAACGATTGTTGTCCTACATCCAGAAAAATCCTCGCTTGATACGGAGTTCTCAGGATGTGCTGCTTAGCACGTATAAGGGTGAGGTCTTTGCCCTGTATGGGGCGATCATCAAAAAGGATGGAGAAGTCGCTTCCACCCGTAATGAGTACAAGGCCATGGCTTCGTGGCTTAAGGAGCTTGTCACCATTGGAGGCGTATTGGTTGCCGAGGAGTGTCTTCAGGCATTGGCTCCAAGGTATATGAAACGACCAGCTATGCGCGATGAGATACAGCATGTGGGGCTGTTGTAGGGCAGACTACTATGCTTGTAAAAACCCCACGTATTTGTATGAATCTTACAATTGAACTCAGGCTCAATTTCTAGTTAGATCTTGTTGTTCAGGGGCTAGCGGGACTCAGGTCCAAGCTTTTCACGAAAGATGCAAAATGTAGTATCATCTCGCTTTTCTGGCTGGTGAACAAGAGATGTTTGAGATCCTGTTGTTTGCTGGTAAGGTCTATTTCACCCAAGCGTAGTACTAGGGCGGCTTTCAATTCCTTTTCATCGTGGATTCCCTGCTTTATTGCAAGAAAGTTGTAGTCTGGCTTGGTCTGAGCCAAGAGGAACATGGCATCGTAGAAATCCCGACCTTTGCTCCGGTTCAATAAGGCAGAAAGCTTCATGGAGCAGAGGATATCATCGGGAGGGACTGGGACAGGAAAATAGAAACCACAACTTTGTACGAATGCGGGTATCGTATTGTATAAGACCTTTTGATCCTGCATTTCACCATTTATGAGAAACCTGGAATTCCTATACCCACTCAGATTCAGTGAGAATACCAGGCCCGGGAAATAGATGCTTCGCCTATATGCAGAGAGAGCATCATGCTCGCGTTCCTTTGGCTCGACGATGTATCCGAGATTAGTAAGATATCTGATGACTCCATCGGTCATCGACAGGAATTCATCCCTAGACATAT
>CAYXYD010000090.1:0-11689 GCA_964469205.1 uncultured Sphaerochaeta sp. | reverse complement strand
AGTTCAACATGTAGTGGAATATACCACTACAAAGGTGAAGGATAAAAGACAAAACCACTACTTACGCTGAAAAGAGCCTTAGCAAATATACCCTAGTTAGGGAATAGAACATTAAGCGCTTATCTGTATACTAAAGGTATGAGACGAACGATTTTGGTCTTCCTAGCCTTGCTTCTCATCACCACAAATTCCCTTTGGTCAAGTGGAAAGGTCATTTATGCGCTCGATCTCTCAGACTCCTACTACCCAGCAATTCCCCATTTTGATGATGAACTCCCCTTTCGTAGCAGTAATGCAACAACCATAGCAGTTGGGTTGATCGGTTATGAGACAGAGAGCTTTTCAGCAAGCCTAGATATGCACACGATGTTCGTCACCCCGTCCATACCCTTCGGCAATTACCAAGCAAGGGGCTTTAATTCTGTGGGCTTCAGATTACGAGGCAGCTATCAGTTCAACAGGACAGTGGGCCTGTTCACCAGCATCAGCAGTGAAGCAAACTACTACAGAACCATCAAAGAGGCCTTCGTCTCCTACTCTTTGCAGGTAGGTCCCCAGTTTAGGGTCCTGCAAACTGAGATGCATGCCCTCGACATAACTATTCCTGTTACCATTCACCTGAGAAAGGAGATCACGGCCCCCATGCTGGGAGTAGGCCTTCGCTATACCCTGGCGCCGCATACGAAACAGGAGGAGCTATGAAGAAACTCCTCTTACTTCTCACACTGCTAAGTCTCCTCCTATTCCCTTCCTGTGAACTCTTCACTGAAGAGCCTACACAGGGGGATGTCTACTATATCAATGTGGGGATAGATTACAAGAATAACGATGATAGTGATGATAACCTAAACGGGACAGTCCCTGATGCTAAGGAATTGCATGAGGCTCTTGGGCAAGTCATTGCCAAAGCAAACAGAACAGGCATATCATCTGAGATGATCCAGGAGGAAGCCTTGGCTGAAGACCCTCTTGACGATAATTATCCCTCCAAAACTAAAATCCAAGACAAACTAGCCTTAGTGCAAGGAATGGCTAAAGAAGAAGACCTCACCATCTTCACCTACTCGGGACACGGGATAATGGAAACTGGACACTTGTTGCTTGCCTACTCAGAAGGTGTACCCCAATCACTCGATCCTGCAACCCTTCTTTCTTGGATAGCTCTCATCCCGGGCAAGAAGCTTGTAATCCTTGACAGTTGCTTCAGTGGCATGTTTGTTGAAAAGAGTCCCTCCTCAACCAATACAGTTCTCAACAACTCTATTGCAAAGTTCTTTGAAACCTACCACTCAAAGGACCCGTATAGGAAGCCAGATATGTTTGTCCTTACAGCAAGTGCCCATACAGACTCGTATGAAATGGATTTTGGTCCTGTTGGCACCCCTCATCCCCATGGTATTTTCACCTATACCCTCTTGGAGGCTTTGGGATGGGATCATCCTCATAGTGCAACGCTAACAGGTGTTACCATCAAAGAACCCCCTGCAGCAAAGGATGAGCGTATTACAGTCGATGGCCTTTTCAAGTACATCAAAAAAAACCAAGCCATTCCCTCCCGCTTGAAACTGTTCAGCAACTGGACTGAATTCCAACACCCCCTGACTACCGGAGGTCCTTTGGATCTTGTCCTGTTCAATCTCTGAAGTGGATGGTAAGATAAAGCCTCTTAATGGTAGAGGTATCATGTGAAAAAGGCTCTGTTGCTCGCACTTGTGCTTGTTCTCCTTCTATTCCAAAGCTGTGAACTCTTTTTGCAGGAGGAGCCTTTGGGCTCAATTCATGCCATCTATGTAGCTCTGAATTATCACGGTACAGGAGTGAAACATCTCGAAGGTACCCTCAACGATGCAAAAGAACTAGACCTATGCCTAGCGAGTCTTAGCAAAAACAAACGCCCCTATACAGGCTACCCTCTCCTACAGGAGGGAGGGACCGGTGTTAATGACTATGACGATCCCAGTACTTTTGGTTCTCTACCTACTAAAAAACATGTCCTTCAGCAGATCAAAGATTTGATTCCTGTCCTTTCCGAAAAGGATTTGACTATCTTCAGCTACAGCGGTCATGGAATTAAGGGAGGGTCCTTTGTATTGGCTTCACCTATTTCATCTGGTCCTGATATTTTTGATACAAACAAACAGCTAAAAACAAAGACACTCCTCAGCGTTACTGAACTGCTTACCGCTCTTTCAGAGCTTCCAGGCAAACAACTGCTCATCCTGGACAGCTGTTTCTGTGGCTCCTTTGTCGAGGATAACAGCTCTTCTGTAAGTCTTATAGAGAAAAGCAGATTCCTCGATGAGGCCTTCTCCACCTATTTTTCCTCTGCAGAGTACAAGCCCTCGCTATTTGTGCTTGCTGCCACAACGGAGGATAACACCAGTAAGGAACCAAAAGACATAGCGCACATCCATGGATATTTTACCGAAGCCTTGCTTGATGGACTTGGGTGGGATCATGAGAGCAACACCCTGTTCTCTAGCTCACCTGCAATGAAAAAGGAGGTCCTGACAACAGACTCCCTCTATGAGTATATTCTAGAGAATCAGAAATATCCCAGTAAAGGAACGTTTTCCTACCAATATCAGCACCCCACCACCAGTGGAGGAGCGTACACACTACGCCTCTTCTAGGAGATGAACTGCCCGTCTCTGATAAGCTCAATCTCATCACGAATGACAGCGGCTCTTTCGAATTCAAGGTTCTTCGCTGCCTTGAGCATCTCCTTCTCCAGGGCCTTCACATACTTCTTACGGTCAGGGGCACTGAGCAGGTTATACCCACCCTTGAGGATTGCAAGGTCCTGCTTCTGGTTCTGCTTGGTATCTTCCTTTTCCCGTTCAAGAATATCCTGTACTGCCTTGATGATGGTTGTGGGTGTGATGCCATGCTCCGCATTCCAGGCAAGCTGAATATCCCTTCTGCGATTGGTCTCGTCTATGGCAATCTCCATGGCAGTGCTCATCTTATCCGCATACATGATGACCCTGCCCTCGCTGTTCCGGGATGCACGCCCGATGATCTGTACAAGGGAGGTTGCAGATCTTAGGAATCCAATCTTATCCGCATCAAGGATGCCTATAAGGGAGACCTCAGGCAGGTCCAGTCCCTCTCTG
This sequence comes from uncultured Sphaerochaeta sp., assembly GCA_964469205.1. Lineage (GTDB taxonomy): Bacteria > Spirochaetota > Spirochaetia > Sphaerochaetales > Sphaerochaetaceae > Sphaerochaeta. The sequence goes on along the minus strand of CAYXYD010000090.1, from coordinate 8,573 downwards.
AGCAGGTTGATACCAACCAACACATCAAAGACGCCTAGGCGCAAGTCCCTGAGCAGCTCAACCCTCTCAAAGGTCTCTATCTCCGAGTGCAGATAGCGAACCTTCAGACCAAGGGAGGCGAAGTAATCGGTAAGGTCCTCACTCATGCGTTTGGTAAGGGTAGTTACCAAGACCCGCTGGTTCTTTGCTATGGTCCTACGGATCTCAGCGTAGAGGTCCTCCATCTGGCCCTCAGAGGAACGTACATCTATTACAGGGTCCAGCAATCCTGTGGGACGTATCACCTGTTCCACTATCTGGGTACTGTCCCTAAGCTCCACTTTCCCAGGCGTTGCTGATACAAAGACCCGCTGGTTCACCACTTCGGTAAACTCAGAGGCCTTCAAGGGCCTGTTATCGAGGGCGGAGGGCAGACGGAAGCCGTAGTTCACCAAGTTCAGCTTTCGGGATCTATCTCCCTCATACATAGCCCCAACCTGGGGAAGCGTCACATGGGACTCATCGATGAAGGTGACAAAGTCAGGGGGGAAGTAGTCCAACAGGACAGCAGGACGCTCCCCTGCATTCCTGTCGGAAAGAGGCCGGGAGTAGTTCTCGATACCCGAGCAGTACCCTATTTCCTGAAGCATCTCCAGGTCATATTCCACCCTCGTCTTGATGCGTTCAGCTTCCAAGGGACGACCTGAGCTGTTGAAGAACTCTACCTGGTCCTCCATTTCGCTACGGATCCTCTGGACCGCGGCCTTTACCTGTTCTGGAGGCATGACAAACTGTTTGGCGGGATAGAGGGTATAGGAAGAGACCAACTCCTGCTTCTCCCCTGATACAGGGTCGAACCACTGGATAGTTGCGATCTCATCCCAATCGACGGATATCCTCACCGCATTCTCCAGATAGGAGGGACATATCTCTATGATGTCACCACGGACACGGAATGCTCCCCGCTTGAGGATGGCGTCATTGCGTTCATACTGCATCCTCACCAGCTGATCGAGCACATCATGGTGGTGAAAAGGTTCCCCTGCAGTAAAGGTATGTACCATATCCCTGACTGAAACAGGGTTTGCCAGACCAAAAATACAGGAGACAGTGGCCACTACGATGACATCACGCCTTTCCATCAGGGAGAAGGAGGCAGAGAGGCGAAGCCTGTCTATCTCCTGGTTGATATCGGCATCTTTCTCGATATAGAGGTCTCGCCCGGGCACATACGCTTCAGGCTGGTAGTAATCATAGGTCGAGACAAAGTACTCGACCGCATTATCGGGGAAAAAGGACTTGAACTCCCTGAACAGCTGGGCAGAGAGGGTCTTGTTGTGGGAGAGGATCAAGGTGGGGCGCTGTACCTGCTCGATGATCTTGGCCATCGTGTAGGTCTTTCCACTTCCGGTCACCCCTTTGAGGGTCTGGAACTTTTCCCCATCCTTCAGCCCTTGTGCTAATTTTTCAATGGCTTGGGCCTGGTCCCCTGCAGGCTCATACTCTGCATGCACCTTAAAGAGCTTTTGCTCGTAAGAAACATCCCCATGTATATTCTCTATGGAATCGCCGCCCCATCGTTCGTCTACTCGTACTTCATCCATCATTTACCTTACTAATGCACTCACATGCTGTGCACTCCGTTCTATGAGCTGCACCTCTATTGTCTTGGTCTCACCTTTACGGCTTACCGTCACTTTTATTTTTTCTCCACTACGGGTGTGCAATAGTGCCAGAAACAGATCATTGAGATCATTGACAGGACTCTTGTTGATAGCGGTGATAACGTCCCCGCCAAGATAAATCACACTCGTTCCGTACTGGACCATCTGAGACCCACCCTTCAGCCCGGCCTTCTCTGCCAATCCACCAGCAACCACCTGGCTGACCAGAACCCCTTTTTCGACTGCTAGCTTGGCATAGGATACCAGCTGCGGGGTAAGTTGCACGGTGGCTATATCAAGCCATCCCCTGCTTACCTTACCGAGCTTGATGAGGTCGGGGATGATAGCAACGGCAGTATCGATGGGGATAGCGAAGTTGATGCCCTGCGAATTGCCGTTGGTGGAGTATATCGATGAGTTGATGCCAATGACCTCTGCCTTGCTGTTCAGCAAGGGGCCACCGCTATTGCCTGGGTTTATGGAGGCGTCAGTCTGGATGGCATCCATGATGATCTTGCCCTCATTGGTGCGTACAGGACGGTTAAGCCCACTGACCACCCCGACAGTCATCGTGCGGTCATAGCCGAAGGGATTCCCTATGGCAATGACCTTCTGCCCTATCTTGAGGTCGTTACTTGTCCCTAGGGCAATAGGGTTGAGGAAGCTCTCCTTGTCCACTGTTATCTGAATCACCGCAAGATCATCCTCGCTGTCAACTCCGATGAGCTTCGCAGGATAGGACTGTTCGTTGTAAAGGGTCACTTTCAGGCTCTTTGCCTTCTCAACCACATGGGCGTTGGTAAGGATGTAGCCATCGAGAGAAAGGATGATACCGCTTCCTGTGCCTTGGGCAGGCAGGACATCCATAAAGGCATTGACCTGTGCATCGAGGGTGGTGGTGATATGCACCACACTGCGGTTTACTTTCTCATAGACACTGATGTTCTGCATCTCTGAAGCGCTATAGCGCCAATTCTGGTTGCCTTCCTCAAAGAGTATAAGACCATCATCACCATAGAAGATGTCAGAGACAGGAATGCCAGAGAGGGAGAGCAGTGCGTTCTCCCCTTGGTCTTCAACAATAGTACGCAGAACCTTTTGGAGATTCTTACGATCTTGATCTGACTGTATCGCATGAGTCCATTTCCAGAGCATCATCGCAGCGAGAATGATTATTATCGCAACGAAGGCTGCAATGATGGTCTGGGTGACTCTTCTTTTTGTATCTTTGAGCATTGTCTAAGTGTACTGCCAATCACCGGGTATTGGCAATAACTACAAAGAGGCTAGGAGTTCTTCCACTTCCTCCAAACTCGGAGGGTCACAACCCTTGCGCGAACAGTTGATGGAGGCCGCCACGTTCGCAAAACGCATTGCCTGCGCTATGGTCGCCTTGGAAAGGGGCTCCAGGCGGGGTTCCTCCCCGTCGGGCCCGAAGAAACCACCTCTATGCAGGAAAGAGAGCAAAGCACCACTGAAGGTATCACCAGCTCCCACTGTGTCGATGACAGGAAGGTCAACGATAGGAGAATCGACTGTGAATTTCTTTGGGCTGTACCAGGTACTTCCTTTTTTCCCTTTGGTCAGGATGATATGCGAGCCGCTATCCTTGCTTAGCTGTTTGGCCGCTTCGTCCATATCCAGCTCAGGATAGAGCAACAACAGGTCGTCATCGCTGAGCTTGATAATGTCCGAGAGTTGGATGGCAAGCTCCAGACGCTTACGGTAAGCAGCAAAATCTTCGATGACCGTAGGCCTTACATTTGGATCAAGGAATACGATGGGAGAGGGCTTGATCATATCGACAGCTGCAAGGATTGCATCACATCCTGGCTCGACTACCAGTGATACTGAGCCAATGTGCAGGACCTTGAGGTCGGAGTGCTCTGAAAGGGCAGTGACCAACTCATCCCTCCTTATCGAAGTGGGGGCTGTATTCTTGCTGTAAAAGGCGTAGCTAGCCTTTCCTTCCCCATCGATGGCCAGAAACCCTATCATCGAAGGCAAAGGGCTAGCACAGAGCATAGGGTCAAACAAAACATTGTTGTCCACCATATGCTCCAGAATCCTCTCGCCAAACATATCAGCGGAATTCTTGCCAAAGAAGCCCACAGGACAGTTGAGCCTGGCGGCAGCAGTTGCCGCATTGAGACCACATCCACCAACATGGGATGCGAAATTAACCGAAGAACCTTCTTTCCCCTTGCCTATAAAATCTATAAGGGCTTCTCCAATAACTCCAATCATTACTTTCTCCTACAAATATCGTTTTTTAGGTTGTCCGATGACCCCTGCATATACCTCTACATGTTCTTTTGCACTGCTCATCATGATCTTAGGAAGCAGCACTTCCTCGATCTGGAAAAAGCCCACATCGCTGGACATCTCGACATCGATGAGGATGGGATGCTCTTCACCTTTCTCGATAGTCACCCTCTCAATGGAGTTGGCTGAGTACTTGTGGATATCCCCTGTCTTGGGGGCGGTGGTAATGCTCATGGGAATCCGAGCCCTTCCCTTCTCCATGTCACAGCCATCGGCAACCAAGAGAAGGCCAGCTTCGACGCTATAGACCTTCCTGGAAGCCATGTGTCCCATAACCCCTTCGGTAGCGACACTCATGATGGCTATACGCCTAGTGAGCTCATCAGGAAACAGAGCCTTGAGTATCCGATCCATGATGGGTCGCGCTATGATGAGGCCGGTAAGCTCATGTTCGGTACGGGAAACGCTCATGCCAAGATCATGGACAAAGGCCGCGAGCAGGAGGGCACAGAGGCTGTCCTCATAGGTCCCAGAGTTCTCCAGGACCAACGAGGTGGCGACATTCGCATCCCTGAGCAAGGAGAGCATCTTCACCCCGTTACAGGCAACCTGGCGCATGTGCACAGGTCCGTGGTCATTGTAATTCATTCGCTTGATCGAGACGGTATTCGCATATTCCTGCAGTGCCTCGATCTCCTCATCGGCGAGTAAAAGCTCTGCAAGCTTATAGCTGGCCGACCCTTTTTCCAAAAGGCGAAGGAGATTCCTGCTTACTGTTGTTTCTTTGAATGATTTCATACCAATAGGATACAACATGTTCATCCTCTGCGAAAGGGTATGTGGAAAAAAGAAGCCATCTGTCCTATACTGGGGGCATGAAAAAAGTGACCATGAAAGATTTCCGCTGGCTGGGCAAACCCCAGCAGTGGGAAAAGACCTATAAGGACTTATCACTCACCGTAGGGGGCATACTCAGCCTCCCTGATGGCCCGCTCATTCTCGCTGTTAGCGATGAGGATTTTACCCTTACACTGACAACCACAGTGGCACCTGTTGGTGGCCTCTGTGGTGTGTGTCTCTATCATACGGAAGAGAGCTATACAAGTGTTGGCAGGTCCAAGACAAGCCTCCAGGTTGAGAGCTCAGTGCGTTCGTACAGGACAACGACACAATTCCCTCTTCCCACCAGTGAAGAGAGTGTACAATGGCACCTGGAGCGCAAGGGGGCCCTCGTTCGCATAGGCTACACCCTTCCTTCTGAAAAAGAGGTAGAATGGGTCTGTACTACGACCATCCCTGGCATGGATGGATCTGTCAGTTTTGGCTCTTTCTTTTCCAACTATACGAACACCCCCTTTGAAGCTGGAATGCACAGCCTTCGCTATGTGAAAAATGAAACACAAGAGCCACATCCACTCGTATAACCCCCTCTGATATGATACGATTGACCATCTTCACATCACGCCCCTATGAAAGGGTACAAGGAAGGACACTACATGCAAGAAAGAGATGACCTGGAGGTCAAGGAAAAGGTTTCGCTCAATTTTTTGGAGCGCATCATAGAAGATGACCTCGCCAATGATCGGGTTCCCAATGGGACCATTGTCACACGATTCCCACCCGAGCCAAATGGCTATCTGCACATCGGACACATCAAGTCCATCTGCATCAACTTTGGCCTAGCTGATAAGTATGGTGGGCGTTGTCACCTCCGCTTGGACGACACAAACCCTGAAAAAGAAGAACAGGAATATATCAACTCCATCAAGGAAGATCTCAATTGGCTTGGTTTTGACTGGGGAGTGCATGAATATTATGCCTCAGACTACTACCAGAACCTCTACGAGATCGCAGTGAAGCTAATCGAGGAGGGCAAGGCCTTTGTCGACTCCCTCTCTGCTGAAGAGATGAAGGAGTACCGAGGGACCCTTACCGAGGCAGGAAAGAACAGCCCGTACAGGGACCGCCCTGTTGAGGAAAACCTCACTCTGTTTGAAGAGATGCGCCAGGGCAAGCATGCTGAAGGCACGCACATACTCAGGGCTAAGATCGACATGAGCAGCCCTAACATCAACATGCGCGATCCCGCCCTCTACCGCATCAAGTTTGCCCATCACCTGAGGACAGGGGACAAGTGGTGCATCTATCCGATGTATGACTTCACCCACCCCATCAGTGACGCCCTTGAGGGCATCACACACTCCATCTGCACCCTCGAGTTTGAGGACCATCGTCCTGCCTATGACTGGGCAACCTCCATCGACGGCATAGAGCATGCGCCTCACCAGTATGAGTTCGCTCGCCTGAACATCAACTATCTGGTCATGAGCAAGAGACAGCTCCTCAATCTGGTAAAGATGGGTATCGTAACCGGCTGGGATGATCCCAGGATGCCAACCATAAGTGGAATCCGCAGGCGTGGCTATTCACCTGAATCCATGAAGGATTTCATCAACCGGGTTGGTGTTGCCAAGGTTGAAGGGGTGGTCGACTACTCCCTAATGGAGTTCTGTGTCCGTGAGGACCTGAACAAGCGTTCTGAAAGGCTCATGGTCGTCTTGGACCCCATCAAGGTTATCATCGACAACTATCCTGAGGATAAGATTGAGTATTTCGAGGCTGTGAACAATCCTGAAGACCCCGATTCAGCTACCCACCAGATTCCTTTTGGACGAGAGCTGTACATCGAACGGGAAGACTTCATGGAAGATCCTCCGAAGAAGTATCACCGTCTCTATCCCGGCAATGAGATCCGCCTGAAGTACGCCTACTACATCACTGCCGACTCGGTGGTGAAGGATGAGAGGGGCAATGTCCTTGAGGTGCACTGCACCTACGACCCACTTTCAAGAGGTGGCACTACCCCTGACGAAAGAAAGGTCAAGGGAACCAGCCACTGGGTAAGCGCAACTGAAGGGGTCTCCATTGAGGCAAGGCTGTATGACAAGCTTTTCCTTAACGAGAACCCAGGCAAGACAACAGGAGACTATCTGGATGACCTTAACCCTGACTCCCTTGTGGTTGTCTCTGACGCTAAGGCAGAGCCTGAAATTCTCAATGCAAAGGTCGGCGACTATCTACAGTTCATCAGAAACGGATACTTCTGCCTCGACAGCAAAGAAGGCCAGGATGGCAAGCTTGCATTCAACAGGACTGTCACCCTCAAGGACTCTTGGGCCAAGATGAAGAAGAAAATGGGGATGTGACCTAGAGCATACAGATCAGAGGAGATACTCTTCTGCCCTGTATGCCAAGCACTGCAAAAAGCAGGAGGTTGGTATGAATTATTTCTTTGACCAGCATTTTCATGTCATGAATATCGAGCATCCGAACTTGCTCGCTTTTTTCGCTTCCCTAGATTCTGGTATCCCAGACCTGATAACCAGTGGGGCTTTCTCCCCAAGCTATATCTTCACCAACAAGAACCGCAAGGGCTCTCTGATGCTTGATAGGATCACAAACACCCTTACCACCTTTGACCAACCTATCGCGCAGACTTTGGCCCTTATGGAGGATGACCTTAAAGGAAAATTCGCCTCCCATGAGGAAGAATCTGTCAAACCAGACAAACCATTCATCAGACGAGGAAAAATGCACATGCGGGGCCTCACCTATGACAAAATGGCCATGTGTCCTCTCTTGATGGATTTCTCGAGCACCGAAGTAAGCAAGGAGAGTCTCTACTATCCTCCAAAAAAAACAAAAAGAATACTTAAATATGCAGAGGACTCCCTTGCAGCATTTGACTGGTATCGTGAAAACCGTCCTGATGGCCTCTTCGAATTCTTTCCTTTCATAGGCATTACCCCACCCGCCCACTCCATAGGATTCATAGAGGAACTGCTGGAAACCTATGTGGCAAAAAACCATAAAAGAGAAAACCAATTCAAGAAAGGTAAGCAGAAATTCTATGGAGTCAAATTCTACCCTCCCCTAGGATATGATCCATGGCCTTCCGACCCAAAGGAGAAAGCCAAGGTCACCCTGATATACAAGTTTTGCACACAGTACGACATTCCCATCATGACACATTGTGATGACCAGGGCTTTCGAGGCGTCCCTCCAAAGGATGCATGGAAGTTCACCTCCCCTGCAAGCTACAAGCCTGTACTGGAAAAATACCCTACGCTACGCATAGACTTCGCCCACTATGGGTGGCAGTACAATCCTCTGCATAAGAACCCTCTTACTTTTATCAGTGCCGCAGTAGACAATGTCCCTGACTCCCCGTGGTTTTATGAGGTGGTGGACTTGATGCACCACTATCCCAACATCTATGCTGATTTCTCTTTCACTGGAACCAACAAGGAATTCTATGTCCAACTAAAAAACTACATAGAGAGCATCGAAGAGGCCAAGGCTGAGACTGTATTGGAACGAACCATTTTCGGAACTGATTTCAATGTCAATCTCTTGAAGGTCGAATCGTATAACACCTACTACAGGATGTTCGAACTCTCCCCCTTCAGTGATGAGGATGTGCATCGATTCGTCCAGACCAATCCAATGCGGTATATGGGTATTGTCGAGTAGAACACAACCGTAAGCAAATTCCCAAAGTACGTGCTTGATTACAAGACGTATGGATGTAAGCAAGTGCCATAATTTGTATGTAGATAGTAATGATCCCTCACTGCAGTGCAGCGGGGGATCATTTTTCTGAAA
>CAYXYD010000089.1:0-11762 GCA_964469205.1 uncultured Sphaerochaeta sp. | reverse complement strand
TTGGGAGAACTCCCTGTAGCGCGAAGAAGAGAGGTGCGTAATTCCGTACGGACCCCGCGTCTCAAACAACCCAGTAAGAGGATTGTCTTTGCGCTTGGCAACTGCTTCATCCGACTCAAGGCTCCGTATCAGTGTCGCTACCGTCTTGATGAGCAAATCAAGTAACAGCGGTGAAACAGGGTCTGAGGGCGGCAAATCATCTGCCAGTGCTTGTTCTCTAATACATACGACCTGAGGTATGAAACTCCCTGGGAAAGGTAGGATAGGGAAGAGCAACTCGGAAGTTGCCCCGCCGACCTCTAGGTACGGACGCCAAAAGGACACTGGATGGTGATCTGTTGGAGGTGAACATGCAGGGTCGTAGATTACATCTGACGAAACCTTCATAGCCACCTGTCGGACTACTTGGGAATCGGCATACAGCCGAAAATCCGCATAGTCTGGAAACAGTCTAGCCAGTAGCTTTTCGAGCCTTCCCTCAAATACCGAAGGGTATTCGCTGATCAAGCCCCGGTTCGCAGTGTTCTTTAGGGAACGCTGCAACAGGTCGGGTCGATGACCAAGGATGGCTCTGCCATGGTTTTGAAAAAAATCAATATATCGAAGCCCATAGCGGTCATATAAATAGAACGACTGAGCACGGACAACGATAGGCATTGTATAGTGTTCGCCCTCAACATGTCTAGTATCTTTCAAAGGGGAGAGCATATCATTCACCCCCAATTTTCTCAAGTTGGGCAAATTTACTGATAAAAGTAGCCTTACTGCCCCCTATGAAATGCACATCGATGACTTCACGGTCTCCACTTTTTTTCAGAGTGACCACTTCCCCTTCACCATACTTGTCGCTATAGACCTTCTGCCCAAGAGGAAACAGGCTTACCCCGTCCTCTTCCGTATGGCGCTCTTCCATAGTGAACGTCTTGGCACTGGCGCCAAAACCCTTTTGGATAAGAGCACCTGCAGAACCACCCCACCCAGAGCTACTCATGGCCTCTGAGGAGCCTTGAGATTTGGCTCGCTTCTCGCCAAGACTGCCAAACCCACGATAGGGACCGCCCTCGGTAAGAACATCCAAGGTGCCGGGACGAATTCCATCCACAGCAACCTGATAGGTAGGTATCTCATCGATAAAACGGCTAGGATGCTGGAAACTTGTCTTTCCCCAAATCTTTCTTGTCTTTGCACACAAGAGATAGAGTTGCTTTCGTGCTCGGGTTACTGCAACGTAGAAGATTCTGCGTTCTTCCTCAATATCGTCATCACTCTCCTTGGCACGTCCTGGAAAGAGTTCTTCCTCCAGGCCAGCTACAAACACCCGGTCAAACTCAAGGCCCTTGGTGTTGTGCATGGTGATGAGAGTCACCCCCTTCTTGTCCCTGGGATCTTCCCTTCCCAAGGTGGTGGGGTCGAGGCAGAGCTGTTCAAGAAAGAGCAGCAAGCCGTCACGGGAGGAGTCATAGGAGGCAAGGGCGTTGACCAAAGCCTCCAGATTATCGACTTTTCCGGTGCTGTTCTGACTGTCTATCTTCTGGTAGAGCTCAAACAAGCCAGACTCCCTGATCATGAAGTTAACACAGTCGACCAGCTCTTCGCTGTCCATCATGCGGTTTGCGTGCTTGTAGAGTTCCAAGAATGCGGTCGCACCATTTTTAGCCTTGTTGGACAGATTTCCTGACCGTATTGCCATTTCCAGCATACGGAAGATATCGCCATCGGCTTGGAGAGAAAACGAGAGGATGGTTTCAAGGCTGCTGGCTCCAATGCCACGTGTAGGCTTGTTGATCATCCGCTTGAAGTTTACCTCATCCTTGCTGTTAGTAAGCAGGAAAAGCAGGGCCAAAGCATCCTTTATTTCCTCGCGGTCATAGAACTGCAAGGCTCCCACTACCTTATAAGGTACGCGCATCCGCTTAAAGGTAGTCTCAAATGCCACAGACTGGGCATTGGTCCTGTATAGGACTGCACTACCATCATAATTCTTATCCAGCTGTAGGATCCTGCCTACACGCTGAGCCTCATCAACCTCATCCTGCACATACATCAGGTTGGGTTTTGATCCCTTGGTATTGGCTGTCCAGAGCTTTTTTTCATGCCGGCCCTTGTTGTTCTTTATTACGGTATTGGCTATGTCGAGGATACTCTGGGTAGAGCGGTAATTCTGTTCGAGCTTGACTGTCTTCGCCCCTGGGAAGATCTCAGGGAAGGAGAGGATGTTCTGCACCTCTGCCCCACGAAAACGATAGATGCTCTGGTCATCATCACCGACAACACAGATGAAGCAGGAGGGACCAACCAAACGCTTGAGCAGCTCAAACTGTGCAATGTTGGAGTCCTGGTACTCATCGACCAGGATAACCTGGAACCGATTGTGCATCCAAGCCTGGACGTCTCTCTTTGCATCGAGAAGCTCAATGCTTCGTCCGATGAGGTCTGCAAAGTCCACATTCCCTACCCTACGCATCTTATCCTCATACGCCTCGAACATACGGGGGAAGGTAGACTCAACTTTCAAGGAAGAGAGATCATCCTTGCAGGTGAGGCCACGGTCCTTGGCATAGGAGATCTTGCGCATGACAGGGTCGAGTTCCTTTTTCTTGAAATCGGGGTAGCAGGAAGAGAGCAAGGAGAGCGAATCATCATCGTCATAGATGGTGAAGTTGGACCCTAGCCCTATCTCCGAGCCAAATCTCCTCAGAAACCATGCACCAAAGGAGTGGAAGGTGCGGATGGTGACATCGCTTGAGGCCTGCTCGTTATCAAGCATCTCGACTACCCGCTGGCGCATCTCTGAAGCAGCCCTGTTTGTAAAGGTGACTGCAAGTATCTTATAGGCAGGAATCCCCAACTTTTCAATACAGTAGGCGATCTTGGTCGTGATGACACGGGTTTTTCCCGAGCCGGCACCGGCAAGTACAAGCAAAGGAGCGCTGTTTTCCAGCACTGCCTCTTTCTGGTCTTCATTCAACTGGGCAAACAAGGTATCAATATCAGCCATCAGTACGCTCCACTACGACAGCTTCAAGGTCAATGCCCTTCACCGCTCGGATTCCACATGTTACTACAGAACCAGGGACAAGGTTGCGCCCCATGACTACCGTAAGGCCATCGACCTCAGGGGCCTGCGAATAGATTCTTCCTATTGCCAGGTCCTCTTGCTCTATCTTCTCTTCTATCAAAACATCGTACTCCTTGCCCACAAACTGCTCTAGACGGGCTTCTGTGATGCCCTGTTGCAATTTTTCAAGCTTCTTCTGAAAAGCTGCAGCTGCTTTATGCGCCTTTGCATGCTCTTTTTGGTTTCTCAGGTCATAGGCGCGGGTGCCCTCTTCCCTACTATAGAGGAAGGAACCCATCCAGTCGAGTTGGGCTTTTTCGAGGAAATCCAACAGTTCTACAAAAGCATCCTCATCCTCCCCAGGATACCCAAGCAGGATGGTTGAACGCACTACCGCACCGGGTACAGTTGCACGAATTGATCTGATCAGGGAGAGATAACTCTCCTTTGTTCCTGTCCTGCCCATGCTCCTCAGTATAGGGATCGAGGCATGTTGGAACGGAATATCAAAATAGGGAAGCACTTTGGGATTATCCACTATAAACTGAGGCAGTTCAGCTGGAAACGCATCAGGGTGGATATAGAGCAGACGCAGTCGGAAGTCCCCTTCTAGGGCCACAAGGTGGGAGAGCAGGTCCATGAACCTGCTAGAGCCGTCTTGTGTATCGGTACCATAGGCAGCGAGGTCCTGTGCTATGAGGTTCAATTCCTTGATTCCCTTGCCAATAAGATGCTCGGCATCCTTGAGGATCATATCCATGGGGCGGGAACGTAGGTTGCCGCGGATAATGGGTATGGCACAGTAGGCACAACGGTGATTGCACCCTTCGCTGATCTTCAAATAGGCGCTTCCTGGGAAGTTGAGCAGTTCGTTTCGCTCGTAGACCTCTTCCTTTACCGGAGGATAGGCATATGTTTCCACTACCCTCTCACCCTTGAACACCCGATCGACAACTTCGGAAATCTTTGAAAGGTCGCGATTACCAAAGATTGCAGAGGCTTCTGCCAATTCTCCAGAGAGCTCATCTGCATAACGCTCGGCCATACAGCCAGTAAACAATATCTTTGCTTCTGGGTTGGTCTGATGGAGCGAAAAGAAGGAATCGATGGACTGCTCGCGCGCGCTTTCTATGAATCCACAGGTATTGACCAACATGATATCGGCTTCTGTGGGATCGTCGGTTCGTATATAATCGTCTTCTGCAAGAATTTTCAGCATGGTCTCGGCATCAACCTGATTCTTCGAACAGCCAAGGTTCTCCAGATATAGTTTTTTCATTAGTTCTTTCTCCTGCGGCATAAAGCCGGACTTGTACAATAGCATAAAAGATGGGGAGAATAATACACTTCCATAGCCATCCGTACATATTGACAACATCTAGCTATGTTGTATAAATAAAATACAATAATTGTTTTTTAACTACTTATAATACATGCTGTTAGCTCTATTTCATGTCTACTCATTTTGTATAATCGTACCTATTCTTGCATAAATAAAGAAGTTGGTATAGTATCAGAAATACTGTATGACAAATGGCAGACGCCCATTCTCCATGCAATCCAATCTTACAAGAGGAAGCGAATGACTAAATATATCGTAAATCGACTTTTAGGGATAATCCCTACGCTATTGATCATCGTCACGCTAAGCTTCTTTATTGTCCGTGTTGCCCCAGGAGGGCCGTTCGCAAGCGAACGAAACCTCCCAGAAGTGGTCAAGCGTAACATTGAAGCGAAGTACCACCTGGATGAACCTCTTATCCAACAGTACGGAAGGTACATGTTTGATATCCTACGTGGCGATCTGGGACCTTCCTACAAGTATAAGGACTACGATGTCAATTACTACATCTTCAACAGTCTTCCAATATCCATAGTCCTCGGACTGTGTGCGATGGCTCTGGCCCTGACGTTTGGCATATTGGCAGGCATCATTGCCGCCGTTAAGCAGAACACGTGGATAGACTACTTTAGTATGGGTGTGGCGGTAATAGGGATATCAGTTCCGCTGTTTGTCATAGCACCGGTACTCCAGCTGATATTTGCCATGAAACTCAACTGGCTTCCCACCAGCGGCTGGTACACCACAGGGGAGGGGTACCTGACCATCATCCTCCCTGCAGTCTCGCTTTCCTTTGCGTATTTTGCAAATATTGCCCGTCTGACCCGTTCTTCCATGCTGGAGACACTACGTAGTGACTACATCCGCACAGCCAAGGCGAAAGGGATGAAAAACTCCACTATCATCTTCAAACATGCCATGAAAGGCGCAATGCTTCCGGTCGTCAGCTATTTGGGACCTGCCTTTGCAGGTATCATCACCGGCTCAATCGTAGTAGAACAGATCTTCCGTGTCCCAGGCTTAGGTAAATTCTTCGTACAGAGTTCCTTTAACCGGGATTACACCCTGATAGTCGGTGTCGTCATTGTGTATTCGATCATCCTGGTGATAATGAACTTTGTCGTAGATGTCGTGTACGCACAACTTGACCCCCGAATCACCTACAAATAGGAGTGACCTCATGTTAAAGAAAATTCAACCGAAAGAGGCACCCCTCAACCAATTCAATCAGATAGTTGCTGGAAACAGCCTTACTAAAGATGCCTGGAGACGACTAAAAAAGAACAAGATGGCAGTACTGGGTATGATTATTGTAATCGTATACTCCCTGCTTGCAGCCTTTGCCACGTTCCTTCCCATCTACGCGTATGACGAGATCATCCTCGATCACCAGCACCTCAGGCCAACCTGGAACAAGACAGCTGGAGATTTGATGATGGAGACCAAGCTGGAAGACCTGTATTTCAAGGCATGGAGAAGTGGGAGCCTTGTGGTAACTGAAGCACAGTCTGCACAGATCAAGACGTGGATTACCGACAACGAAAGCAACAAGGTCTGGAATTTCTGCTTAATTGAGGGTGAAAGACAGAAAGCAGCAGGCACCTTTACGTTCAGTGATGCGGATATCCGCACCATCGAACGGTTACAAAAAAGCATCGACACTGAATTCCTCATCTCTGTTCAAAAGATTTACTGGAAGGATTTGGAAACAGGCAAGACTCAGAATCTTGCAAGGATGTCCTATGAAAAAATTCTTCCTGTCTATGCAGCCATAATCAATATGGATATTCCCACCATCGAAGCACAAGTTCTCCAAGATATGCGTGCCCAGGTGATGAACACCATCAAGGGCAGCAACCCTGGCCTGAGTGAGGAGGAGTACCAATCTTCCTTGGAGATGGAGATGATGAGCCGAGGAGCAAAGGGTCTCGCCGCCACTGGCAAGACCAACCTCTTGGGCAAGATCAAGACAACCATCACCAGAAGCTCCGAGAGAACCCTCAAGCAAGAGATTAAGGATGGAACGGTAAACTTCCCCATCGACAAAACTGTCACCATCAACGAGAACCTCAAAGCTGAGATTGAGGCTACAAAGAAACATAACCGCCACTACCTTATGGGTACAGACTACAGTGGAAGGGATATGCTGAGCCGCATCATCTATGGAGGGCAGGTCTCCATCATGATTGGTCTGATAGGAACGCTCACCAGTGTGTTCATCGGTATTTTCGTAGGTGCTCTTGCTGGCTATCTGGGCGGGAAAGTAGACTTTTTCCTCATGCGCTTGGTCGATATCATGTACGGCTTGCCCTACATGTTGCTGGTCATCATCTTCATGGCCATTTTCGGCAGAAGCATCATGAACCTCTTTGTCGCCCTAGCAATGGTAAGCTGGCTTACCGTTGCACGTATGGTACGCGGGCAGATCATGAGCCTGAAAAACAGTGAGTTCGTAGAGGCAGCACGAAGTATGGGCGCATCTACAGGAAGAATTGTTTTCCGCCATATGGTACCCAACTCCCTTTCGGTCATCATCGTCTACTCAACGTTGAGGGTTCCGGCCTTCATCATGATGGAATCTTTCCTCTCCTTCCTTGGTCTTGGTGTCCAGGCGCCATATGCCTCCTGGGGTTCCCTTGTAGGGGATGCGGTAAACGGCATGACCCTCTATCCTTGGAAGCTGGTATTCCCTGCCATAGCGATGACCATATTCCTCTTTGCCATGAACTTTTTCGGTGATGGGCTCAGAGATGCTTTCGATCCGCAAAGCAAGAACCAACTGTAGGAGGACGAAGAATGAGTTTGAAACCTAATGCAAAAGCAGTCCTCGAAGTAAAGGACTTGCAAACATATTTTAAGACCGACGCCGGCATTGTAAAAGCTGTCGACGGTGTATCGTTTACTGTCCACGAAGGGGAGACCTTGGGAATCGTAGGGGAGTCAGGCTGTGGCAAGAGCGTCACCAACCTCTCCATCATGCGCCTCATCCCCTCCCCTCCAGGCAGGATTGTCGGTGGTCAGGTCCTTTTTGAAGGGGAAGATATCCTCAAGATGACCGAATCTGAGATGCGCGATATCCGTGGGGACAAGATCTCCATGATCTTCCAGGATCCCATGACCAGCCTCAATCCGTTTTTGAAGATATCCACCCAGATGATTGAAACCATCCGATTGCATAACCCAGAAATGGGTAAGAAGGAAGCTCTCGAGCGCTCGATTGAGATGCTCAAGCTTGTTGGTATCCCTTCTCCTGAGAAGAGAATCAACAGCTATCCCCACCAGTTCTCTGGTGGTATGCGCCAGCGTGTCATGATAGGCCAGGCCCTTTCGTGCAATGCCCAGGTATTGCTTGCAGACGAGCCGACCACTGCTTTGGATGTGACCATCCAGGCCCAGATACTAGAGCTTATCTCAAAGATAAACACCAAGATGGGCACCGCTGTCATCTTAGTAACCCATGATTTGGGAGTAGTGGCGGGCATGTGTGACAAAGTTTGTGTCATGTATGCAGGTCGTATTGTTGAGACTGCCTTAACCGATGATCTCTATGCAAAACCTGCCCACCCATATACTGAAGGACTCATCAAAAGCGTCCCCAGAATGGATACGGCAAACAAGGACAAGCGATTGTTCTCCATCGAAGGGCAGCCACCGAACGTCATCGACCTTCCTCCTTGCTGTCCCTTCCATCCAAGATGCCACAAGGCTATGGAAGTCTGTCAGTATGCCTATCCACCAAAAAAGGATTTGGGAAATCATCATGAGGTAGCTTGTTGGCTTTATCTTGATGAAGAGACCAAGAAACAGGCATTGCAGGATGCCACACAACAGGAGAAGGCATAATGGCCACTACTAAAACAAAGCCCCTTTTGGAAATAAGGGATCTTAAGCAACACTTCCCCATCAAGACAGGCAGTATCTTTAACAGAGAAGTTGGAGCTATCAGAGCTGTCGATGGAATATCCTTTGATGTATACCCAGGGGAGACCCTGGGAATCGTAGGCGAGTCCGGCTGTGGTAAATCCACAACCGTACGCTCCATTGCCCAACTGCACAAACCTACCAGTGGTAGCGTGATTTTCAACGGAATTGATATGGTGAAGGCAGATACCCGCGCAATGCTCAAGGCAAGGCAGGACATGCAGTTGATCTTCCAAGATCCGTATGCATCACTTGACCCTCGCATGACAGTGCGTTCCATCATCGCAGAGCCCATGGTCATCTACAACAACCGCAAACTGCTGCCAAAACCTATGACCTCAAACGAGATGGAACTCAGGGTTGAAGATCTGATGGAGCGTGTCGGGTTGAACAAGGCCTTCAAAAATAGATACCCACACGAGTTCAGTGGTGGCCAACGCCAGAGAATCGGCATAGCCCGAGCCCTTGCCCTCAATCCCAAGATTATTCTTGCAGATGAGCCGGTATCTGCTTTGGACGTCTCGATCCAGGCACAGATTCTGAACTTGCTCGGTGATCTGCAGAAAGAGTTCGGTCTAACCTATCTCTTCATTGCGCACGACCTTGCAGTCATACAGCATATCAGCACCAGAATTGCAGTCATGTATCTGGGCAAGTTAGTGGAAGTGTCAGATGCTACCCAGCTCTATGACTCTCCCAAGCACCCCTATACTGTGGCACTGCTCTCAGCAGCTCCTATTCCTGATCCCAAGATTGAGCGTGAAAGAAAGAGAATCATTCTTACAGGTGATGTACCTTCACCAGACACCGAGCGTGTCGGCTGCTACTTCTATGACCGCTGTCCTAAGAAGATGCCTTGGTGTTCCTGCCACATCCCACCGATGTTTGACATCACAGACAAGCATCAGGTTGCCTGTTGGCTCTACAACAAGAGCGATGTCAGCAAGATCAGCATGGAAGATGCCCTCACTGATGCTGCAAAGCATACGGTAGAGGCCAAACCCAAGAAGATCAAGAAATAGACACCCTGGCAATAAAGCTAAAAACAAGGACATTCTGCAAAGAGTGTCCTTATTTTATTCCATTACTAAGAAAAAGATTTGAGTCCTTCTCATACTCTGAGCTTGCAAAAGTCTTAGTTCTATTTTATTCGGGGTCCCTCAATCCAACATGCAGATCCATATCTCGTGGGCGGTCTACATACAAAGGCAGGCCGCTTACTGCAGAGATTGCCTGTATTGCGGACTCTGTCCTACCACCTGAGGTATTCTCGGGGATGATCTCAATATCGCGTGTACTCTCATCCTTCAGGCAGAGGGTAAATACTATCATTGCTTTGAACTTTCTTTTTGTTGGCTTAGCATCCTTGTCGGTAGCACCGCGGACAAAGTGTTCCAGGGAGATATGAGAAACCTCGCGGAATGGGATGCTCTCTCGCTTGCCAAAAGGTCCAACCCCATAAAAAGACCGCACCTCTCGCTTCGCTGTGTCAAAGATCCAGGTATCCCGAAAGATGGCTCCCATCAGGGAAAAAAGAAAAAGTAGGATAAGATGCCACATGGACACAAGCGCAACCCCTTCACCTACATTAAGGGCCAACCCCCAAAACAAAAAGAGGGTTAGGGCCCAGCATGCAAGGCTAAACCCCAAACTTACCGAATAGGAAATGCCATCTTTATTTTTTTTGGTTGCATGTCGAACCATCTGTGTCCTCCAATATCTTTTTCCAAACATACCCAAAAAGAGAGAACGGGTCATCCCAAACAATACAATTCTATCAAAAGGAAAGTGAAAAACAGGGCTAAAGGCCTTTTTTTGACTTTTTGTGATAATTTGCTGATTGAACGCATTTGCCTTTTCTCTTGATTCGTGGTTTAATGTATACTATCCTAAGTTGAATGTTAACGCTTAGAATTTACAAGGAGATATATTTATGAAGAAATTTCTGGCTATTATGCTTTGCGTAGTGCTGGTAAGTGCTGTATTCATTTCTTGCGGAAAGAAAGAAGAACCCACGCCTGCTGCAACTACTGCGCCTGCAGCCCCCGCTGCTAAAGTTGCAGCCCCTGCTGCTCCTGTCGCTGCTGCACCAGCACCTGTTGCTACACCAGCTGTCAAGGATGAACTTGTGTTCCGCATCTCTAACGGTGCAGAGCCAGAATCTTTGGATCCAGCTCTCATCCAGGGCGTGCCTGAGCACAGAATCTACGAGACCATCTTTGAGGGTCTGGTAGCAATTGATCCTGAAACAGCTCTCGCCATCCCAGGCGTTGCAGAAAGCTGGACCATCAGCGATGACATGACTCAGTATACCTTCAAGCTCCGTAAGGAAGCTGTATGGTCCGATGGCGTTGCCATCACGGCTGACGATGTTGTCTACTCATGGTTGAGAATTCTTGATCCAGCAACTGCAGGACCCTATGCATGGTTCCCTTGCATGTTCCTCGCTGGTGCACAAGAGTTCAACGACGGTACTGCAGGACCTGAGACTGTTGGAATCCGCGCCCTTGATGACCAGACATTCCAGATGGACCTCATCGGGCCCCTTCCATACACTCTCGACGCCCTTACCCACTACTCGTTTGCTATCGTTCCCAAGCACACCATCGAAGAATTTGGTGCTACATGGACCGATCCTGCTAACTTTGTTGGTAACGGACCTTTCGTGCTGACCGACCGTGTTGCACAGACCTCTATCACTGCTGTAAAGAATCCAACCTACTGGGACAAGGGCAACGTAGCCTTGGACAAGGTCATTTTCTACTCTTCCGATAGTGATACAACCAACTACAACATGTACCTCAATGGTGAACTCGACTGGGCAACCAACGTACCACCAGATCAGCTCAAGGCTGCAGAGATGCGTGATGATTTCCAGAAAGCACCTCAGCTTGCCACCTACTACTATATCTTCCAGACCGAGGTAGCTCCTGTTAACAACGTACTGGTCAGAAAGGCTCTTGCTCTAGCAATTGACCGCACTGCCCTTGTTGAAGGCGTGACCAAGGGTGGACAGCTTCCTGCATGGGGTATTGTAACTCCAATGGCTGGCTACGAAGCACTTCCTTTCCCCTTTGAGAATCATGATGATGCAATTGCTGCAGCTCAGAAGTTGCTTTCCGACGCTGGATATCCAAACGGCGCTGGTTTCCCCACCCTCAACATCCTGTACAACACCAATGAAGGGCACAAGCAGGCTGCTGAGTTCATTCAGCAGGAGTGGAGAAACAACCTTGGCCTCAGCGTAACACTTGAGAACCAGGAGTGGCAGACCTACCTGTCGAACAGGAACCAGGGTAACTTTGTTGTTGCACGTGCTGGCTGGGTAGGCGACTACACTGACCCCAACACCTTCCTGGATATGTTCCTCACCGGTGGTGGTATGAACGGCGGCAGATACTCCAACGAGATCTATGACCTCTTGATCAATGAATCTGCAAG
>CAYXYD010000088.1:0-11787 GCA_964469205.1 uncultured Sphaerochaeta sp. | reverse complement strand
TACAACGACCTTCATACTTTTGTTCACATACCTTAATCCCAATGTCATGGACCACCGCTGCAGCTTCAAGTGTCAGAAGGGTGTCGCCATCAAGACCTTCCAACAAGCCTATTGCCTAGCATAGCCATGCACCTTTACAAAGTGTGCAATTCGTCGGGCATTAGGAGAATCATAAGCGACGGTTTTGTCGAGCAACGTAGCTATCAGAATGCTGTGGTTCATAAGGTCACCTGCTATTGGACTGACGACCCACAGCAAAAGGCAGAGGCAATTATTCTAGTCAAGAAGATTTCTATCTTCAAAAGGGTATGGAGATTGTTTGCAAATGAGACACCCGCTGGAAGATACCAACAGATAGGGGACAGGCCATATAGTGGTGAATGAGCTTCTAGCGGTAGACACACAGGTAACAGCATACAATGTACCTAAGTCGTGAAGTAGTGATTCCAATACTTATCAACGTCCTGAGCTACGAACAGAGGAAGGTTGAGCAACCTGTATTCCTTTCCTTCTTTTGGAGTTTTCAGTGTATCCAAAGAGACTTCTCCATCATGGAACCGTATGGCCTTATCAAGGCCTGACCGCTCAATGAAGGAGTGCAGTGATTTCAAGGTGCCACTTTTTCCTGCCTTGACCTCAATAGGCATGACTTCTGTTCCGTTGATGCGAATAAAATCAAGCTCAGCATTTGTCTGTGGATTTTCCCTTACCCAAAACAGGGGCTTTGTTATCTGGATGGTGTTGGTAGTCATCAGTTCCTGCCCAACCACATGTTCGGCGATCATGCCATCAAAGACAGCATCTATCTTCTCATCACTAATCAATGCTGCCTGAGCTCCGACGCTATAGCAGAGCATACCAGTGTCAAGAAATTGTAATCGGGGGCTCTTGTTGAAATCCTGTTGCAAAGGAAGCTTCACCCCGATAACCGGATATCTCAAATACAACAACATCGCCCGTTCCAACACCCGTAGGGAATTCCCTACTTCCCGGCTCTTGTACTCGGTATGACCGAACTTATTAAAAATGATTCTGTTGCCAACCTCAGAGGGGGCAACCTCAATAACTCTTCTTATAACATTTAGCTCAGTATTCCCTTTTGCATATTTTGCCACATCATCTTGGAATGCTATAAGTAACGATGCATATACAGGAGCACATAAGGACAAGTCTTTTGTCGCAACATACCTAGCAACGACCTCAGGCATCCCTCCAGTAGCCATATATGAGCGAAACATGGATGTAAGATGGTCGTGTGCCCATTGAGGATATGGTATCTGTAAAACGAGTTTTACTGACTCCTTATCACCAAGGGCAAGTAGGTACTCCCTAAAGGACAGAGGAAACAAATACAGATACTCTACTCGGCCTACAGGAAAACTTATGGACTTGCTATCCATTAGAACCTCTAGCAAAGAACCAGCACTGATGACAAAGAGATTTGGTAGTTGCTCATAGAAATACCGGAGAATAGCTACAGCTTCAGGTGATTGTTGTATTTCATCAAGGAAAAGCAGGGTCTTTCCTGTATGCACAATCCTTTTCTCAAGGCAGATTCTCTGCAACAGTTGACCTACAGGCAGATTATCTTCAAACATCCTCCGATCTGCAGCATGTTCCAGGTTAAGACTGATAAAGGTGTCAAAAGTCTTCCCAAATTCATTAATTAGGGTAGTTTTCCCTGTTTGACGAGCGCCTCGCACTACCAGAGGCTTTCTATAAGATGATTCCTTCCACGCTTCAAGTTGTTTCCATACAGTACGATAAAAAACCATAAGAGCCTCCATACTTAGTTTATTGTAACATAATATAGGCAGTTTACAACTATTATTGTAACAGAATTGGGGGTATTTTCTGATTTCTTGTACCAGAATATAAGCAACTTGGAAGTATTGGACAAGAAAGGCACATTTCGAAGCCATGCCTTTCCAAACCCGGCTAGGAAAAACATCACCATAACCAACATCATTAATGACTGAACTTGTTTGTTGACTTCTATAGAATACTGACCCGTATTATACAGGTGCTAGAAAAGCAGTTAAGTCTTTGAACCTTTCTAGTACCCGCAACAATGACGAACGCACTCCTTTCGGGGTGCGTTCATTCTGGGTCAAAAAAATGTTGTTGTGCCTTAGACAAAAGGAAGGCAACCCGCTGTGTGACCATTGCCACCTCAACAAGTTGCCTAAAATTTGGTAGAATCAGGAATCGCCGTCCTACCGAGTACTTTTGTACTACCGGTAGTCCATTCATCAGACCAACTATTTAGCAGGGGTAGGACTCGGACCTACGACCTTCGGGTTATGAGCCCGACGAGCTGCCAACTGCTCCACCCTGCGTCGAATTGCTTCCCTACAATAGGGTAAATGCTAACTCTTGTCAACAGAGCTTAGAAAAAAAAATGGCATTCGTATAATATATTGCCAGTAAGACAAATATGTTTTATCTCCTGCCCACTTTCGCAAATCATTTCTTTCTGGTATGATTATTTTTTGCAATGACACGCGCATTTTCCTAAGATTTTCTATCTGTATTAGGACAATGTTCGGGATGTAAGGAGTCTGCATACGAGCAAGAAAATTGTAATCCTGGGAGCAGGAAGAAGAGGTCTCGGTCTTGCCAAACACCTTATCGAAGAACATAGGGATGTTGTGATCATAGACAACTCTCACGAACGTGTTGCAACAACTGTTGCAAAACTCGACTGCCTGGGAATTCTGGGAAATGGAACAGACATCGATAAACTCATCGAAGCCGGTTGTGAGACTGCAGAGGCGTTTATTGCTGTTACCAACAGCGACGAGATAAACCTCGTCTCCTGTGGAATGGTCTCCTCCACCTTTAAGAATACCAAGACAGTGGCAGCCATCCGTAGCCTCGTTTATACAGGTGTAGACGGACTCAAGGAAGGATTGCTTGGCATTGACTATATCGTAAATCCCAATGCAGAAGCCGCCAGATACATATTCAACACCATAGAACAAGGGGTATACAGCAATGTCTTGGGTTTCAGCAACACCAAGCTGCTGCTCTACAACTTCTATGTGGAACCCTTCTCCCCCTATATCGGCACTACTGTCATGGATATGCGTAAGAAGATGAAGGCTGACTTTGTTATAGCGGCCATCAACAGGGGACATAAAGCCCTGGTCCCTTCAGGCACAACAATCATCGAGCCTAAGGACACCCTCTCCATTGTTGCAGACTCTGAGGAGGTCACCGACATCCTCAAGACAGTGGGCAAGCTCCAGAAGAAACCCACCAAGATAGTCTTGGTAGGAGCTAGTAAGATTACCCGTGCCCTGCTGAACCGCATGACCGTTGCAATGCGTTCCAAGGTAACGGTGGTAGACCAGGACGAAGCTACCTGCAACACGTTTTCAGAAAGGTTTCCTGAAGTCCTCGTGATAAAAGCCGACATTACCGATGAAGACATCATGCAGGAAGAGCAACTGGGAAGCTATGAGCTTCTCATCGCCCTCACTGACAACGATGAGCTCAATATCATCACAGCCTCCTATGCCAAAAGAATCGGCATCAGCCGTTCAATGGCGCTGATCAGGCAAAACAACAACTACTCTCGTCTCGCTTCGTATTTGGATATAGACGTGGTCATCTCCATAACCGATACTACTGTCGAGTCCCTCTTGCGTTATCTCAGGGGCACCAACGTAGAAAGCCTACACAGCCTCTACAATGGCCAGTTGGAGATCTTTGAATTCTCCATCAACGGGACCTGCTCTGTCTGTAATAAAAAACTGAGCGAAATAAACATGAAAAAGAAGGCCATCGTAGCAGGACTTACAGTAAAGAGTGGAAAAAGCGTAATCCCGACAGGCAATTCCACCCTACATAAAGGCGATACTGTTATAGTGGCAGCCATGCGCGAGTCAGCTGAGTTCATACAAAAACTTTTTGGGTAGGTAGTAATGATCAATTGGAAACAAGATTTCAGGCTTCTTGCCTTCATTCAGCTGGTCCTCAGCTTTTTCATGCTCTTCCCTACCCTTATAGCCGTATACCTGAAGGAAGAAGTCGCCCTGCAAGGTTTCCTTGTGGCCTATGGGGCAATAGCTGTTTTTTGCTCCCTAGTCTTTTATCTGACCCGCAACATCGACAACCACACACTTGGATCCCGTGACGGGTATCTGTTCGTTACCTTTACCTGGATCATTGCCACCACAATTAGTGCAATCCCTCTGGTGGCAAGCGGCAGTTATGTGAACTACAGCAGTGCCTTCTTTGAGATCATGAGCGGGTTCACCACCACAGGAGCAACCGTGCTCACCGAGATAGAGAGCCTTCCCAAGTCAATCCTTTTCTGGCGTTCAGAAACCAACTGGCTTGGAGGTATGGGTATCGTGGTGCTCTTCGTAGCACTGCTTCCTGCCCTGGGTGTCAGTGGCACCCTGTTGGTAGGTGCTGAATCAGTAGGACCAACCAAAGACAAGCTTACCCCCAAGATCAAGACTACTGCAGCCATCCTCTGGTCTATATACCTACTGTTCTCCCTGCTTGAAGCCCTATTGCTCAAATTTGGCGGACTATCACTCTATGATGCGGTCACCGTTACCTTCTCCACCATGGCAGCAGCAGGATTCTGTGTGAAGAACTCCTCCATAGGGACCTTCAGCAGTGCGTATGTCGATATTGTGGTGACCATCTTCATGATGATCGCAGGGGCAAACTTCGCCCTCTACTACAAGGCCTTCTCGGGAAGGATCAAGTCGGTGTGGAAGGATGGGGAGCTCCGTGTCTATCTGGGCATATTTGCAACTGTCTCGATCCTGTCGGCCATCGCCCTGAAGTGGAACAATACCTATGAAAACTTCTGGCAATCCCTGCGCTTCAGCGCTTTCCAGAGCGCCTCAATCATTACGACAACGGGTTTCGCCACAGCCAATTATATCCACTGGCCTGCATTCTCACAGATGCTTCTCTTGCTGCTCTTCTTTGTAGGAGGGTGTGCAGGATCTGCAGGAGGTGGGGTCAAGGTAATCCGAGTAGCCACACTGCTGAAGATGGCAAAGGCCAACATCAGCCAGAGGATCCATCCCAAAGGCATCTTTCAGATTCGCGTAGGACAGAACACCATGCGCCCTGAACTTCTGCTCTCCATATCCACCTTTTTTGGCGTCTATATCGCCACGGGCTTGCTTGGGTCGGTCATTATATCCCTGAGCGGCACTGACATGCTTACCAGCTTTGCAGCCTCCTTTCTCTGCCTCGGGAACATCGGGATAGGATTTGGCGAAGTAGGACCCACAGGCAACTTTGCAGCATTCCCGTCTTCCATCAAATGGGTATGTTCCTTCCTGATGCTGGTAGGCAGGCTAGAACTCTTTACCGTCTACGCCCTCTTCACAAAAGCCTTCTGGAAACGCTAATAAGCACCAGGTAAATCCACTCACACAAGATCCATGCTATACTAACCTTACTAGTTGTATGAAGAAGCATATGTCTGGGATTGCAATTGCAGTCATGATCGTGGCAATTCCAAAATGGAAGGTAAACCCTTTTTTTGCATGGGTCATACCTCTATGATTTTCATTTGGATTATTTCTCTATTTTTGCTGTAAGATGGGGTAACAGCCGGAGGCGAAAGCCTCCGCCATCATCATAGTAGCTCCCCCTGCAAGGCAGCTGCTAGTATTTATAGGAGCCGAATTTGAAAAACATCCTTTTGATCCCCGATTCATTTAAAGGAACCATGAGTTCCGAAGAGATCTGCAGCATCATGGACAAAGCCATCAAGAACCACTACCCCGATGCCGAAGTAAAGCAGATTCCCGTAGCCGATGGAGGAGAAGGGAGTGTTGATGCCTTCTTGCAAGCTCTTGGCGGTGAAAAGCGACTTTTGACAGTTCAAGGGCCCTTTGGCAAACCCATGGAAAGCTTCTATGGTGTAGTGAAAGGCAGTACTGCCATCATCGAGATGGCCGCTTGTGCAGGCCTACCTCTCGTAGGCGATGACCTCTTTCCCGACCGTACGACAACCTATGGGGTCGGGCAACTGATCCTAGCAGCTGCCAAGAGCGGATGTAAGGAGATCATCGTAGGTCTGGGCGGAAGTGCGACCAATGACGGTGGTTGTGGCTCTGCCGCTGCCTGTGGCGTTCTGTTCAAGGATCAAAAGGGCAATGAGTTCATCCCTACCGGAGGGACTCTTCACAAGGTTGCCTCGATAGATTGCTCTGGCCTCGACAAGGCCTTGGAAGGGGTATCCATCACTACGATGTGTGACATCGACAACCCCTTTTACGGGACAAAGGGTGCTGCCTATATCTTCGGACCACAGAAGGGTGCAGACCCTGAAATGGTGAAGACTCTCAATGCAAACCTGGAAAGCCTAGCAAAAGTCATCAAAAGTGACTGCAACCTTGATGTGCAGACCATCGCAGGCTCCGGTGCCGCTGGCGGCATGGGAGGCGGTATGGCGGCCTTCTTTGGCTCTACATTGCAGATGGGCATCGAGACAGTGCTCGATACCGTAAACTTTGGCAAGCTACTTGAAAAGGCAGACCTGGTGCTTACAGGAGAGGGCAAGATCGACAGCCAGTCCCTCAGGGGTAAGGTGGTCATCGGTGTTGCCAGAAGGGCACAAAAGGCCAATGTCCCTGTAGTCGCTGTGGTAGGCGACATCTCTGACGATATCGAAGGCGCCTATGACGAAGGTGTCAGTGGCATCTTCAGCATCAACCGCCTTGCCGTTGACTTCAAGATCGCCAAAACCAGGGCCCATCAGGATATGGAAATGACAGTCGACAACCTGATGCGTTTTGTCAAACGCATGGGGCTATGAAGCAAGAGATTCTCCTAGGAAGGCTCAAGGAAATGAGTGAGCCTTCCTATGCCCAGTTCTCAGAAAAGCTCAAGACATCCCAGAGACCGATACTGGGAGTTAGGGTGCCTAATCTCACTGCCTTGGCAAAAGAGCTTGCAAAGACAAAAAACAAATCTTTCCTCGATGAATTCCTTTCTTTTCCCTCTGTCAGCTATGAGGAGGTCATACTCGCCTATAAGGTGTTTGGCCTCTTGAAGCTGGACCTTCGAACCACCACCAGCTATCTAGAGAAGCTGTCGGCCTACAATGACAGTTGGGCAACCAATGACTGTCTCTGTTCGGCCTTCACTGCACCCAAGAAAAACCGAGCAGAGTACTGGCCCCTCATCAAGGGTTACCTTGAATCATCAAACCCATGGGACATCCGCTTTGCCACCATTGCCATGATGACCAACTATCTTACTGAGGAGTACACCCCTGAGGTGCTCAGGCTTCTCAAGGCAGTACAAAGTGACCATTACTATGTGAACATGGGCCTTGCATGGACCTTTGCAACCGCTGTTGCAAAACAGAGGGACCTAGCCCTTCCCTACCTAGAAAAAGGGGTACTCAATGAAGATGTCCGAAAGAAAGCGATACAGAAGTGTATTGAGTCCTTCAGGGTAAGCGATGAGGACAAGGCCTTGCTACGCTCTATGCGCTGAACACCCTCAGGACGTTCTTCTGCCACATGCCCTCAAGTTCAGTCTGGGAAAAACCCGCAGAGGAAAGTGCATCCCAAAGTTGCTCCATCCCTGAGATATCCTTGATTGCAAGCTTTCCCTCGATACCATCAAAATCAGTTCCGATAGCCAGAATACCGCTCCCACCCTTGTCACGCATATGCTTTGCATGACGGAGCATATCAGCAATATGATTCTCCTTCTTGTCTGAAGAGAGAAAGAATGGGAAAAAATTAAGACCAGCAACGCCCCCTGCATTTCCTAAGACACGCAGCATCTCGTCACTGAGGTTTCTGGACACAGGAGTGCAAGCACGGCTGTTGGAGTGTGAAGCAACAAAAGGTTTCTTTGCCTGCTCGGCAACCGAGTAAAAGCCTGCGTCATTGAGATGGGAGACATCGACAACGATGCCTAGCCTCTCCATTTCAGATACAACTTCGATGCCCAGGGCCTTGAGTGGCTTACCAGGCATGATATGGGGATAGCTCAGGTCATTCTCATGGTTCCAACAGAGGGTTGCCATCTTCACTCCCCAGCTCTTGAGGATAGCAAGGCGAGAAAGGTCCCCTTCTATGATCTGAGCCTCCTCACAGGTGAGCATGGCAGAAGGAGTGGCAGTATTCAGGATTTCATCGACAGTACGTACTTGTCGTATCCTGTCGCCATACTTTTCTAGGGAAGAAAGAAAAAGTTCATGCAGGTCACAAACACCCTGCCAAGGCGAAGGGAATTCATCCGTATCCACAAACATGGCAAAGCATGAGGTGATGGATCCTCCCTTTTCCATCCTTTCGATATCAACTTGGAGGGTGTTGGTAAGAAGATTTCCAGAGGAGGGGTTTTTATTCAAAGCATAGAGGGTGTCACAATGGAGATCTAAAAGTGGGTACATGCATTTTTCCTTAGAAGTAGTTGCCATTATCAAATAAAAGTATTACTTTAGCTTTACGATAAGAAAAATTATTTGTATAGTATATATCATAGGAGATGAAAATGATTAAACACGTAACACAGAAAACATATGAAGCTGAAGTATTGAAAAGCTCTGTTCCTGTAGTAGTAGATTTCTGGGCAGCATGGTGTGGCCCTTGCAAGATGCAGGAAACCATTCTCGAAAATCTGGCTAAGGAAATTACTGAAGACCAGGTTAAGATCTGTAAAGTCAACGTTGACGAAGAAGGACAGCTCGCCGCTACCTTTGGCGTACAGTCCATTCCTACCCTCTTGTTCTACAAGGACGGTAAGGTGACCGACAAGGCTGTCGGCGTTCGCGACGTAAACGCTTTGAAGAGTGCCCTCAGCCTCTAAAACTTTAAAAAAAAATTTAATACCCATGAGCCTGCAATGTACGTTGCAGGCTCAAGTTTTATATCTCCTTACAATAAAACATTCTATAAATAATCATCATATTTCAAACAAATAAAAATACTATACAAAGAAACAAATTCAAAAAGATGCCCTTTATATATTGACAATATGTTTCTATCTACAGTAACATAACAAATCATAAGGAGCACCTAATGCAAAACGCTATAACCAAAGAGATCGATACAACCAATCTTCCTGACAAGAATGGCAACTTCGGAGAATTTGGAGGATCATACATTCCCCCTCAGCTCCAACAAGTAATGCGTGACGTGACCAAAGCATATGAAGAAATCGTAACCGACCCTGCATTCCTAGAGGAACTGAGTGACCTGCAGATCCATTATATCGGGCGCCCTTCCCCTGTCTATTATGCAAGACGCCTCTCAGAAAGTGTTGGCGGAGCTCAGATATACCTGAAGAGAGAGGACCTGAACCATACCGGTGCTCATAAGATTAACCACTGTATCGGTGAAGCACTTCTTGCCAAGAAGATGGGCAAGAAGAAAGTTATTGCAGAGACAGGGGCTGGGCAGCATGGTGTTGCCCTTGCTACAGCTGCAGCGTTACTTGGTCTTGAGTGTGATATTTATATGGGTAGTGTTGATATCAAGAAAGAGGCTCCGAATGTAAGCCGGATGAAGGTTCTTGGTGCTAAGGTTGTGGAAGTAACTCGTGGTACCCAAACGCTCAAGGATGCAGTCGATGCTGCCTTTGAGGCATACCTGGAAGATCCGATCGATCAGATCTACTGCATCGGTTCGGTTGTAGGACCACACCCCTTCCCCATGATGGTCCGTGACTTCCAGTCCATCGTCGGTGTGGAAGCAAAGAAACAGTTCAAGGATATGACAGGCAACCTCCCTGATGCCATAGTAGCCTGTGTAGGCGGTGGCTCGAATGCCATGGGTATCTTCAGCGCCTTCCTCTTTGATAAGAAGGTTGACCTCTATGGAGTTGAACCCGCTGGAAAGGGCCTGGATACTCCAGACAATGCAGCAACCCTCACCCTTGGCAGTGTAGGAATCCTACACGGGTTCAAGAGCTACCTGCTGCAGGATGAAAGCGGAGAAGCTCTTCCTGTCTACTCGATCGCAAGTGGCTTGGACTATCCTGGTGTTGGTCCCCAACACAGCTACCTGAAGACCATCGGACGAGTAAACTACCAAAGCGCTACCGACAGGGAAGCAGTGGAGGCTTTCTACGTCTTGAGCCGTATGGAAGGCATCATCCCAGCCTTGGAGTCCGCCCATGCTGTTGCTTATGCCATCAAGCTGGCTCAGACCATGCCCAAGGATGGCAAGATTCTGGTGAACCTCTCAGGACGTGGAGACAAGGATATCGACTATGTCTTGGAGAACTATCCTTTGGTGGATTACGAGCCACAGGAGCAGGAAAATGCTTATGATGAGTTCTTGACCCATATCAAGGGTTAGGATGAGGCAACAACAGGGTATCCTTGGAATTTGTATAGGATAGACTGGACAAAAATAAGAGAGCATTTTCTGGAAAAGGGGCTGTATACCTAATCTGAAGATTTCAGACTGGGGTGACAGCCTCTTTTCTATTTGTCTAAACAATAAAGAGATTCCATCAACCTTGAATTGAAAAAACCTTATCATTGATTTGATCTGTGAGATTGCAATGACCCTGGAAATGATGACCATATGGGTTATATTGATGTTGCAAAGGACGCGAATTGCCCAAACCAATCATAGTAATTGAAAGGTACTAATCCTTCTCCGGTATAAACCCTTGTAAAACTACCCGCATTTCAACTTCCATCTTTCTTCTTTTGGCGTACGCAAGAACCGTTTTACTATTTACAACATACGTTGAGAATATATCATCCAATAAAGCTTCAATATCATCATCGCCGATAAACTCTTTGAGCAGCTCATTTGCAAATATGTCTACAAGGAGCTTCTCAATACGAATATCATACGAATCCTTTTGTATCGGTGCTTGTGTTATAAGGTTAGAAACTATGATGGTTGCATCAGAAGCGTACAAATAGTAATCATCTAAGCTTGGTTTCAGAAGGATTGTGGTCTGTATATTCTCTTGCAGTGCGATGAATACATTACGCATGTAGTATTTTTCAACCTCAACAAACAGTGCATTCCGAGAGATCAGATGATTCACCCATTCATTGAGAATAGTTGACTCGAAAACAACAGCCTTAATAGCAGGAAACATGGTCGTAAGAATATCAATTACTTGTTTTTTAGTTTTGCTTCCTGGTGTAGGTGCATAAGGCTTTACCCTGCCAATTCTGAAGAACTCTGAATCTACCTTTGTGATCACTCCATCATGAACCAACCTATACAGTGCCCACCGTATCGATGAATCCTTATAATCAGGTTTATCCTTTTTGATCAACTCAACCAGAGATTCCCTAGAAATCCCTGTATGTTCCTTATGTGTTTGCAGTTCCTTTTCAATGGACATCGCCTCACCTTCTCAGAAATAAGTATATCTCATTAGCAGAATAATATAATGTATTTTCCCACTATTTAACAATAGTGGGAAAATGGGTGATAAACGGTAATCTCATAAATTCTATAGAGACAAAAAGACAAGGAGTCAGTGAACCCTCAGCAAGAAAAAGAGAGTTAGCATATCATCTTGCTGTTTTGTCACCACTTTTATTTGACTATTGTTGTCAAGTCTTAAATATAGGAAATCTGACTTTTCGTAATTCCTAAGTTTTGTCGCTTGAATGAGTGCACACTAAAGAAGGCGACCCTAGGGCTTGCAGTTTTTGAGGTTTGTGCTAAAATTTAGAAAAGAATATTAAATCAGTTTCTTTTTGGTGTTTTTTCTGGAAGGGGCGGTTGCAGCTGCCTCTTTCTTTTTACCCTTATCAATCTCCTCCATCTGCCGTCTGGTAAGTTCCGGCAAGTATTCAATCAA
>CAYXYD010000087.1:0-11813 GCA_964469205.1 uncultured Sphaerochaeta sp. | reverse complement strand
CTGTTCTGAATCCTATAACGGAATCAGAAGCAGGAAACAACAACCCCCTAAAAATGGAGATTGGAGAAGGAGCTGTCATCTGCCTAGTTGATGATCTCATACCTATTGATGATAAAAACTGGTATATCCCTGCTTGGTTGATATAGAAGAAGAAAGACCACTTCATGCTCTGAGTTCAAGTGTGTTGACAGGCAGGTGCATACTATTCTTCTCAATTATCCTCTTCATAGTTGACACCTTCGGCGCCTTCATGGTATTTTCTCATCTGTCGGCCGGATAGCTCAGTGGGAGAGCGGTTGCTTTACACGCAACTGGTCGGGGGTTCAAATCCCTCTCCGGTCAAAAGCGCATCCAAGCGGGTGCGCTTTTTACATGTAAGGATGGTTTGTATGAAGCGCAACCTGTTTGAAAGCCCCAAGATGGCTATTCTCATTGCCATTTTCTGCAACTTGCTCTGGGGGACGGCATTCCCTACTATCAAGGTCGGTTATGAGCTGTTCTCCATTGGAGACAACACCAGTTCCAAGATCCTCTTTGCAGGAATACGGTTCTTTCTTTCCGGTCTTATGCTGGTGGCCTATCATCGAGCCACCACCAAGAAGATGCCCACCATCAAGAAGCAGAATTACCAATGGGTACTCGCCATTGCCCTGGTGCAGACAACAGCCCAGTACTTCTTTGCCTATATCGGCGTTTCCAATACAACAGGCGCTGCTGCCACCATCTTCTCTTCCCTCTCAGCCTGTTATGCTGTGGTGCTCGCACATTTCTTTCTTAAGAACGACAGGCTTACCACCCCAAAAGTGGTTGGTTCACTAGTCTGTGTCTTTGGTATCTTCGTCTCAACCTTAGGCGAAGGATCCATCCATTTCTCCCTGAACGGGGAGGGGATGCTTCTTGTCTCACAGCTCTGTTTTGCCATAGGATCAGTGTTCAACAAAAAGATTACCCAAACTGACGGACCCTTGGCAATTACCTCCTATAACCTGACCCTCGGGGGCCTGGTGCTTATCATCATCGGCCTCGTTGGTGGGGGAACGCTTGCTACTGTCTCCATTTCTGGTCTTCTTATACTGCTTTATCTTAGCGTGTTGTCAGCCTTGGCATTCACCCTCTGGTCACAGGTGCTCAAATACCATCCCGTGAGCAAGATAAGTGTCTTCACCTTCATAGTTCCCATTACAGGAACGCTTTTCTCCGCCCTTGTGCTTGGCGAAGATATCATGCACATCAAGTACCCCATCTCCCTGATACTGGTTACCCTGGGTATCTATACTATCCACATGAGAAAAAGAGCTGGTAAGAATTCGGTGGTGTTGCCCCGCTAGGACCAATTGGGTATAGTTGAAAAGAACGGGAGGTCATGATGCAGTTAGACCAGTACTTTATCTACTTCTTCATCTATGCTGTCATTGGGTATATCAGTGAAGTCATCTACTGCTCAATCCCTTTAGGAAGGCTGGTAAACTGTGGCTTCCTGCATGGACCCTATCTGCCCATCTATGGCTTTGGGGCCTTGCTGGTAGTAATCCCCCTTATGTATTTCGATGCCCAACCCATACTGGTATTCCTCATTGCAGTGTTGTTGACCAGCGTTTTGGAATATGTGACCAGTTTCCTCTTGGAAAAGATCTTTAATACAAAGGTATGGGACTACTCCAAGAAACTGGCCAATATCAATGGCAGGGTCTGCCTGCTCAACTCCACTCTTTTTGGTTTGATGGGTCTGGCTGCCACCTATTGGCTACATCCAGCACTGACGAGAGTCGTATCTACTATTCCTGATTTTGTGTTGCATCCCTTGAGCAGTGTGCTACTCTTGGGTATGTCAATAGATGCAACGTCCAGTGTATACAGGATTGCCTCTTTCCAGAAACAGCTCGCTGAGTTTAGAACTAGGGTCGCCGAACTGGAAGAGAGAATCGAACTTCTTGCCAAACAGAGGACAAACCCCTCGTTGGATAGCTTGAGAAAACGGCTTGACAGTGAGCTTGATGAACTCAAGATTAGAATCACCCAACGTTCGAAATGGATTTTCGATGCATTCCCATCCATCACTGCGATGAACGAGGAACAGAAGTTGCAACTTGAGCTGTTGAAAATGAATATCCGCTCCTATCGCGAAAAAAAGAAAGATCAGAGGAACTATCGATGACCATGCAAACACGACTAGACACTATCCTTAGGGAGATGAAGAGCGCCGCAGAAGAGAGTGGGCGAAAGCTCTCCTCCGTCCAACTGATGGCTGTCAGCAAGACACACTCCTACGAGGAGATTCTTGAACTGTTTGGTTGCGCGCAGATGTTGTTTGGGGAGAATAGGGTCCAGGAAGTTGAAGAGAAGTTTATCCTCACAAGACCTGATGGAATGAAACTTAACCTTATCGGACACTTGCAGTCCAATAAGGTTAAGAAGATAGTCCCCCTTGTCGATGGCATCGACAGTGTCGATTCACTTAAGGTAGCTAAGCGCATCAGCTCCGCCAGCTTGGAACTAGACAGACAAATGCCCATCCTATTGCAGTACAATACCAGTGAAGAAGCATCCAAAAGTGGTTTTGAGACTGAGGATGATCTCTATCGTGCCCTTGACGCCATGGAGAGCTTGCAAGGCATATGCATCAAAGGCCTGATGACAATAGGCCCACTAGTAGGAGGCGAGAAGGAGACCCGTTCTGCCTTTGCACTGCTAAGGGATTTACAACAATCTTGTAGCGTACGCTATCCCCATTTTGACTTCTCCACCTTGAGCATGGGGATGAGTGCAGACTTCCCCCTTGCCATACGCGAAGGTGCTACGATGGTCAGGGTAGGGACAGCTCTGTTTGGTAAGAGGCAGTACCGATGATGAAAAAGACGCTGTTCATGATGGTGCTCCTGCTATTTTGCCTTTCACTTTTCCCCCTAGCCAGTGAGAGCCTGCCTGTCTATGAACCCTACCAGGAAGATGAATTTCCGCTGTGGACCTATAAGCTCAGAAGGGCAGAAATTCTCTTCTTCGGTTCCTTTGTCCTGACTATGGTTGTGGCAAACCTGACCTACAACATTGTAGTTAATGCAGGATGGGCACCTCCTGCAAAGGATGACCTTACAGCCCTCTTGATCCAAGGTGGCATAGCCAGTGGCCTTTCGTTGGGCATCTCTGTCGCCGACTATATTATCGGTGAAGTGGAGACCAAGTAATGGCTATACAAGAACAGAGTCTTACATTGACAGTTGAAAAGCTTGAAGAGAAAATACGTCTTGACGCCTATCTTGCCCAGCAGGGCTTGCGTCGCGCTATTCTGAGCGAACCAGGGACAACAATCCTGCTCAACGGCAACCCTGCCAAAAAGGCCAAACCCATAAAAAATGGCGATACGATTACAGTCACCTACATAGAAGAGATCTTTGATGGGCTCACTGAGCAGGACATACCTTTGAGGGTGCTGTATGAAGATGAGGAACTGTTAGTCATCAACAAGGAGGAGGGGATGGTTGTCCACCCGGCCCTCGGCAACCATGACAGTACTGTGGTTAATGCCCTTCTAGGTCGGTATGGGATGGATTTCAGTAAGATATTTGTAGAAAGGGTTAGTAAAGCCCAAGACGAAATAGTAGTTGAGAAAGGCAAAAAACCAGAAAATACTGAAGTGGAAGAGGAAGGTGAAACAGAGGGAATCTCCCTCGATTCTCCCCTGATCAGGCCAGGTATTGTCCATCGCCTCGATAAGGATACCAGCGGTACTTTGGTCATTGCTCGTACCCTTGCCAGTTACCGGTCGCTTTCGGCCCAATTCAAGGCTCATACCACTACCAAGACCTATATAGCCCTTGCCAAAGGCAATTTCAGTAGGGATGAGGGAAGCATACAGACCAACATCAAGCGTGACACTCGCAACCGCAAACGCTTTGTCACCTGTAGTGGCGAAGAGGGCAGGACTGCCCTTACCCACTATAAAGTACTACGCCAATTCCCCTCGTATGCTTTGGTACGTATCAATATCCATACAGGAAGGACCCACCAGATACGGGTGCATCTCACTTCATTGAATCATCCTGTGATTGGGGATGTGATCTACGGCAAGGAGGATGGGACCTCCCTTATGCTGCATGCCCTGGAGCTGGGTTTTGATCATCCCACAACTGGTGAAAGGCTTACCTTCCGCTCTCCCTTGCCGCCAAGGTTCCTACAGCATGTGCAAGGGGACCGTAAGTAATACTCTATCCTATTTTACAACCATGCTAAATAATTGAATCAAATTATCACTCATCATCACGCCAGTTCTGTCTTTCCGTAGCCATTGCACCCAACTCCAGAAGCTGGTGGTTGAACATCCGCTCGATACGAAGTTTGCTAGCCGTTCCATGACCCGGGAAGAGCAGGATGTTCTCATTGAGGCTCATCAGGCGCTTCCAGATGGACTGTAGCAACAGAGCCTGTTCGCGGTAGCCCTCTGTGGAGCCGACCCGGCCACACATCAGGGTATCGCCGGTGAACAGGGCGTGGTCTATCTTAAATACCAAGCTGTCCAAGCTATGCCCTGGAACATGGATGACCTCAACCTCGAGGTCACACAAGGACAGCACCTGATGGTCGCTGATGGATTTTACCGGATACTCGTAGGAGGAGAAGGCTGAGGCATAGATGGTCGGGTTGTATATCTTGATGAGGGTGCCAAGGCCTGCTGTATGCGCATTATGGCGATGGGTCAGAAATACATGCTTCAGCTTGAACTCGTTGGATTCGATGAGGTGGATCAGTTCGGTATCCACATGACCGGGGTCGATGAGGATGGCGTCACTGCCTTTCTTCGATCCTATGAGATAGGTGTTGCAGAATCCTATAACAGAAAAATGCTGGTATATTCTCAATGGTGGGCCTCCTCGTAGTTGGAGTACCGAAAGGATACCCGCCTTTGGTTGGTATTGGCGAAGTCAGCCTTCTTGAGGTTGCTGTCTATGAAGTCAGTATCACGAAGAAAACTTGTGCCGAAGTTGGAGTAATAGAGGTCACAATCACCAAAGTTACATCCCAGCGTATCGATACCGACAAAGTTGGTGTGCGTGATGGATGAGCCGCTGAAGTCGCAGTCGATCATCTTGCTTCCTGAGAAGATGGAGTACCTGCTGGTTATGTTATTGAATCGGCACCCTTCAAACAGGCAGAAGTCAAAGAAACTGGTGATGAACGTGCACTCTGAGAAATCGACATTCCTGAAGGTACACCACGCCATGTTGGAAGAGGTAAACCCTTTCTTGGGAATGGTAAGGTCCTCGAACTCACCACCGGTGAGTGAGAGGTCTACCACATCTTTTTCCCCTAGGAGAGAGGCTACACAACTCGCATGTAGCTCCTCCTTGTTCGGGCTGTGCCGAAAGCAGAAGGGGCCCTCTCCACATATATAGGTATTGCACGTTGGCTGTGAGCAGGTCTGGAAGTTAAACATGGCTTAACAGTATCAAATCTCAGAGAGTTGTCAAGCAGGGCTCTTTGCTTGTACAGTAGAAACATGCAGGAACATACAGGTCTGGTCACCAGGGGAATCAACAATATATACACCGTTGTGGAGGGAGAAACAAGCTATCTTTGCCGGATAAAGGGCAAGCAGCTCTCTTCTGTCTCTAACGAATACAACCCCCTGGCTGTCGGCGACAGAGTCTCTTATGTGATTACAGGAACGAAAGAGGGCCTCATCCTTGAGCGTCTTGAACGGAAGAACTGCTTTCAGCGTTGGAACGTCAAGGGCAACAGCAACCAGAGTGTTGTCGCCAACATGGATATGATAGTCTGTGTCTGCAGTGCAGACTCACCTCCTTTCCGTCCCCGGTTCATAGACCGCGTCATAGCCTGTAGCATAGGCGTTGATGTGATGATAGTCATGAATAAGAGTGACATCCTGCTTACCGAAGATGAATTCGAACGTTTTGCCCTCTACAACAAGCTCGGCTATACCATACGGGGGGTCAGTGCCATCACCGGTGATGGCCTGCCTGAATTTGTAGCCTTGCTGAAAGGCAAGACAGTAGCCTTTATAGGACAGAGTGGGGTAGGCAAGTCCACCCTCATCAATAGGATCTTGGATGTGGATCAGAAGATCGGGGAGATCTCGGAGAAGTATAACCGTGGCAGACATACCACCAACTACTCGCTGATGATAGACGGCCCTGACTTTACCCTGGTCGATACCCCGGGAGTGCGAGAAATTCTGGTTCCCCATGGCGATCCCCAAAGGATTGCCCAATCGTTTCCTGAGTTTCTCGAACCATCAGAGAAGTGTGCATTCGATCACTGTCTGCACATCGAAGAGCCTGACTGTGAAGTCAAGCGACTCTTGGAAGAGGGAAAGATCCACCACGACCGCTACGACAGTTATTTGAGAATGATCGCTTCCTTGGGTGTCAAAGGCCCTGAATGGATGGGAAAGAGTGATCAGAGCCGAGAACGATACAGAAATATGGATAAACATGAACAAGAAGAGTATTGAGGACCTGGGATTTCTCTCAGTCCTCCAGAAGATACAAGGCAGTGCCCTGAGCCATGAAGGCTTTCAGTACCTAGCGACTATGGGCTTTTTGACCGATAAGGCAGAGCTGGAAGAACGCCAAGAGAAGGTTGCATCCTTTTATCGCTTGCTAGGGCGTTCCGATGTACAGAGCCCAGCATCTTTTGTGGATATTACACAAGCTATACAGATTTTAGAAAACCCTCTGCTCGTCCTTGACGGGCAAGCTCTGATGGGCATTGCCCACTACATTGAGAGTGCAGAGTTGTTTTTGGCATATTGCAACCAAAGTCTTGAAAATAGCGGACCGCTCAAGGCCATATATGGCTTGCTTGGTACTGCCATCGATCTCTCTCTTGTTCACCTCAAGGCGAGCATTCACACGATCCTTGACGAATCGGGAGAGGTCAAGGAGAGTCATCCTGCAATACGGGCCTTGCGTAAACAGGTCGAGCAGGCCAAGGGTAAACGATCCAGATTCTGCACCGACTATATGAAGACCAAAAACCTAGCGATGCAGAGCGACCAGAGTGCCTACCGTGACGGTAGGGTGGTCATTCCTGTGCGCAATGACCGCCGTAGCGAAGTGGAAGGCTTTATCAGCAGCGCTTCCTCTTCAGGCAATACTGTCTACATGGAGCCCTACAAGCTGGTTGAGATGAACAACTCGGTGGTGATGGCTGAGAACCAGATCCTGATTGAAATAGCCAAACTGCTTGCCCAGCTCGATGAGAAGACCCGAGAATGTAAGGGTGAACTGTTCTCCCTTATGGCGATGGTCGGCTCCACTGATGCACTCTTTGGTGCGGCTCGCTACAGCTTTGATCATAATGCAACACAGGTGAACCTCGACAGTGATGTCTGCCTTCTCCTTGATGCACGTCACCCTCTATTAGGGAAGAAGGCGGTTCCCATCACCGTTACCCTCGAGGGTAAAGTACAGGCTGTGGTCATCTCAGGACCCAATGCCGGGGGAAAGACCGTCACGATCAAGACAGTTGGCCTTATGGCTCTGCTTAACCAGTTTTGTGGCTTCATTCCAGCAAAGGATGGAAGTGCCCTTCCTCTCTTTGATGATGTCTTTACCGATATAGGGGACGAGCAGAGCATTGAGGAAGAACTTTCCACCTTCAGTGGTCATATGAAGCAGATAGGGCACATCCTACGAAGCATGACCGAAAATTCCCTGGTTATCATGGACGAACTGGGAAGCGGTACCGACCCTGTTGAGGGAGCGGCCCTTGCTAGGGCAACGTTGGAGTACTGTATCCGAAAAGCCAAGCTTACCTTGGTGACCAGTCACCATGGGGTGCTCAAGCAGTTTGCCTATGCCAAGGAGAATGTGATAAACGCCTCGATGGAGTTTGATGATCAGAACCACTTGCCCACATTCAGGGTCATCAGTGGCATCCCTGGTGACAGCCATGCCCTGGACACAGCAAAGACGATGCGTCTTCCCTCAGAGGTATTGGACAAGGCAAAGCAGTACCTAGGCAGTGAAGCTGTCGAGATAGGGGAGATCATCAAAGATCTGGAGAATCGTAGGCGTGAAGCAGATCTGCATGAGCTGAATCTGAAGGACCGTCATTACAAGCTACAGCAACAGGTATAGGTTTTCCAGCTGAAAGAGCTGAAGCTGAAACAGGATGCCCTTATCCTGAAACAGGAACAGGGTAGCGACCTTTACCGCTTCTTGCGCGAAAAAAGCAGCGAGCTGGAAAACCTTGTCGCAGAACTGCGTAGCGGCGAAATTACCCGAGAGAAGACCAAAAAAGTCAAAGCATTCGTCTCTTCTGTGCAAGAGAAACACGATCTGACAGATAAGCAAATACAGATGCAGAGCGAAGAGTTGGAGCCTGAGAGTGAACCTACTACCCCCATACAGATTATGCCGAACATGGATGTGCTGTGTGGAAAAGCCAGGCGGGAAGGTCGTGTCATCCGTAGGGCTTCAAAGGGCAAGTGGATAGTGGCCATCGGAACGATGAAGTTCACCCTCGCTGAGAGTGAACTCTCGCTTCCCAAGAAAAAGGAAGAGAAAAAGGTCCATGTGCAGTACCACAGCAGTGCCCCCCCTCCCAAGATGGTCCTCGATGTACGGGGCATGACCTTGGAAGAGGCCCTCTCAGCTCTGGATATCCAGATGGAGAGTGCTCTGGTACATGGATTTGCAACCTTTTCCATCATCCATGGCTATGGTGATGGCATTCTCAGCCGTGGGATAGGGGAGTATCTGAAAAAAAGTGTTATAGTCACCGATTACCGCTTTGCTCTTCCCGAGGATGGTGGTATGGGTAAGACCTTTGTGTTTTTATAAAATAACCTGGATGTAACCAAGAACTCCCTACTGTTCCGCCTATCAGTCGGTGCTTTGCTTAATGAACCGGAGGTGCAGCAATTGTATGATAAGGTGGGAGGCGAGCATTTCAGCTACTCAGTTCTTGAAGAGCTGCCTTATGACAAAGATGATGAATCTAAGGATTACAAGGGTGACCTTGCTATCCTTACCGAAATATATCTGGAAAAATACCCAGAAGCTAAGAGGATACATGTATGAAAATTCCTACCACACTGAAACACAAACCTGTAATTGTCGTTGAGAACTACGGTGAAGTCGATGGCAAGAGGGCTTATGACTCGGATGCACAGGGCCTTTCCATCGGGCTTGCCCAGTGGAATGACCGTGGAAGTGTAGAGGCTTCTGCAAAGGTGTGGCGCCATACCGGGGAGAAGTGGTCCCGTCAGAGTGAGGAGCTTCCTTTGCATAGGGTGCTCGATCTTGAATCCTCTTGTGTAGGACCAATCTCTATTTCCAGGATGCCTACAGATTCCCCAAGTATTATGATCCTGATAATCCTCAGATCGACAGGATCGGGATGCAGGGAGACGCGATGACCGTTGAAGTCTGCACAGACAATCCCCTTATCGACACAGACATCCGCCTGCTCGCTGATGCCATCGGAGAGGGTGGTGAGCTTTTGGGAAAACGCTTCAGAGTCCTTTCGGCTTTGCTCAAGGATATGGGATATTAAGGTAATACAGTGGTTGTAACGGTGTTTTCTTGCTAACTTGTGCTCTTCATGCTACGCTTTTTATAAGGAGTCAACTATGTCTGATTACATGAATGGAACTGGTATCCAATACCATCTGCATATTGCTGAAGGCGATGTAGGGCGGTACGTCATACTCCCAGGCGATCCCAAGCGCGTCCCTTTGATAGCCAAATATCTTGATGATGCCATTCTGGTTGCCGATAGCCGTGAGTATGTCACCTATACAGGAACCCTTGAAGGGGAGAAAGTATCGGTTACCTCAACAGGCATAGGTGGTCCTTCAGCCTCCATCGCTATGGAGGAGCTCTTCAAGTGTGGAAGCGATACCTTTATCCGAATGGGCACCTGTGGCGGCATTGCCCTTGATGTGATGGGCGGCGATGTGGTCATTGCCACCGGAGCTGTCAGGATGGAGGGCACAAGCCGTGAGTACGCTCCGATCGAGTTCCCAGCTGTCGCCAACTTTGAGGTTGTCAAATCTCTTATGGAGGCGGCAGAAAAACTTGGCAACAAGAGCCATGCTGGGGTAGTGCAGTGCAAGGACTCCTTCTATGGCCAGCACTCTCCCTCAGAGATGCCTGTCTCCTATGACCTGATCAACAAGTGGGAAGCATGGAAACGCCTGGGGGTGCTTGCCAGTGAGATGGAAAGTGCAGCCCTGTTCGTAGTTGCCGCCAAGCTGGGTGCACGCTGTGGCAGTGCCTTTTTGGTGGTAGGTAACCAGGAGCGTGAGCTGCTGGGAATGGATAATCCCAAGTTTCACGATACTGATTCTGCCATCAAGGTGGCAGTTGAGGCTGTACGCAAACTTATCTTGAAGGATAGGGCTACAAGTAAATAAGAGCATATGATCATAAGAAAACATGTTTGCTGTTCCCGTAAGGGCCTATAATTCAGTGTCAAGCAAGCATTTCTAGGCTCCCTGATTTTGGGGAGCTTTTTTCATGCAGGATGGTCTGGATGCTTAGTTCCTGGGGAAATGGGCCCATCTTCCCCAGGGAACTGAGACAGTTGCTGCCATGGTAGGCCTCATACGTTCCACACAGGGGGTAGTCCTTTCCCGAAAAGGGGAGATGGTGGCTGATATTTTTGTAATGGTAGAGGAGGGCCTTGGTGTTGGGGATATGTTCCAAGGTACACTGATGCTCAAGAAAGCTGAACTGGGGCTCTCCTCCCGGCAGCTCGATGAGCAGATCCAGTAGGGTGGGTAACAGGGTGTAATCCAAAATGTTGCCCCCTTGAGCCTCGATGTGCAGGTAGACCCGCAAAAGCAACTGGTTAGCCTTCATACTTGTAGTGTAGATAGAGCGTTCACTGGTAAAGCGCATTCGGTAGTACATCTTGTTCCTCCATATGCAAGGAGAACAGTACTAGGGATGATTGCTTCAGCTCTGGTAAAAAAGAACGTCAAGTTCCTGAAGTTTCTCTTTTCCTTGCTGGAGAAGCTTATCAAGATTTTCATTCTTTTCTGCAATAAGCAGAGATTCTATTCTGTACGTCTTGCGACCTTGTACTGCATAGTCGTCCTGCAGGGCCTTGTTGGGAAAGGTTCTCAAATCTAGGGAAAAACGAATTTTCTGAATGTCTTCGGTAAAGTTTTCGCTCTTGAGCAAAAGCGTCTTCTCTGTCTGTAGGTTATAGATACGTAAGACGCCCCTTATTGTTTGGGAACAGAAGGGGAGTGTCGCTTGCAGGTCGGATATGATGGTTTTAGTATAGATTGCCCGTTCATGTGCAAATAGCATTTGATGGAACATCCCTGTCCTCCATATGGACAGAGAACAGAGCTACAGGTGTTTGCTTCAACTCTGGTAAAAGGGAATGTTAAGTTCCTCGAGTTTCTCTTTTCCTTGTTGGAGGAGTCGGTCGAGACTTTCTCTCTTTTCTGCAATTAGCAGGGGGTCAATGGTGTAGATCTCCAGACCATGCTCTTCATATTCGTCTTGCAGTTCCTTGTTGGGAAAGTTTCCCAAGTCAAGGG
Source organism: uncultured Sphaerochaeta sp. (assembly GCA_964469205.1). Lineage (GTDB taxonomy): Bacteria > Spirochaetota > Spirochaetia > Sphaerochaetales > Sphaerochaetaceae > Sphaerochaeta. The sequence continues at coordinate 295 of CAYXYD010000087.1, read as the reverse complement.
CAAAACGAATCTTTTGGATATCTTCAGTGAGGTTTTCGCTCTTGAGCAAGAGCGTCTTCTCTGTCTGTAGGTTATAAATACGTATGATTCCCCTCATCGTATGGGAACTGAATAGGTGCAAAGCTTTCATATCATGCTACTATAATCAAATTGTAGGGTTCTGTATACCACATGTGAAAATGATGCATCACTTGCATTTTTCTTCTCAAAAGCCAATACTTTCCTTGTTTCTAGCATGTACTGGGATTTTTCGTTTGTTGCTTATTTATGGAGAATCCTTTATCATATTGCATTA
>CAYXYD010000086.1:3627-11855 GCA_964469205.1 uncultured Sphaerochaeta sp. | reverse complement strand
ATGCTGACAATACAAAATAGGAGGAATTATGTATGTACCTTCAGAGAATCGCTATGATTCAATGCTGTATAACTATTGTGGAAAGAGCGGGCTAAAGCTTCCCGCAGTCTCGTTGGGCCTCTGGCATAATTTTGGTGATGTAACCTCATTGGCCAATGCAAGGGCCATGATTCACACGGCATTTGACTTGGGGATAACCCACTTCGACCTTGCCAACAACTATGGACCCCCTGCAGGATCGGCTGAGCTGAACTTCGGCAAGCTCTTTGCCCAGGACCTCAGTGCCTACCGTGATGAGCTTATCATCTCCACCAAGGCAGGCTACAACATGTGGCCAGGACCTTATGGGGAGTGGGGAAGTCGGAAATATCTGCTTAGCAGTCTCGATCAGAGCCTCAAGCGCATGGGCTTGGAGTATGTTGACATCTTCTACTCTCACAGATTCGACCCCAACACTCCGCTTGAAGAGACCATGAGTGCTTTGGAAACTGCCTACAAGCAAGGAAAGGCCCTATATGTCGGTCTCTCTTCCTACTCGGCGGAGAAGACCCGTGAAGCCCATGATATTCTTGCTTCCCGTGGCGTGCCTGTTCTCATTCACCAGCCTTCCTACTCCATGCTCAACCGTTGGGTGGAAGAGGACCTGTTGGATACCTTAGGTGATCTGGGTATAGGTACCATCTGCTTCTCGCCCTTGGCACAGGGTATGCTCACTGACAAGTATCTCACTACCATTCCAGAGGACAGCAGAGCTGGCAAGGATGGTTCATCCCTCTCTACCAAGATGCTGACCAAGGAGAACCTCTCCCGTATCAAGGCCCTCAACGAGATAGCCAAAAAGCGCAAGCAGAGCCTTGCACAGATGGCTCTCAGCTGGGTCCTTAGACGTAAGGAAGTAACCACAGTGCTTATCGGTGCAAGTTCACCTGATCAGATCAAGGAGAATGTAGGGGCTCTGGACCACCTCATCTTTACCGATGATGAGCTTGCAGAGATCGACAAGTATGCCCAGGAAGGCAATATCAACCTCTGGGCCCGTTCCAGCGACGAGAAATAAGATTCTCTCTCTGAGAGGTAATCGGAAAAACCTATAGGGATAGAAAACTCCGTATTGTTTGTGAAGGCCATGTCCGGCTCGGGCATGGCCTTCACTTATGTTTGCTGAAAAACACCAATATATAGTATGTGAGGAGTAGAACCTTTTTCCACTGATTGTTTGTGCAGACTCCATGGCGTGATAGTATCATTTTTTCTCTTCTGAGTACCCCAGTAACAGGCCTGTATCCTATTTTTACTCCACCAATAGGTTTTGTTGATTTCTTTTCAAAGCAAATGTACTAAAATCTATGTATGAAAAAAAAGAATAAATCTATACTTTAAAAACAGTTAATATTTAAATATATTTTTTTTAGAAAGTTATTAAAATTAATTACTAATAGAGTTCTCTTCTTACTTGACTTAATATATATTTTAATTATATATTCCTATTAGTATATTAAATAATTACTAAAAAAATAAAAATTAAGGATTTACAAATGAAAAAAATGATTATTGTATTGATGGTGCTTTTTGCACTCGGACAATTTGCCTTTGCAGCAGGAACTAAAGAAATGGCACCACCACCTAAACAGCAGGATATAGTGGATATTGTTGTAGCAGACGGTCGCTTTACCACCCTTGCAGCTGCTCTTGGTGCTGCAAATCTAGTTGAGACCCTAAAGAGCGATGGTCCTTTTACGGTATTCGCTCCAACAGATGCTGCCTTTGCAAAATTACCTAAAGGTACTGTAGAAGCTTTGCTGAACGATATTCCAGCATTGACCGATATTTTGCTCTATCATGTTGTTCCCGGTGCGGTAATGGCAAGTGATGTGGTCAAACTTTCATCAGCTCCCACTGTCCTCGGTAAGGATGTAGCAGTTAAGGTAGTAGATGGAAAGGTTATGATAAATGATTCTATGGTTATTATTACCGACCTTAAGGCATCCAACGGTGTAATCCACGTCATCGATACTGTATTGCTTCCTCCAATGCCGAAAGACATAGTAGATATTGCTGTAGCCGACGGTCGCTTTACTACCCTTGCAACTGCTCTTGGTGCTGCAAATCTAGTTGAGACCCTAAAGAGTGATGGTCCATTTACCGTATTCGCTCCAACAGATGCAGCCTTTGCAAAATTGCCTAAGGGTACTGTAGAAGCTTTGCTGAACGATATTCCAACATTGACCAATATTTTGCTTTATCATGTTGTTCCCGGTGCAGTAATGGCAAGTGATGTGGTAAAACTCTCATCAGCTCCCACTGTTCTTGGTAAGGATGTAGCAATTAAAGTGGTAGGAGGAAAGGTTATGATAAATGGTTCTATGGTTATCATTACTGATATTAAAGCATCCAACGGTGTAATCCATGTGATCGATGCTGTACTGCTTCCGTAGGAATACAGTACCTCACATAGTATGAACTATAGTAGCGACCCGACAGTAAATAGGGTCGCTACTTTGTTGTTTGCCCAGCATAGGCAATACCTAGGTGGTGAAAGCACCTGATGTGGGTGACAGTTCCAAGAGGCATAATTGCTTGTGTAAGGTACGGGTACTCTTGTGTATGGTTGGCAGAGTACTGAACCACCATGCAGAGCCTTGATCTGATGCATGTTCAGATGTTTCTTTCTCGTACTAACACACATAAACTCTCTTTGTCCTATGAATTCTTTATATCCTGCATGAGTTTTCAAAGGCTAACAATTCAAAATATGCTCATATACAAATATACCCCAGAATGTACTCTGTTAGAGAGATATTTGTGTGTGTTGTGTGTAGTTTGCGCATTAATCTCAAAAGTATGAGCAAGGATTGAGTGCTTTTAGATTCAATTATTGACTTTCTTCCTGTAAAAAGGGTAATCATGGGGAGGTTTGTTAGTCTTGATTAACATTTAATAAGAACGGAGGAACGTATGGTACAGAAACGAAAGAGACTTGCACTAGTTGTGGGCATCCTTGTAGTGCTCACTACTTTTGCCTATGCACAGGGGACTAAAGAAGAGGCAGGCTCTTCTACCAAGAAGGGTGAGCACATAACCTTTTATGCTTCAGGACCTGCTGCAATGCTTGAGAAGCTGGAAGAGGTGTTTGAAAAAGAGCATGGTGATGTGATTGACCTTGTGCAGATGGGATGTGGCCCGTTGCGTCAGAGGGTATGGACAGAGATGCAATCGGGTTCCATCAAGGCTGATGTCTTCTGGGGATCGGACCCTTTGTTGTTTGATGCTCTGGACAAGAAGGGAGTACTTGATGGGTATGTGTCAAAACACAGCTCTGCCATGAAGGATGAGTTCCTCACCGACAAGAACTATACTCTGGTCAATGAGCGCTATGGCGTGATCATCTATAATGGGGACAAGCTACAAGGTGATAGGGTACCCCGTTCGTATCTTGACCTGCTCGATCCCTCCCTCAAGGGTAAGATCACCCACGCTGACCCCGCACAATCCTCAACGGCTCTTGCAATAGTTGCATCGCTGTGGGATATGTTTGGGCGTGACTGGAGCTATCAGACCTCTTTGGTAAAGAACGGGCTCTTCCTTGCCAGAAAGAACAGCGATGTGCCCTCAAAGATTCAAGAAGGGGAGTTTGATGTAGGTATCGCCCCTCATGATGCGGTATTGAGACTGCAGAAGAAGGCAAAGATGGAAGGGTATCCTACGCCTCTTATGATAAGCTGGCCAGAGGAAGGTGCCCTAGCTATTCCAAGGCCGGTTGCCATCAGCAAGAATGCTTCGCGCTCGCCCGAGATGCAACTCGTTGCCCAAGATTTTGTTGATTTTCTCCTCTCAAAACAAGCACAGATGATAACAGCCAATTCCAGTTTCATCAGTGTTCGTAAGGATGTTCCCCTTCCTCAGGGGATTCCTGGAGACCTCAAGGTGCAACGAGTGAATTGGGATGAGCTATCAGAGATACAGGACACTATCAGAGATGAATTTACAAAGATTTCACAATAAGGTTTTGGTGAGGGGAGCTTTGGGGCTCCTCTCACTGATACTTGCCTTTTTTATCCTCTATCCCCCTATAGTGCTCTTTGTACAGAGCTTTTCGCAAGGCTCATCCTCCCAAGGGCTCGCGGTCTTCGCTATATTCTTGCATCGAGGCACATGGGTGGCCTTTGGAAACTCCTTGGCCACATCGATCTTAACAACCCTCATAACTTTTATCCTTGGCCTCTCTTTGGCCTGGCTTGAGGTAAAGAGTGATTTTCGCTTCAAAAAGGCCATTCGTAGCTTTTCCATGATCGCCTTCATCATCCCTCCCTACATAATGGGTCTGGCATGGGTGCAGTTCTTTGGGAGAAATGGGTATCTGGAAAGGATATTGCGCTCCCTCTTCACCTTTGGGGAATACTCCTTTCCCTACTACTCCATAGGAGCTGTGGCCATTGTCATGGCGTTGCACCTCTATCCGCTGATGTACATGTCCTTGCGCAATTCCCTTGCACAACAAGAAAAAAACTTGGAAAAAGCAGCCTTGCTCAGCGGAGCATCTCTTTGGACGACTGTAAGGACGATAACTCTGCCCCTTATCAGACCCAGCTTGTTTGCAACCGCTCTGCTGGTCTTTTCCAGGACGATGGCAAATTTTACTGTCCCGGCGCTGCTTGCCCTTCCTGCACGCAAGGAGTACCTGACCACCTTGGTCTATTCAGCCATCAGCGGGCTGGATATTGCAACTGCAGCGGCGGTCTCTCTCTTCTTGGTTGCGATCTCCACCGTCCTGTTCTGGAGCCAGCACTCCATGACTAAAAAGGGACAGCGATACGCCTCTGTAGGACAAGAGGGTGGGTCCAATTCACTTGTGAGGCTCAAAGGACATGCGCTCTGGGTTTCCCTCGTCTTTTTCCTGGTTATGGGTATTACTGTCATCTTGCCCTTGATAACCATGTTCCTTTCCTCGTTCCTCAAGCGATGGGGTCTGCCCCTACAGTGGCAGTACCTTACCTTGGCAAACTATGCCCAGCTCCTATCCCCTAAGGGAAAAGCGCTCATAGCCTTTCGCAATAGCATCGTCTATGGGGTTGTTGCTGCTTCTTTTGCCCTGGTCATAGGGGGAACCACTGCCTATGTCGCCCATACTTCCAAGACAACCCGTTCCAAAGTGCTTGAATCAATTGCGACATGGCCGATGGCCTTTCCCAACATTGTGCTGGCAGTAGCCGCGGTTCTTGCTTGGAATCGAGCACCACTGCGTGTGTATGGAACCCCTTGGGCTATCATCCTCACCTACATGGTCCTGTTCATCCCCATTGTGATGAAACAGGTAACCGGCCTGATCCAGCACTACGATACCAGGTTGCTCGCCGCTGCAAGGCTGTCCGGAGCTTCGCCTTTGCAAAGCTTTATGACCATTACGCTACCTATCTTGGCTCCGGGCTTGAAGTCAGGGTTTATCATCTGTTTTCTGATAGCCTTACGGGAGATTCCCATCTCCCTAATGCTGTATTTTTCAGGACAGGAGACGGTGGGGGTACTGTTGTTCGGCATGCACTCCCAATCCTATGGGCTGGAGATGACCTCGGCTCTCTCGATGGTAATCATCTTTTTGCTCTTTATCGGCAATATCATCATCAAACGCATAACAAGGAAACATACCTATGGAAAAACTGCACATAAGGAACATCTCTAAGCTGTATGGATCGATCAAGGCAGTTGACAACCTTTCCCTCGATCTGCATGAAGGGGAGTTGTTGGCTATCCTAGGACCTTCGGGATGTGGCAAAAGTACGCTGTTGGGCTGTATAGCAGGTATAGAGACGCCCGAAAAGGGAGAGATTACTTTGGGCGGGCGATGTCTCTTCTCTGCGGAGAAAGGGATACAAGTGCCTCCAGAGCATCGAAAGATAGGGTTTGTCTTCCAGAACTATGCCTTATGGCCGCATATGACCGTCAATGAGAACGTGGCGTATCCTCTTAAAATGGCCAAGGTCCCTTCCAAAGAGAGACTAGAGATCGTGGAGCATAACCTCAATCTGGTTGAACTGTGTGCCAAGGGCCACCGCTACCCTCATGAGCTGAGTGGGGGAGAGCAACAAAGGGTCGCCCTTTCGCGTGCCTTGGTGATGAACCCCGACCTGCTCCTGCTTGATGAGCCTCTTTCGAACCTTGATGCGAGGCTTAGGGAGACGATGCAGCTGGAGATACGTAAGATACAGCAAAAGCTCAACCTGAGCGTCATCCATGTCACCCATGACCAAGCGGAGGCTATGGCAATGGCTGATAGGATAGCAGTCATGTATCAGGGCTCTGTGATCCAAAAGGGGACTCCCCATGAGATTTATGAGAATCCCAAAACTCAGTTTGTTGCAAGTTTTGTGGGAACCAATACTATCCTGACAGGAACCCGTACCCATGGGGGAGAACATATCCGTATCGCAGGAGCTGCGCGTCTGAGAATCCCTGTTGCTCTCCCTTCATATAAGGAAAGGGAAAACCAACCTCTGTTGGTAGCCGTACGCCCTGAAGATGTTGCACTCTATGCCATGAATGAGGGCCCTGTTCGTGATCTTCCCACAGCTGTAGTGAGCAATAAAGTCTATAAGGGGGCACACATACTCTATGAGATCATCTGTGATCAAGTGATCATCCGAGTCCAGGCTCATCCTACAGACCGGTTTGCTGTCGGTGAACGGGTCTACTTCCACCCTACCAAAAGTGTGGTGATAGATGAGAATGGGAACGCTCCTCTGATGTAGGTACCTAGTCCGATACAACACGGTCAGAAAACTCCCTTCAATCGGACAGGGAGTTTTCTGCTACCTAAGAAGATAGGAAGACCCTCCTTGACAAACCCTATTGCTCTCTGTTATATTTTACACAATTAAATAGACAATAGGAGTAATATTCCATGGAAATTTCCCTATATGATTTCACTGTGAAGCGCAACGACGGATCGGAACTCTCTCTATCCACCTTTCGTGACAAGCCTGTGCTTATCGTCAATACTGCAAGCAAATGTGGTTTTACCGGCCAGTATACCGGCTTGGAGGAACTCTATCAGGAGTATAAGGAAAAAGGATTTACCATACTCGCGTTCCCTTGTGACCAGTTTGCCCATCAGGAACCTGGCAGTGATGCTGAAATCGCAGAGTTCTGCAAGCTGAATCACGGGGTGACCTTCCCTATCATGAGTAAGATTGAAGTCAATGGTAAGGGTGCCGATCCTCTTTACGTCTGGCTGAAAAAACAGGCACCAGGAATTTTGGGCGGTTCGATAAAATGGAACTTCACCAAATTTCTGGTAGGTAAGGATGGCAAGAGTGTAGAGCGCTTTGCATCCAAGACCGAACCGAAAGAGTTGAAAACCTCGATAGAGGGGGTCCTTTGATGGCACATCCTCAGCTCATGCTTTCCAACCAGCTCTGCTTTCGATTCTACGCTTTGGAACGTGAGCTCATGGCTGCATACCGTCCCCTCTTGGATCAGCTAGGGCTTACCTATGCCCAGTACATAACCTTGCTCTACCTGTGGGAGCATGAGAAGGCAACAGTAGGAGAGCTCTGCACTGCCCTCAGTCTTGATACAGGGACCGTCTCCCCGCTGCTGAAGCGCTTGGAAAGTGCCAAGCTTGTTGAGAGAAAGCGCCTTCCCTCCGATGAGCGTACCGTTGAGGTTCGGGTGACAAAGAAAGGTAAGGCTTTGGAAGAGAAGGCACTCACCATTCCCGAGCATATTGCATCTTGCCTGCTTGCAGGTGATAAGGATGATCAGGGAAAGAGATTTGCACTGTTGCAAGAAATGCTTGATGAAACCCTCGATCAACTGAGGGCTACCAGAAAGCAAAGACTTTCGGTACAATGAACTATGGTCCGGGAGGGCCTAGTGTATGAAACGTGAAAGAGTAGCACTGAAAACTGTTCCATCACTGGATGTTGAGCGATACCTTGGACGCTGGTATGAGATAGCTAGGTTTGCCCACGGCTTTGAAAAGAAGCTTGTGGGGGTCACCGCCGAATACTCGTTGCGCCCTGACGGGAAGATTCAGGTTATCAACAGTGGATTCAAACATAAGCTCGGTGGCCCTTATGTCAAGGCGAAGGCCATTGCCTGGAGACCCGACGATGCAGTACCTGGTGCCTTGAAAGTACGATTCTTTCACCTTTTTGCCTCAGATTACTTGGTCTTTGGTCTTGATGACAAAGACTATAGTTGGGCTTTGGTAGGTGATAATGAGCGGTCAA
>CAYXYD010000086.1:0-3527 GCA_964469205.1 uncultured Sphaerochaeta sp. | reverse complement strand
TCATTGAGCCTTGTCTGCATGCTTATTTGTGCAGTTGGTGTTGTACCATCAAGGGTAGATCCAGCACTGGTAAGCAGTGGGGCTAGGAAGAACAGTGATGTCAGAACCAAGGCTATGATGAGGGAGATGGTGTAGGTATGGCTCGGCTTACGCAGTTTGGGAGGGCATGCTGCTTCGCATAATCCGCATCTGATGCAGGTGCTACTCTCTACTGTTTTGTTCTCACTTGGGTCAAGGCCAACAGGACATGCTTTGCTGCAAGCTCCACACGCTATACAGGCATCTGATGGTCTCTTGATCTTCAGGATGCTGAATTTCCCAATGAAAGAAAGTACTGCACCCAAAGGACAGAGCCACCGACACCAAGGCCTTTGGATGAACAGCGATGCTATAAGGGTTGTGAAGAGGATGATCAAGGCAAGGGGAGCAACCTCTCCTGTGTAGAAATGCATCAGGGCATAGTAGGGATCTGCTTTGATGAATACCAGATTGAAGCTCTTTGCCGTCATGTAGAGTATGAGGGCCAGAATAAGATACTTGGTAATCTTCATTAGTCGGTCAATGTTTGGGGAAATCTTGGCTTGGGGTATTTTTACTTTTTTTGCCAAGATGTTGGTCCAATCCTGCACGCTTCCCAAGGGACAGAGCCAGCCACAGAAGACAGGACCTGCCACTAGTGTGGTTATGAGCACCCCAGAGAGAAGTATGATGTTGGCAATTCCTGTCTTTGGGATAAACAGACCTTGGCTGCCTAGCCTGGTCAGTGTTGCTATGCCTCCCATGGGGCATATCATATGGAAGATCCCTACAGGGAGGGTTAGTGCACCCAAGAAGAGGATTGCCTGGACAAAGGTGCGAATCCTTCTCGCTTTTCTTGTCCTATGTGACAGAGAAGATGATGTTCTCATCATAGCCTCCCTTTGTGCAGATGCGGCAGATGTTGAGGACTCTTAGCCCCTCTTGTGACGCTACAAATGAGATGGTTGTCTCATTTGTGCGTTTGGCCTCTATTTCCCAAACTATAGGACTCTGTAGGACAACTCCCTGTTCGGTCTTGTCCACCCTCCATTTTTGCTTGTCCAGCATGAAGAGGGTGTCTTCAGGGGGAATCTTGCAGTTTCGATGATCTTCAGAGAAGATTACCTGAAGAGAATAGGACGCCCCTTTCTCTAAAGCTATCGTAGAGCCTGGAAGAATTCTCATATCTGTCATAGCAGGGCCTGAGATCCTGAACTCCATTTCACAGGCGAAGAGGGGAAGAAAGAGACTGAGCATAAGCATACCTATCAGGAAATATCGTTTGGAAACCATGATGCACCTCCGTACAATGAGAGTATTGCCTTCTCTTGGAATATCTCATCGCAAGAATAGGTAAAGATTGGGTGAAGATTGGCTAGAGCGAATAGTTTTGACTGTTCTGTCCTTGCTCTCTCCATAATTGAGAGCGTACACTTGGACCATGATATATGTAGTGGAAGACAATGATGCCATACGCGAAACGATTTGTTCCTATCTGGAACTCTCTGACTACGAGGTTGAACAGTTCAGCACTGTTGCCTCGGTGGTAGAGTCCTTGGAGTTCAAGAAAGCACGTCTGTGCATTCTGGATGTGATGCTCCCTGATGGCAATGGCTTTGAGCTTGCCAAGCGTATCCATGAAGCCCATAGCGAAGTCGCTTTCTTGTTTCTTACCGCTAGGGAGTCAGAGAGTGACCGTATCCTGGGCTTGGAACTCGGAGCAGAGGATTATATCGTAAAACCCTTCTCCCCGAGGGAGTTGGTCTTGCGTGTGCAGGCCATACTGAGAAGACTGGATATTTCCCACACCCCCCCCGGAGAGCAGAATGACTTCATCAAAGAGTGGAACGTGGATAGCCAAAGCCTCTCGATCAACAAGATAACCCATCAGGTCTTGGTCAATGCCACAGAGGTCTCCCTTACAAAGGTAGAGTGGAAGATAGTGGCTTTTCTTTCCTCGTATCCAGGAGAGCTCATCAGTCGGGATAGAATCCTTGGTGAGTGTCTGGACTATCTGCATGATGGATCTGACCGTACCGTCAATACCCATCTGAAAAACCTCCGGTCAAAGCTTGGTGATGGGCAGTGGATAGAGACCGTACGGGGCTTTGGATACAAATGGGTAGGAGAGGCAGTGCTATGAGTAGAATAAAGCTCCCGGAGTTTTTCAATCGTCTTTCGGTACGGACCTTGGTTCTGGTGCTTATCTCCCTTGGCATGTTCGCTTTGGTCCTTGCTCTGCTGCTTACCTTTGGACTTGGTGAGATTATGCAGATCTGGCATGAGGATGAGAACAAGTCCTTGCACCAGTATGTTACCACCACGCTGCAAGACCTAACCAGCATAGGCTCAGAAGTGACACAGAAGGATCTTAATAGCTCGTTTGAAGGACTTCCCTTTTCTCCGGACTATCTTGTGGTCACAGGAGCCGATGGGTCACTGCTCTATTTCTATAAGGAAGCGGAAAGGGGTACAGGAAGGGCCAGGATAGCTATCAAGAATCTTAAGGACATCCAACAGTGGAATGATGTGACACTTGATGATGGCACTTTGGCCTTCCGGTTTGCCCTACATCTGCCCCCTTTTGAGGAGCAGGCTTCCAATGGGTTTCTCATTGCAGCTTCCAAGCTATTGCTCTTTTGGGGTTTGATGACGGCAGCAGCTCTTTCCCTGTTCCTTGCATATCTGTTTACCCGACCGTTGAAACAGGAGAGCAAAAGTGTAGTTCAGGCTTTGCAAAGCATGGCCGAGGGGAAGCGGGACGTCCCACTCCTGTTGGGCAAGGTTGCCGAGTTTAACGACATTGCAGTAGCCTCACAGGTTTTGCAGGAACACCTGGTAGAGGAAGAGCAGCTACGCAGGCAGTGGGCAGAGGATGTGGCCCATGACTTGCGCACTCCCTTGTCTGTCTTGCGTGCACAATTGGAAGCTATGGTCGATGGTGTCTTCAAGGTGGAGAAGCCACGCTTGGAAAAATTGGTTCTTGAAACAGAAAAACTGGAAAAGCTGGTAAACAGCCTTGCTCTGCTCTCCCATCTGGAGACGCCCGGCTTTAGCCCGAAGCTGCAAGATGTGAAGCTTGATCTCTTCCTACACTCATTATGTGAACAGTATGCACAGCCGGCAAAACAAAAGGGTATGACCCTGAAAATACTTTCGCCAAAGGCAATCCTGGCATCCGATCCTTCCCTGTTGGAACGAGCTCTAGGAAACCTTCTTTCAAATGCCATCAAATATGGTAAGCAAGGGACGGTTATACAGCTTGTGGTAACAGTAGGACAGACAAATAGGGCAGAGACACTCTGTATAGAGAATGAGGGTACAATAGGAGCGGAAGTGCTCGCTCATATGTTTGACCGTCTCTATCGTGGGGAAGAGGCCCGCTCCAGTGAGGGAACCGGTCTTGGGCTTTCCATAGTCAAGGCCATAATTGAAGCCCATCATTGGAGCATTGCCATTACCTCAGAGGATACAACCAAGGCTCTCTTCTCATTTACCCAATCTTTACC
>CAYXYD010000085.1:9525-11924 GCA_964469205.1 uncultured Sphaerochaeta sp. | reverse complement strand
CTATGAATGTCTACTTGACCAGTTCATGTGGCGGCTCTCCGCTGGACGTTATCAATCAGTATATTGAAAAACAGCAGAACCCGGTGTAAGGGTGGATGCCTTATATCCCCGACCTGAAGAGACGGGGTTTTACGGCATATTGGATAAAACAGATAGTGGTGATGGAAGTAGCCGAAATTGGTATTTAGGAGTAAAAAATCGGGATGTAGGTTCATTACATTCTGATTATTGTGAGGATTTAGCTGTAAATCTGTGTGATGCAAACTATATTGCAGTTTATCCGGTTGTTGGTTGGTGGCGAGAAAGAAGTCATTTGAGAAAATCCAATAATAAAGTGAGATATTCACTTGTAGTTTCTGTAGAAACTCCAGAAGTTGAAGTTGATTTGTATACTGCAATTAGTAATCAGATTAAAATCACTTCTGCGGTTGGAATTGCTATTCCTACATAAGCAACACCAATTCTTTATACCATTTAGGTTGTCGACAATAATCAATATAAGGTTCGTTTCAAAATCAGAGAACAGGATTTGGATTTGCGCTTAACTGGACTTGTAGTTGATTCATTCAGATATTACTGTCTTACACGTGATTTGAAAGTGTTAAGTAGAAAATATAACAAGCTGGGAGGCAATAGGATGATTTACCTAGATTACAATGCAACAACACCCATAGATACAAACGTGGCAGAGGCAATGCTACCTTTCCTGTATGGGTATTTTGGAAACCCTTCCAGCACCCATAGCTTGGGCCTTGCTGCAAAAGCAGCTGTAGAACAGGCAAGGGCACAGGTTGCCTCATTGATACACTGTTCAGCAGACGAAATAATCTTTACCAGTGGCGGAAGCGAATCAGACAACATGGTCCTCAAAGGGGTTGCCCACACCTATAAGAACACAGGCAACCACATAATAACATCTCAGATCGAACATCCTGCCATTCTCAAACCCTGCAAATACCTTGAGTCACTTGGCTATGAAGTCAGCTATGTCCCGGTCGATCACTATGGCATGGTAAACCCTTCTGATATTGAAAGCCTTATCACAGAGAAGACCATACTGGTCACAATTATGCACTCCAACAACGAGGTTGGGACGGTGCAACCCATCGAGGCCATAGGTCGGATATGTAAAAATCATGAAGTGCTGTTCCATACCGATGCTTCCCAGTCTGTAGGGAAGGTTCCCCTCGATGTAAGATCCCTTGGTATCGATTTTCTAACCATAGCCGGTCATAAGCTCTACGCCCCGAAAGGCGTTGGAGCGCTGTACATGAGAGAAGGTCTTCACATCGAGCCCCTGATCCATGGGGCTGACCATGAGAAGGGAAGAAGGGCAGGTACTGAGAACATCCTTCTTGAAGTTGGACTGGGCAAGGCTTGTGAGATTGCCCTGACAGAGCTTCAGAGTAGCACTGTCAAACGCCTTACAGAGTATTTCCATACCAGGCTGAAAGAGCTTTTTGGAGAAACCATACATCTGAACGGTCATCCAGAAAAGAAGCTTCCCAATACGCTCAACATAAGCTTCCTAGGGTATGACGGGCACAAGATCTTGGGTGCTCTTAGCGATGTTGCGGCCTCTACAGGCTCTGCCTGTCATGCAGGGACGACAGCCATATCACCAGTCTTGGCTGCCATGGAGGTCTCTGATAGGGTTGGACGGGGTGCTGTGCGGTTCAGTTTGGGCCGTCATACTACAAAAGAAGAGATTGATGTTGTCCTGGTGAGTTTGCAGAAGGTCATAAAGGAGTACTAGAATGAAGCTTGGAATAATCATTGAAACGAAAGAGTATGAGAAAGCCTGGAATGCGATGAGATTTGCTGTGACTGCAAAGAAAAGCGGTCATGAGGTAAAAGTCTTCCTGATGGGCGAAGCTGTGGAGATAGAGACCCTTACGCATGAGAAGTTCAATGTTACTGAGCAGGTTGCAACCTTTCATGCTCTCGATGGTGAAATGCTTGCCTGTGGAAGCTGCCTACAATCGAGGAAGATGGGTGAGACTGAAGTATGTCCCATCAGTACTATGATCGACTGTATCCAGATGGTGGAATGGGCTGATAAGACGGTGACGTTCTAAAGAAGGTTATAGCATATATTGCCTCACTCTCTCCTGTTGTTGCACCGCCTCTTGATCGGATAGAGAGAACCCAAATGTAAGAGAAAGATAAGGATTTGTATTATTATACTTGAAATTATAATAATCATAGGAGTTACCTATGAAGCAATTTATTGACAGAGAAGATGATCTAGCATTCTTGCAGGATGAATATACTCGAAAAGGATCATCTCTCATAGTTCTATATGGCAGACGAAGGGTGGGAAAGACCGAGCTCTGCAATACCTTCATGAAGGAGAAGAATGCACTCTATTTTATGGTGACTGAAGAGAATGAAAAGCA
>CAYXYD010000085.1:0-9425 GCA_964469205.1 uncultured Sphaerochaeta sp. | reverse complement strand
CAAGTCCCCTGTATGGGCGAAGAACAGGCCAGATAAGTCTGAAACAAATACCATTCTTCTACTACAAGGAATTCTTCCCATCCAAGAGTCGTAAAGAGTTGATAGAGTTCTACTCCGTTACCGGAGGAGTCCCCCAATATATTGAACTCTTCACTGAAGCTGACAACCTCTACGATGCCATAGATAAGAACATCCTGAGAAAACAAAGCTTCCTGTATGATGAGCCCAATTTCTTGCTGCAACGCGAAGTCACAGAAGTGGGGAGTTATTTTTCCATCATCAAGGCGATCGCAGCAGGGAATCACAAGCTCAATAGCATAGCAGGGGCCTTGGGCTTGAAGCAAACTGGGTTTACGAAGTATCTGAAAACATTGATCGACCTTGATATATTGGAACGTGAAGTTCCTGTTACAGAAGAAAACCTTGCAAAGAGCAAGAAGGGTCTGTATAAGGTCACTGATAACTTCGTTCTTTTCTGGTTCAAGTTCATCTTTCCAAATGTCAGTTCCATCGAATCTGGTCATAGTGAGCTAGCACTGGAAAAGATCAAGAATAATCTTGTGGATAACCATATCAGCTATGTGTATGAAGATATCTGTCGAGAGGAAATGTGGAGCATGAATAGGAAAGGACAATGGCCCTTCACCTTCGATCGGGTGGGCAGGTGGTGGAAAGGTGATAAGAAAATCGACATTGTCGCTTTCGATAGCACAGGCCATGATATTATCTTTGGCGAATGCAAATATTGGGTAGGAAAGGTTGGCATCAATGTCCTTGATGCGCTGATGCAAAAAGCTGCAGCTGTCAATTGGAACCATGCTGACCGCAACGAGCACTTTGTCCTATTCTCCATCAACGGATTTACCGATGAACTCATTGAGGTGGCGGCTCACAGGGACAATCTGGTCTTGTGCCAATAAGAGTAGCATGAAGTGAGGTCCTATGCCCTGTATC
Organism: uncultured Sphaerochaeta sp.; assembly: GCA_964469205.1. Lineage (GTDB taxonomy): Bacteria > Spirochaetota > Spirochaetia > Sphaerochaetales > Sphaerochaetaceae > Sphaerochaeta. The sequence goes on along the minus strand of CAYXYD010000085.1, from coordinate 8,471 downwards.
CTCTGTGGTAATCAAACAAGAAGCATCACACACCCCAAGCGGGGTGTGTACCACCTTTACCCCCATTGTGAACTCATCACCAAAGATTCCTCTTTTCATCCCAGTGAAGAGGAAGCCCTCAGGGAGTACTCATTGCATGAGAACTCCTCTGAAGACCCTCGCTACATTGCCTACTTCCGCGACTTTGTAGAAAGAGCAGCCCTTCCCTTTGTTAGCGAAGGGAAGCGTGCCCTCGATTTTGGCAGTGGTCCTGCTCCTGTTTTGGCAACTCTGTTGGAAGAGTCCTATGGCTACCATACAGATTGCTATGACCTGTTCTTCTCACCAGAGAAGGTATATGTCGGTAAGGAGTATGACCTCATTACCTCTACAGAGGTCCTTGAACATATCTCTGACCCTGTATCTGTATTCAGGCTCTTCTCATCCCTATTGGCCCCAGAAGGGGTCCTTTCAGTGATGACGCTCCTACACCCTACTGATGAAGAAAAGTTTCTTGGTTGGTATTACATCCAAGAGATGAGCCACATCACCTTCTATTCAGTAAAGACCCTACACTGCCTTGCTTCGTTTACAGGACTTTCTTTACTCTATTGCGATGGAATTCGGTACGCTTGCTTTGGGAAGAAAACTTGTCCTCTCTGACAAATGATACTATCGTAGTATCTGGATACAGTGCCTTGTGGGGGGCCTGTCAGGTAGTTCATGGGCAGTATGCAGAAGCCGGTAAGAGGTGAGCTTTTTTCTTCACGGATAGTGCTTTTCATGATAAGTCAGAACCTCTCCCTGTTTGGCTCCTCTGTCGTGGGGTTTGCCATCATCTGGTATATAACCATCGAGACCTCCAGTGGACTCTGGCTTATGTATGCCTGGTTCCCCACCTATTCATATCGTTGTATAGCGGAGTATAGGCTGGCCGTTACCGTAAGAAATACCTCATCATGATAAGCGATGGTTTCATCGCCTTAGTCACCCTTATGCTGTTTATCCTATTTCGCCTGGGCTTCCAACAGCTCTGGCTGCTGTTGCTTGTCTCGGTCATACGCTCACTAGGTACTGGCGTACAAGGTTCGGCCGTCAGTGCCATTCTGCCCCAGTTGGTCCCTCCTACGCACCTGACACACATCCAAGGCATAACCCAGAGTATCTTATCAGTGTTGTTCATGCTCGCCCCTGCTGTGGGAGGGATGGTCCTGGGTCTTATGAACATCTCGTGGACATTCCTCCTTGATGTGGTGACAGCTACCATAGCTCTCTCCATATTTGTCTTCATCAAGGTCGATCCCATAAAGCGGGCTAAGAAGACTTCTCCAGTGGTACATGCATGTTTGAAGGGGTGCGCTATACCTTCGGACACCCTGTCCTGCGCAACCTCATCATCTACTACTCGTTTGCCTTTTTCCTGCTTACCCCAGCGGCCATCCTTACCCCGCTGTTGGTAGAACGCAGCTTTGGTCCTGAGGTCTGGAGACTGACCGCCAATGAAGTATCGTGGACAGTGGGAAACCTCATCGGTGGGATTCTGGTATCCCTTCGTGGTCACTTCAATGATAAGATTAAGGCTATCGCCATCTCCCTTGTCGCACTTGGCATAAGCTTTGCCCTATTAGGGCTTGCACCCTCAAACAAGATAGGAAGAGTCTTCTCCATTGTGCAGGTTCTCTCTGGAAGCACCATCCCCTTGGGGATGCTCTTCTACGGCCCTCTAGCAGACATAGTCTCCATAGAGAGCCTGCTCATCGTCTCTGGGGTTCTTATGGCCCTGATGGGCTTCCTATACCAGAAGACCAACCAGAAGATGCGAGAACAAGGGGTTTGGAAGGTCTAGGAGTGTATCTGATCTCACCCCCTAAACCTCAAGGGAATTCATCTTGGAAACCCTTGGACATAAATAAACACCATTAGCCTTGTATTTCCATCATCCTTCTTGCTATAATCAAATCCCTATTGCAATGATAAGAAGGGATACTATGAACTCAATACCTGACAAGAAGAAAGCAAAGCTCTTTACCCCATCCATACTGCTTTTTCTTGTAAGTCAGAACCTCTCCATATTTGGGTCCTCTGTGGTTGGTTATGCCATTATCTGGTATGTGACGTTAGAGACCTCCAGTGGGACCTGGATGATGGGAGTTGCCCTTGCGACGATGGTTCCCCCTCTGCTTATCTCCCTCTATAGCGGGGTGTGGGCAGACAGGTATAGCCGTAAGCTTCTGATCATGCTCAGCGATGGCTTCATAGCCCTAGCTACCCTTGCCCTCTTTATTTTCTTCAGGATGGGTTACAGGCACCTTGAGCTTCTTCTTGCAGTATCAGTCATACGGTCCTTGGGCAGTGGTGTTCAAGGTCCTGCAATCAATGCAATCTTTCCCCAGCTGGTACCCAAGGAACACCTCATTAGGATTCAGGGCATCAACCAGAGCGTACAATCTGTTCTGTTGTTACTCTCGCCGGCAGTCGGTGGGGTAGTGCTCTCGTTGATGAACATCTCCTGGGCCTTCCTACTCGATGTCATCACCGCTTTTCTGGCTATCGCGGTATTTGCCTTCATCAAGGTCAGACGAATTGAAAGAACCAGCGAATCTTTTTCTGTGCGTAAGGATATGAGAGAGGGCCTCACCTATACCTTTGGTAATCCAGTATTGAAAAATCTTATCCTCTACTACGCATTTGCTTTCTTTTTAGTCACTCCTGCTGCCATCTTGACCCCGCTCTTGGTCGAACGCTCATTTGGTCCGGAGATATGGAAGCTGACAGCCAATGAGATAGCATGGACAGCCGGTAGCCTGGTAGGCGGTCTCTTTATCGCATTGAAGGGGCAGTTCAAGGACAAAGTACGAACCATAGCCTTGGCATGGGTTGGCTTTGGGATTGGATTTACCTTGCTGGGTGTTGCCAAGCCCTTCTTTCTCTACCTGATGGTCATGGGCTTTGTAGGTATCTTCATACCAATCCTAACAACAGCGGAGACCGTCCTGATCCAAGAGATGGTAGAGCCAAATAAGATGGGAAGAGTCTTCTCCATCGTGGAGCTTATCTCCGGCTTCTCCCTCCCCTTGGGTATCCTTCTCTATGGGCCTCTGGCAGACATCGTCTCCATTGAGAGCCTGCTGATAGTCTCAGGGCTTCTACTGATCCTGGTGGGTTTGAGTTATCAGAGAAGTAACCGTCTTATGGTTGCCAGGATAGTTCTAAGTGGACAAAAATAAAGAAATCATCATCTAAAAATCTGCATTGCAGGCTCTTAGATGATGATTTCTCTCAAATATCGGTGTGACAAGTCCTAAAGATATTTTCAAAGAAGATTGTATCTCTCCCTGATTTTTTTTTCTGGTTTGGATGAAAGTGCTTGTTTTCATACACATACTACAAGGAAAGCCCAGAAACTTGCATGGAGTTTCTGGGCTTTGAACATCATCCTACGATCACTGTTTTTATAGCCCCAGTATTCTCTTTCGGAACAGTTCAACGAAAGCATCGCTCTTGATCGTCTGGGCACAGAGGATACCCTTTTCAGCACTTCGTTTTCCGATGGCTGTACGGGCAAAGGTTGTTCCTCGGGTAAACTCCCCCTTGAGTTCGACCACAATATCTTCTGAATGGTAGGTGAGCAACTCTTCATCAAATACTGCCAAGACCGCCATGGGATCATGGAGGAAGGTATGGTGGGTATGCACTGAATGGAATCGATTCAGTAGCTCCCCCAGTAGGTCAGTCATGGGGGTATTATGTAGGCGAATCTCCTGAAAGAGTTCTTCTGTCACCGGTGTCTGTAGGGTGACATCCAATCCTATTGCCTTGATGGGAATCCCTGACGCAAACACAATGGAGGCGGCCTCCGGGTCGCAAAAGATATTCCACTCATTGTAGTGGCGGTAGAACGAGCCTCCCATCAGTACAATTGAACCAATTTTCTGCTTTACCTCAGGATACAACTGGATAAGCAATGCTATGTTGGTAAGAGGTCCAATGGGAACCAATACATCTGTGCCCCCTGATGCCATAAAATGGGTATAGAGGAAATCCAAAGCAGAGGTTTGAGGGATAGGTATATCCTCCATATCCTTCATGAATTGCTTGGGAAGGGTTACTGTGTCTGCCTCATTGATAAGGGGTTTTCCCATGCCGGCGTACACAGGGATGTCCCCTTTCCCAAGTAGGTTTAGCAACTGTTTGGCAATCTTGGCCCTGGCGACCGTATTGCAAAATACAGTGGTCACTCCAACAATTTCAACTTCTGGGGATCGTGCGGCAAAAGCCAGTGCGAGTGCATCGTCGGCATCGTCCCCAATGTCTGTATCAATTATGATTCTTGTTTTTTTACTAGACATGCTCACTACTCCTCTAGGCAAATTACTTGGTATCCATTCCTGAAGCACTGTCTTCTCACTTCATGCTGGTATGCCGAAGAAAGATGATTGGCAGACGGACTGTAGTTGCTCTAAAGAGAAGTATTATGGAACCCTAGCAGTATTACAAGGTGGATTTTTCCTACTATGCAAGCGTGCCCGAAGAGAGCACCTTCTCCACAAAGATAGGAACTAATTCAGGGTCAAACTGTGTGCCGCTGCAAGCATAGAGCTCTTCGATGGCCTCGGCGGGGGTGAGGGCATGCTTGTATGCCCTGTCGCTGATCATAGCAACATAGGAATCCACAATAGCTATCATCCTGGCAGGTTGGGGGATGTCTTCCCCCTTGAGCTTTTGTGGATACCCTGTCCCATCCCACCGTTCGTGGTGGTAGAGCACATACTCTGCAAAGGGAGCATACTCCCCAACGGAACGCAGTATCGTATATCCTATCTCGGGATGGCGTTTCAGTTCGAGCCATTGGGCTTGGGTAAGGTCTTCCTTTTGGGAGAGGATGTTCTCGTCTATGGCTATTTTTCCCAGGTCATGCAAGCTTGCTCCCCGCTCGACCTGCCAGACCTCTTCCTTGGTGAAGTTCATTGCTAGGGCGAAGCGTTTGCTGAGGGAGCCTACCCTGAGGCTATGTTCCTTTTCCCACTGGTTCATTTCAAACTGTTTTACCAAGAGGGTGTCGATGGCGTGTTTCTTGAAAGCTGAGCTTTTGGCGAGCTTCTCGGCATACATGCCATCTTCGGCAAGCTTGAAGGTCTCCTCGAAGGATACAGGCTCTCCTTCCTTTACCGAATAGCCAAAGGAGACAGAGACTGTAAGGTCCCGTATCTTTTCTACACATAGGGCCTCATTGAGGCGGTCGACGATAATCTTGGCATGTAGGGCATCAGTTCTGGGAAGCAGGAGGATGAACTCATCACCTCCAAGTCTGGTGATGATATCCCCTTCCCTGCAGGTCTTGCGAAATACTGCAGCAACCTTTTTCAGTAGCTGGTCCCCAGCATCATGACCAAAGGCGTCATTGGTAAGTTTCAGACCGTTCACATCCCCAAGAATCAGGGTAAGGGGGTAGTAGGGTTCACTGTCGACAGTCTGTTTGATCTGTTCGTAGTAGCGTCGGTTATAGAGTCCTGTTAAGGGGTCTCGGTAGCTTAGTTGTAGGATTTTATCTTGTTCTCTCTTTTTTTCTGTACTGTCACGGAATACCAGGACGACGCCCCTGATAGTTTTCTCCCTGTCCATGATAGGGGAGGCACTGTCGTCAATATAGCGCTCTACACCATCACGTGCAATTAGGATGGTATCACTGAACAGGTTGACTGCGCTTTTCTGTTCCAAGACTCTGGTGACAGGGTCTGGACATCTTTTCCGTTCCGCTCCACATACGATTTTGAAGATTTCATTGAAGGGACGGCCTTTTGCCTCATCTGAACGCCAGCCGGTAAGCTGTTCGGCAATCTTGTTCATGAAGAGGACCTTTGCCTCTGCATCAGTTGATATGACTCCATCACCAACAGAGAGCAGGGTGGTTTCAAAAAGCTCCTTCTCATAGAATATCTGCTGTTCCAGCCTCTTTCGCTCGGTGATGTCATCCATGATGATGGCGAACTGGTTTGGATTGGGGCAGTAGGTAGATGCTAAGAAATACTTATTCAACACCCTGTTGAATGCTTCATAGGAGGTGCTCTTTCCTGTAAGTGCAACTTCGCAGTTGCGCTCGATCCAGTATTCTTCCACTTCAGGCATGACCTCACGCAGAGTCTTGCCGACGAGGTATCCTTTGGGGACTTCCATATAGTGCTCGAAGCTTGGGTTGGCTTTGATGAAGAGAACGTCATAGGCTTTGCCATCCTCATCGAGGATGACTTCACAGTGTGCGAGGCCTTGGCTCATGGCATCAATGAGGAGCCGGCTGTCCTTCTCGCTCTTTTCCAGGGCGAACTGTGCTTTCTTCCGTCTGTTGATGTTGGTGTGGGTGCCTGTCATCAAGATGGGTTTGCCTTCTTCATTCCAAGAGATGACCTTTCCTTGGTTATGGATCCAGATCCATGAGCCATCTTTGCATTTCATGCGCACATCAAAGCTATAGACCTTCATCTCCCCTGAAAAGACCTCCTGCATTATCTTTTGTGACAGTGCAAAGTCATCGGGGTGGATATTCTCATTCCATGTTTTGATGGAGATGGGATGGAGCTCAGAGAGGGTATAGCCTAGCGTTTCTGCCCACTTCTCGTTGACCGAAATACTGCTTTCCTGCACATGCCACACCCAGGTGCCTACATTGGCCCCCTCGATGACATTGCTGTACTGATCCCGGCTATGTTTGAGCTCTTTCTGGTAAGCTTCCTGCTCCTTTCTGTAGGAGGAAATCTTCAGTACAGCCAGAAGGCCTGTAAGGAAGGTAACCAGAAGGATGATCAAGGGACCTAAGACAGTAAGGATGGTGTCGTAGCGATACCACATCTCCATCGTCTTTTGCCGTTCTGTAAGCTGTTGCTGGGCACTTTCCCCGATGCTATCGAGGAGGGCTAGCTGTTCGGAGGTATAGGCCTCTGATAAGTGGAACTTATCAGTGAACTGAAGCCCTTGGACAAAGTCTGCTGGGGAGGCTTCCATCAAGGAGCGCATCTGGAGCATTGGTTCGATGACCTTGTTGTGCATGTTGAGAAATATTTGCATAAGGCCTGCAAGTTTCATTTGTTGGGCTTCGTTGCCCTTGGTCAGCGAGGAGAGAGAACTATGATGTTGTACAAATGAGTCGATGTAAGCATCGATCTGAAGGAGCTCTTCCTCCTCTCCTGTAAGCAGGTAGGCCCGTTCGTGCAGGATAATGTCTTGGTAGGCAATCTTCAGTGAAGCTGACTCATGCAGTATTTCATGGGTTTGCCCTACGAGGTTGTTGGTCTCCATTGCCTTGCTGTGCAGGGTTACCTTGAAGGTCCCGATACCCAACATCGTGAGGCCTATGACAGTGATGCCCACGATAAAGCGACGAACTATGCTTCCTTTATTTTTAATAATGCCCTTCCTAGTAATGTGTCTCATAATACCTTCCAGCGGGTTTGTAAACAAGAGTACTATTTTCGCAAAAAATACTATAAAGAGAGGGTAAGTGCAATTGGTAGCATACCAAGAAGGAGAGAAAGTCTAGTAAAACACTAATAGAAATAATTATCAATAAGTACTTGCTATTGTCAATTAGTATTGCTATACTACTTGTGTAAGAAAAACAATCGACCATCTAAGGAGATGTAACAATGGAAGAAATTAAAACTAGCCCAAGCTTGCCCCTGATCGGTGATAAGGCACCAGCCTTTCACGCTGTAACAACCCAAGGTGATATCAATTTCCCTGAAGATTATGCAGGAAAATGGGTAATCCTATTTTCACACCCCGCTGACTTTACCCCTGTCTGTACCACTGAGTTCATGACCTTTGCCTCTATGGCAGATGAGTTCAAGGCCCTCAATACTGAACTTGTCGGACTCTCCATCGACTCCCTCTATGCCCACATCGCATGGCTGAGGAAGATTCAGGAGCTTGAATGGAAGGGCATGAAGAATGTCGAGGTCAAGTTCCCCCTTATCGAAGACATCAAGATGGATGTTTCCCGTAAGTATGGAATGGTCCAGTCCCAGTCCTCCACCCAGGCTGTCAGAGCCGTCTTCATCATCGATCCAGAGGGCATTGTAAGGACCATCCTGTTCTACCCTGCTTCCACCGGTCGTAACTTTGATGAGATCAAGCGCGTGGTACAGGCTCTGCAGAAGGCCGATAGCGAAGGTATCGCAACTCCAGCAGACTGGAGACCAGGTGAGGATGTCATTCTTCCTCCTGCCGGTTCCTGCGGAACTGCCAAGGATCGCATGGAGACCTCTTCTGAAGATCAGTACTGCCTTGACTGGTTCATGTGCTTCAGGAAAGAGAAGAAGAAAAAGTAACAACACTTGGTGCTAATGCTTGTCAGCCAAGGCTGGCAAGCACTCTGCACTAAGGTAAGACCAGTAGGACTTTCTCTATCTGATTCAGCTATTGCACTAGAGAAAAGATAGAAGAAAGGCTTCGTATAGTTTGGACCAAGAAGAGGGAGCGCCACTAGACGCTCCCTTTTC
>CAYXYD010000084.1:0-11929 GCA_964469205.1 uncultured Sphaerochaeta sp. | reverse complement strand
AAAGAATTCTTTGCAACAATTCAGTCCAAGGGTGAAAGATTGTAATTTCAGGATATATATGAACCTATACAAGAATAGACCATATCTCACTTGCTTTGTTTCCAGGCATAGGTAGCTACACAAACCTGCTCTGAGCGATGATTGAGTCTGCTGGGTGAGATAGTTGGTTTGTAGGGGAACTCTTGAGAACCTTTACTGCTTCTTGGTAACAAACACATTAAAAGAGTCTACGATACCCTGTAAATATTCCTTTTGATGGACAAACATGTTTCCTATGAGGAAGCCAACCCCAATGACATTGCAGGAAAATTCTGGTAAGGAAACACCTGTTTCCCAGGGGGGAGTAGCTTGGCTATCATCGAGGATCAAAGGGCGAAAGGTCATGATCGTAGCTCTTCCTAGCAATGAGGCCTGCTACCCCCATACGATGTTTCGGCTCTTTTGTCCTCTCTCAAGTTTCCTTATGAGGGAGAGAGGGATCCACAGGATACAAAGAAGGATAAGGAGCTTTTCCCGAGCTTGGGGCATAGTATATTGGAGAACTTTCATTTACTGAGACTGTCAGACAGTAATGATCTGTCTTCGTTTGGGTTGGGTGAACAAAAAAGAAAGAATAAAAGAAAAAATAAAAATAAAATGAAATGAAAAGGTTTTTTCACTCGGACATAAAAAAAGTAGTATGTCCGTAGTTGGGCAGTAGATGCTATCCTGTCTTTGACGGAAGGCTGGGAACCGGTGATTGTGTATGGGGCTTTTGGGATGGATGACGAGCAATCGGACATACCTCAATAAAAAAATTACACTAACCGATCATCGAAGACCACTGCGAGACTCTTCAGGGAGGACCTCCTCCCTGGGGATGATCTCAATAATAAAAATGAAGGGGCATTTACCACTTCAAGTCATAAGGCTTCCCAACTGTCCGTACATCTATCTTAGGAGGCTGCCAATATGGACAGACCTAACGAGTTAACGGCTTCTAGGATCATTGGAATGGATTTATCCAAGAAAACCCTAGTCGGATGTATTTTATCCAACGAAGACGGTTTTCAGAAAAAGAAGTTCTTCAATGGTCAGATGAACCCAGCAGGAAGAACAGTTCTTGCCTCAAAGATGACCAGAGGCGATGCTGTATTCATGGAAGGAGGATCTTCCTCTTTCACCCTTGCAAGGTACCTGAAGAACAACACAGAGGCGGATGTGTTTGTTCTCAACCCCATGCAGCTGCACATTATCTTTGAGTCTATGTGCAAAACGGACAAGCAGGACGCTGCAAAGCTTGCGAAGTATGGCAGGGATGCTCATCCTGAGAATTGGTGTCTCATTCCTATTCCCACAGAACAGGAATCAGCTGAAAGATCTGTCATGAATCTGCACATATCCTACTCACAGTTCCGCACAAAGATTGTCAACAAGCTGCATGCTGTGTTTAACGGGCAGGGGTATCCAGACCTCAAGAAATCAGATCTCAAGAATCCGGAGACAAGACGCTCGTATGCCGACAAGCTGCTGGACAATGAGAGTGCTATCTACAGTGCGGAAATATTGATGGACATCTTGGATTTTATAGAACTCCAGATCGAAAGCATCCATAAGAGAATCATCGAAATCTGCTTGGCACATCCTAAAGAGGAAAAATCGGTCAGAAAGCATCTGTTGCGATTGCTAATAAGATGCTTACCATAGGTTTTGCACTTCTGAAGAATGGAGGCGTATATGAAATGCCAGACCAAGAGGAATATTTCAGAACTAAATTAATCTCGTATAAACTTGAAGCCCTTATCGATTGTCCTACCGCCAAGAAAGACATCGACAAGAGCCCCGCTAAGTAGCTGAAACTTCTAATCTGCTCTTAGCATAGAATCAAAGCCCTCAGAAATCAAGACCTAGGTAGTAGGTCAGATTGGTGTACCCTAATAACTAATATTAAGTCAATTGAAAGATTTTTCACTTTTACTATTGACAGCTAAGGACAAATAAAGCAGACCCATTGCACAGCAATGAACCTGCCTAATCCTTATGTTAAGCTTTAAAGGATAGAGATGAATCTATATGTTACCTTGTAAAACTCACATTGGCATCGATAATATGGTTGATGTCTTGTTTGAGTTTGTAAGCGAACTGGTCCATGACAGTAACGTCGTTGGGCAGTTTGTCTCCGTCTTCACAAAACAGGGTCCAGCAAGGAACATCAAGAGCTGCGCTGATCTTCTCGATAGTTGCAAAGGAAGGTGCCTTCCTCGAAGTTTCGATCTCAGTCACAAAAGATGTGGAAACACCAATCTTATCGGCAAGCTGTGCTTGTGTCAAAGCGAGTTTCCGTCGTCGCTCCTTCAAGTTTCTCGCAAAGATGTCCTGTAAGTTGTAGGTTCTAGCCATGTTGTACTCCTCTTTCAGTAATCACTATTTATTAGTTACTAAACTTATTTAGTAAAACTCTTATTTGTTTACTAAGTCATTACTTCACCTATATTTTAGACACGGAAACCCGTATTAGGCAAGGGGTTGTCCGGCTATTTTTCATGGTTTTTAGACAATATTGCTATTTTTGCGCGTAATGATTGAATTCCATGGAGAAAGTTCCCCGCCCCTGTGTAGCAGACCTCAATATAGTCGAATAGCCAAAAAGTTGTGCTAATGGTGCTTGTGCATGGATATATTCTCCGCTTGGCCTGCTTTCTATGCTGTTTACCAAGCCGCTCCTGCTGGTGAGGCTGGAGATGGCTTCCCCTACAAAAAGGGAAGGGACTGCGATGGTGACGTTCATGATCGGTTCCATGAGAACTGGACTGGCACTCTGGGCAACCTTGTCAAAGCACATCGCCGCACAAGCCTCAAAGGCAAACTCTGAAGCGGTCAGTTCGTTGTACTCGATCGAGGTTACCTCCACTTCCAGGTCACAGACCTCGTAGCCCATCTGGATGCCTCCCTTGAAGGAGTTGGTGACACCACGCTTTACAGCTTCAGTGTATATCTCAGGTATGCCCCTCGTCTTTGCAGAACAGAGATAGTTCGTTCCGCTTCCCCGGCTCAACGGGCGTACGGTGAGAGTGACACTTGCGGTATTTTCCTTGCCTGCAATGATCTTGGAGAAATGCTCGGTCCCACTTGCTGTAGCAACAATAGACTCACGGTAGGTAACCTGTGGTTTTCCTACCCGAGCCTGTATCTTCATCTCCTTGGTAAGGCGGGTGACCAACACGTCGAGGTGCAACTCTCCCATACCACTGATGATGAGCTGGCCGGTTTCCGCATCGTCACGATGGGTGAAGGTGGGATCTTCCTGGCTGAGGGTGCCCAGAGCTGAACGCAACTTATCCCCATCGCTGAGGGTGTTGGGCTCGATGGCAACAGAGATGACTGGAGTGGGGAAGTGCATCTCCTCAAGTAGGATCTGAGAGCCTTCGCTACCGATTGTGTCCCCGGTCCTGCCTTCCTTGAAGCCCACTATCACCCCGATGTCCCCAGCTTCAAGCTCGCTGAGCTCCTCTGGGCGGTTGGCGTGCATGCGCATGATCCTATTGACCCGTTCGCGCTTCTTCTTGGTGATGTTCATGATGGTGGTACCCTTACGAATGGTACCGTTATAGACGCGCACAAAGCTCAAGGGGCCAGCCTCCCTGTCTACCTGAATCTTAAAGATAAAGGCAAGAGGGGTTTTTTCCCTGTCATAGACAATTTCTACATTCTTAGAGGATTTCTGGTTTATGCCGACTAGGGGAGGGACTTCCGAAGGTGAGGGCAACAGCTCAATGACCCCGTCAAGCAAGGATTGCACCCCGATATCCTTCAGGGAGGACCCTACAAAGACAGGAAGGGCTTTCCTTGCAATGGTCGCCTTCTTCAAGGTCGCCATGATGAGCGGTAAAGGAATATCCTCCCCCTCAAAGTAGAGTTCGGTGATCTCATCGCTGAAGGAGGCTACGCTGTCTATGAGTCTTTCTCTCCACTGCTGTGCCTCGTCCGCCATGGCGCGGGGAATCTCATTCTCCACGATGGTCTTACCCTGGTCGCTGGTGTCGTAGGTTATGAGCTTCATGGTCATTAGATTGATGATACCCTTGAACTGGTTCTCTGCACCCACAGGGAGGAAAAGAGGGATGGGGTTAGCACCAAGCTTCACGCTCAGTTCCTTGAGGGATTCCTCAAAGTTAGCCCCTAGGCGGTCCATCTTGTTGATGAAGGCGATGCGGGGGACACGGTAGGTATCAGCCTGCCTGTAGACTGTCTCGGTCTGGGGTTCGACCCCACCTACTGCACAGATGACCATGACAGCTCCGTCGAGCACCCTCAGTGAGCGCTCAACCTCGGCTGTGAAGTCCACGTGTCCGGGGGTATCGATGATGTTTATCTGGTGCTCTTTCCAAAAACAGGTGGTAGCGGCGCTGGCGATGGTAATGCCCCTATCCTGTTCCTGAGCCATGAAGTCCATCGTGGCTTCACCATTATCGACCTCACCAATGCGATGATTCTCCCCTGTATAGAAGAGGATCCTTTCAGTGGTGGTGGTCTTTCCTGCATCAATATGCGCCATAATTCCAATATTTCTAGTCAGTTTCTCATTCATAGTTTCTATCCTTCAACAATCTGCGCTAATATATCACATTTAGACAGGTTAATCAACGCGAAGGATTACCTAAAAGAATGCGCAAAGAGTTCAGGATTGCAAGGAATGCGACACCCACATCAGCAAAAACCGCCCACCACATGGTGGCAAAGCCCAAGGCTCCCAGCACTAGGGTGACCAGTTTTACCCCTAGGGCAAACGATATGTTCTGTACCACAATCCTCCTAGTCTTCTTGGCTATTCTCATGACCATCGGGATGGCAAGGATGTCGTCGGTCATGATCACAATGTCTGCCGCCTCAATGGCAGCATCACTGCCGCCAGCCCCCATTGCGATACCCACCTTGGAGCGAGCTAGGGTCGGAGCATCGTTGATGCCATCCCCTACAAAGGCTGTGTGTTCTGACTCTCTCTCCAAAGAGGCAAAGGCTTCTACCTTTTGGCCAGGAAGCAGCTCCCCCTGAAAATCATCCAAGCCGATCTGACTCGCAATCCTCTGGGCGACAACCTTTGAATCACCACTGAGCATCACCGTCCTGTTGATACCCAGGCTCTTCAGTTGTCTCAGCGCTTCTTTTGCCTCTGGCTTTGGGGTGTCCTCAATGACAAAGCGTGCAACATACTCACCATCGACTGCCAAAAGCACTGAGCTTTCATCCCCCTCTACAAAGGAAGAGGGAAGGGCAATACCCCTCTTTTTTAGAAGAAGGGTATTGCCGGCTACAAGGGCCTTACCCTCAACAGTTCCCACAATACCTCGTCCGGACAGCTCTGTTACCGATTGTGCATGGATAGTCTTCTCTGCCTTTCCATGGGCAGCAAGTGCTTTTGCAATGGGGTGGTTACTGCTCTTCTCCAGGATGGCGATGAGCCTAGCAGCCTCCTTTTCAGAAAAGGCAGTCTCTTCAGACAGCGTGATACCCACAACAGCGAACTCACCTCTGGTGAGGGTCCCTGTTTTGTCAAAGACCATGGTATCGAGCTTGCTCAGGGCCTCCAGGTAGTTGCCTCCCTTTACCAGGAGTCCGTGTTTGGCACTTTTGCCGATACCGGCAAAGTAGGCCAGTGGTACTGATATTACCAGGGCACAGGGACAGCTGATGACCAAAAACACCAGAGAGCGATAGAGCCAGGTAGAGAAGTCTCCCACAATAAGGGTGGGGATGATGGCTATCATGGCAGCCAGAGCTACCACAATGGGGGTGTAGTATCGTGCAAAGGCGGTGATGAACTGCTCAGTGGGTGCCTTATGCGAACTGGCATTCTCCACCAGGGCCATGATCTTTGTCACCGTACTTTCGCTATATGGCTTGGTGACCTCAATATCGACTACCGATCCCAAGTTTACCGAACCGCTGAGCACCTCCGATCCCCTCTCTACGAAACGAGGCACACTCTCTCCTGTGAGGCTTTTCGTATCCAGGGAGGTACTGCCATGGAGGAGTATTCCATCAAGAGGAAACTTCTCCCCGTTGAGCACGCGAACTCTCGCCCCTACGCTGACCTCTTCAGGGGCAACCTTCTCCACACTTGTGTTGTTCTCTGAAACCAGACGGGCAAACTCGCTTTTCAAGTTCATAGCTTCGCTGATAGATCTTCTAGAGGTATCGACAGCAGCCGTTTGGAAGAACTCCCCTGTCTGGTAAAAGAGCATGACAGCGGCCCCTTCACTGAACTGGGCGATGGCCATGGCCCCCAAACTGGCTATGCTCATGAGGAAGTTCTCGTCGAACACCCTCCCTTTGAGGATATTCGACCCTGCCTTGAGCAGTACGTCGTAGCCGCTGACCAGGTAGGAGGCGATGATGAGGAGCATGGAAAAGCGAGAATCTGCCACAAAGAGCCCCCAAAGGAGTAACGAGAAGGCTACTACTAGTCTGGCGAGGTTGAGGTTTATCCAAGGGGAAGAGCTCTTTGCAGCTTTGAAATCGTCACTCTGTAATATGAGGCCTGGCTCTGCTTTTTTAGCAATTGTTTCCACGCTCTTCCAAAAGGCATCGCTTGTTGTAACAAAGGTCTTGACGGTAAGCTTCTTTCCCATGAAGTCGAGCGATACAAAAGAGACATCATCCATCTTTGCTATGGATCGTTCGATCTTGTTTGCACAGGAGGCACAATCCAAGCCTTCAACCTTCCAAGTCCTTGTGCTCTTGGCCTCCAGGCTTTGCAATACCAACTCAGGGCTTACTTCCATTGCAACCTGCTCGAGGTTCTCCCAGAACGGGGCTTCTTGGTCTTGTTCGCTCTCTATGGTGAGTTTTTTGGCCATGAAGTTCAGACGCGCCTCTTTGACCCCTGCCTCCAAGGAGAGTTTACGCTCTATAGCAGATGTGCAATGAGCACAGTCAAGATTTTTCAGTTCCCATGTTCGTGTCATACGGTAGGTACTCTCCTATATATCATTATATGATTGTATTCAAATATATTCTAGAAAGATTATCCTCCTTCGTCAAGCAAAAGGAAAAAGAAGAGTATAAAAGGACTGTGTTTGGTCGAGACCCTCACCTTAGAATCTGCTTTTCATAGATGCCCATCCTATGCTTAGGGTCAGTGCTCTGATGGCATTAGGGCCCAGGATAAGGAAACGAATGATCCAGATGAGTGGAACACCTTGGCTTTTTCCTACAACTGCTATATGCCTCTGTACTACTGGTAATCGCTTTGGAGGTACATTATTTTCTGCAGGCATCTATGCTTGGCCTTGATGAATTTTTGAGTTGCTTGGGCTTCATGGACATTTGTATAGTTTGATTTTACAATGGTGTTTCAACAACAATACAATCCCTACACAGGACCAGAGTCTTTTGTAGGGTCGACTAGAGGGTACCAAGATGAGCGAAAACGGGCAAAAGGGTGATTCTCAAACATACAAGAGAATTCTATTTGAGGGGAACAAACAGGTATGGAGAACCATCTATTTGAGTTTTCTGTGTGTGTTTGTCGGAGTTGTGGCCGCCTTTGGTTCCATTGGATTTCGCTTTCTCATTGATTTTTTCCATAACCTCCTGTTTTCAGGGGTACTCTCCTTCAAGCATGATCCGTCTCTTTCCCCATGGGGGAAACTGGTCATCCTGGTCCCTGCTGTTGGTATTGCCCTGGCAAATTTCATCACAGAGAAGTGGGCTCCCGAGGCTAAAGGCCATGGGGTCCCTGAGGTGATGGTGGCCGTTGCAAACAATGGGGGGAAGATAAGGCCGGTAGTGGCCCTGGTAAAGGTCTTTGCATCGGCACTTACCATCGGTAGCGGAGGCTCGGTAGGAAAGGAAGGGCCCATCGTTCAGATAGGCTCATCCTTTGGCTCGACACTGGGTCAAATCTTCAAGCTCAGTCCCCGAGAAACCATCATCCTTGTAGGGGCAGGGGCTGCAGGGGGCATAAGCGCAACCTTCAATGCCCCCATCGGAGGGGTGATGTTCGCCCTGGAACTGATACTGCCTGAGTACAGCATCATGACCATCATGCCTTTGATAGTCTCTTCCATTGTTTCCACCTACATATCCACCCTGATCTTGGGCACCCATCCGGCTTTTGTCATCCCCCAATATATGATGGTCTCTTCCTTTGAACTGCTGAACTATGCCCTGTTGGGCTTGGCAGCAGGGTTGCTTTCCGTTGCCTTTATCCATCTGGTCTATTTCGTGGAGGATTTATTCAACAAGATCAAGATCCCTTCTGTCATCAAGGCATTGGTAGGGGGAACGCTCGTCGGTGTTATCGGTCTGGTCTCTCTACATGCTTTCGGTTCCTATTATGTCTATGGGGTAGGGTATGACTTCTTGAACAGCATTCTGGCAAATGAGATGCACTCCCTGGTCATGCTGTTGTCCCTTATTGTGTTGAAGGTGCTTGCAAACACCCTTTCCCTAGGCTCTGGAGGGTCAGGGGGTATCTTTGCTCCTTCTCTCTTCCTGGGAGCCGCCCTTGGCGGTTTCGTAGGTATTCTGGCTAACATGCTTTTCCCTGGCTCCACTGGCCCTGTGGCGGCCTATGCGATAGTCGGTATGGCCTCTGTAGTGGCTGGGGTCACAGGAGGTGTACTTACCTCCATCATCATGATCTTTGAGATGACGAGGAACTACCAGATTATGCTTCCTCTCATGTTAGGTGCTGTGCTGTCCCACTTTGTGGCTAAGCTGTTGTACAAGGAGACCATGTACACGAAGAAGCTGACAAGAAGGGGCATAAACATCCAGTTTGACAAGCGTATCTCAACCTTCAAGATGCTCAGCGTAGGGCAGATCATGCAGAAGAACATTGTCTCTTGCTCCCCTAATTTTAGTGTGAAGGAGACCCTTGCCCTTATGCATCAGCATAATCTAGGCGTGCTTCCTGTCATCGACGGTAAGGATGTCTTGGGTACCATAAGCTACAAGGAACTCTACAATGCAAAACCTGAACAAGGTGAAAGGATAGAGCCTCTGGTCAACAAGAAGAATATCACCATTCCCATACAATCTGATCTGTATGATGCCCTTGCGGTAATACAGGAGATAAAGGGTGATATCCTCATTGTCGTGGACAAAGAGGATATCGTGGGACTGGTAACGGTAAAAAGACTGCTGTATAGTTCTATGGACAAGCGTAGAATGTGCTAAGCAAAGCATGATACAAAGGAGATACATAACCGATGTTGGAACAACTGAAACAACAAGTATATGAGGCTAACCTGCAACTTTCCCAGTACAAGCTGGAGCAGTGGGCCAGATTCTTCTTTGTACAGCAAGCAGACAAAAAGCAAAAAAAATGGTATAGGAAGTGATGGGGAAAACATTCTACAAAACCCGAGTGTTGACTATTGCTCTTGCACATAATATCCATGATATATATGCGGCTTTTTTTGCACCCCTTCTTCCCTTGTTAATTGCAAAGCTTACTATTCCTCTTTCTGCGGTAGCTATTCTTCAAGTGGTACGAAATGCTCCTACTCTTTTCAACCCTTTTTTGGCTCTTATAGCCGAAAAAAAGGGTGTGAAGTATTTTATTATCATTACCCCGGCAGTGACGGCAATAGCCATGAGCTTAATCGGGCTGGCAAACTCCTTTACCATGCTGTTTATGTTACTTTTTGTCGCGGGAATATCATCAGCATTTTTTCATGTCCCCTCTCCGGTCATTGTCCGGGATTCATCAGGTGAAAATGTGGGAACCGGTATGAGCTGGTATATGGTCGGTGGTGAACTGGCCCGTACCATCGGTCCCCTTGTCGCTACTGCTGCCGTATCATTCTGGTCACTTGAAGAGACCTGGAAATTGATGCCCCTGGGGATTGTTGCATCCCTGGTCCTCTATTATAAGCTGAGAGACTATACGCCGGTTCAGAACAATAGGCAGAACCCTTTAGAGGGAGATACAAAGAAGCTTCTCAAGGAATACCGATTCTTTTTTATGGCTCTTGCTGGATTTATTATGTTTAATTCTGCCATGAAAACTGCCCTGACATTGTATTTACCCGTTTATTTGATTGCAAAGGGGGAATCCTTATGGTATTCAGGAGTATCACTTTCTGTTCTTCAGGGGTTCGGAGTCGTGGGAACCTTTCTGGCCGGGCCTTTATCTGACAGGATAGGTCGAAAGCGAACACTGCTGTTTTCCTCAATGGGAACGGTTCTCTTTATGGGACTGTTCAGTTTTTTCAACAGTATGATCTTTCTCTCTTTCCTTGGATTCTTTATGTTTGCAAGTGGACCGGTTCTGCTGGCCACTGTACAGGATACTAATACCTCCATGCCCACATTTATGAACGGCATGTACATGGCTGTTAACTTTGGCGTCGGTTCCTTTATTGCCTTGGCAATCGGGTATATGGGTGATACCATCGGACTGGACCTTGTGTATAAACTATGCAGTCTTGTCGGTCTTGGTCTTATACCTATGGCTAGTATTCTTTCCTCAACCCTTGAAAAAAACTAAAGGAGAGGATCATATCCATACCAAGACTTTGATGACATCAAAAAGTCAGCCATCCTCTGATACCCTTTGACGCTTACGTTCGTCTAAAAAGATTCACTAGAATACAGCCTTTCTTCTCTTTGGTGGGGTTAGGGTTTTGCTGGTATCAGTAGTACGATCGAGTCTATGGAGAATGAGGATCTAATTCAGGATGGAGTTGAATATACAGCGAGAAAAACGCTATTGTCGTGGGCAAAGAGGATATCGTGGGACTGGTAACGGTAAAAAGACTGCTGTATAGTTCTATGGACAAGCGTAGAATGTGCTAAGCAAAGCATGATACAAAGGAGATACATAACCGATGTTGGAACAACTGAAACAACAAGTATATGAGGCTAACCTACAGCTTCCCCAGTACAAGCTGGTGACCTTCACCTGGGGCAATGTCTCAGCAATCGATCGGGATGCTCACCTGATGGTCATAAAGCCTTCTGGAGTTACCTATGATGTGATGAGGCCTGAGGACATGGTCGTCATCGACCTTGTCACAGGAGAGAAGGTAGAAGGTAAGTACAAGCCCTCTTCCGATACCCCTACGCACCTTGCCCTTTATCGTGCCTTTGCAAACATTGGAGGAATTGTCCACACACATAGTCGTTGGGCAACGATCTTCAGCCAAGCGGGAAAATCCATCCCCCCCTTGGGAACCACCCATGCCGACTACTTCTACGGCGAGATTCCCTGTACCAGAAAGATGAGCAAAGCTGAGATAACAGGATCTTATGAGGAAGAGACAGGTAATGTAATCATAGAGCGCTTCGCCACACTGGACCCAGTAGAGATCCCTTCTGTGCTGGTGCATAGCCATGGACCTTTCTCCTGGGGCAAGGATGCAACAGAAGCTGTGCATAATGCCGTTGTCCTGGAAGAGGTCGCCATGATGGCATGGCATACGATGATGCTGAACAACCAAAAGCAAGATGATATGCAGAAGATCTTGCTTGATAAGCATTTTCTGAGAAAGCATGGCAAAAATGCCTATTATGGGCAAAACTGAAGAATTGGATCAGTGAAAGCAAGACAAGCCTATATATAGGTTACAGGAATAGCTGTCACCCCTTGTCTTACGATATTGATCTTCTCAGCGGTGATGATGATGACAGGGGAGGCCAATGCCTTCCTTGTCGATTTTAGTTAAACCTGATTCCATTGGTCGGGATAGAGACCCTAAACCTATCCCAGTAAAAGATGGTCAGACGACCATCTTTTGTTGTAATAGCCTAAAATTCAAGTTCCTGGAGATATAGTGCAAGAAAGACAGAGCTACAAGTCACGTGTGAACTGCATATTGACCAGTGAAGCTCAAACATTTCAGAAAGAATTTATCTAATACGAATATCTCATAACTTCACAAATCTTTATAAAGAAGCCATTTTACATAATTGCTGCACTATCAAGTAATTTCCTCCATCT
>CAYXYD010000083.1:0-11946 GCA_964469205.1 uncultured Sphaerochaeta sp. | reverse complement strand
GATTCATCCCAGCCCCTTAAGAGGACTGGGATTCCTCAACCGAGAGGTTGAAATGCCCGTTATTTGACGTTATGATAACTTTAACACAAGCATGTGTTCTAGGACAATCCACCCGACCTCAGGAGGTTTACAGTGCTATGCCTTACTCTTACCGGCTCTACCCTAGAGGAGAACCGGCGCCTGGTGGAACAAAACAGACAATGGATTTCCCTCGCTGAACTCCGTCTCGATCACCTCAATGCAGATGAACAGAAAATTGCCTCATCCTTTCCTTCTACGGTGGACCTGCCTATCATCCTGACCTTCCGTCGCAAAATCGACGGTGGTATGTGCACGGTCAGCGAAAAAGAACGCCTTCAGACCCTCTATGAGACAGCCAAGGGCAACTATGCCTATGTCGACATCGAAGAGGATGTGAAGAGGAGCGACCTCAAGTTCAAAGACCCCATGTTTGAGCAGAAGGTCGACCTTGAACGTTCGCTCAGAGAGCGTGGGGTGAGGATCATCAGGAGCCTTCATGACTTCACCTGTGTCCCAGCTGACATCTATGGCAGAGTTTCCAAGCTTGCCTCCAAAGGCGACATACCCAAGGTGGCGGTCACCCCCAAGAGCATGATAGACATCATCTCACTTTTCAGGGTGCACTCCGAACTTTCCGCCATCAAGGACAAGATAATTATCGGGATGGGGGATTTCGGCATCTGTACGCGGCTTCTCTACAAGAAGTGCGGCTCGATGCTTACCTTTTGCTCCGATACCCAAGCGGCTCCCGGTCATCTCTCTGCCAGGACGATGAGTGAGCTCTATCATGCGGACAAGGTGGGCGAGAAGACCCACGTGTTCGGCGTTATCGGCAACCCTGTCTACCATACCGCCTCTCCCAGGATCCATAACCCGGGTTTTGAGGCGATCCACTACAATGCAATCTATGTGCCGTTCCTCGTTGATTCTGTACGGGCCTTCTTCAAGCTTGCAGAGATGCTGCAGATCCATGGCTTCTCGGTGACCGTACCCCATAAGAGGAACGTCCAGCCCTACCTTGGCAGGATAACGCGTGAGGTAAAGCAGATTGGGGCGTGCAATACGGTGACCCGGATCCAGAACATGTGGAAAGGTACCAATACAGACTACTATGGCTTTCTCGCTCCCATCGCAGAGGAGATCGCCCAGGAGAACATACGAACAGCTCTTGTCATTGGGGCAGGGGGTGCAAGCAGGGCTGTTGTCTGGGCTTTGCACAACCATGGCGTCAAGGTGACCATTCTGAACAGGAGTCTGGAAAAGGCCCGTCAGCTGGCAGACGAGACTATGAGCAACTACGATGCATTGGAAAACTGCAACCTCTACAGCAAGAGTTTCGATTTGGTCGTACAGACTACCAGTGTCGGGATGGCTCCCGATTTGGATGAGGATCCTGTCCCTTCGTTTGTCTTCAACGGGGACGAGATAGTCTATGAGCTGGTCTACCAGCCAAAAGAGACCCCCTTCTTCAAGAGGGCCACAGAGGCTGGGTGCCGTGTCATAGGCGGGTCAGAGATGCTGTTAGAGCAGGGCAAGCTCCAGTTTGAGGCGTTCAGCGGATACCACTACCCCCACTGGATACAGCCGGATATCTAAACCAGGTGGTAGCGTAGCTGCCTCACCAGGAATATCTTGCTGACTGGGATGATCTTCACCTCCATGTCAGGCATCACCGCAGCTTTCAAGAGCGCTTCCTTTTGTGCCGTGTAGGCAACTTCCAGAGCTTGGACGATCAGTTCCTGATCTGGGAGCATCAGCTGAAGAGCTATGTTTTTCTTGCCCACGGCGTTGCGGCAGAGGCCGACCTTACCCTGATAGTCAAACCCCCCAGCTTCAATCACCCCATTAACCACTTGGGCAACAATTTGATCCTCCACTAGGATCATCTTTGCCTTGAAGCGCTGTTCTAGGTCGGATTGTTCTGCCTTGGAGAGTTTTGTTGTCTCAATGATCAGGCGCAGGTCTTTGTCCAGTGGAGTGGTGTGTATCTCCTGTGTGGAGGGAATTTCGATAGGTACTGATGCTACCTTGTTCTCCTGTACAAGCCTTTCAAAGAATGGATTGTCCTTTTCCTCGATAACCTCCAGGCGTTCGCCTGTTCGTCTCGCTGGGACGAGGACCCCGCTTTGCACAAGGATAGTACGCCAAGTCTGTTCGGTAGCGCGTTTCATCAGGAAGGTGTTTGGTGCAACTATAGCAACAATATGGTCCTGTATGCTCTGAAGCTGGGTAAGCAGTCGGGTCACCCGATCCTCGGTTACCAGTACAATCCCATCATAAATGGTTATCTGCTGATAGCGTTCGTGTGTGATGCCGAGCATCTTCAATAGGGAGTCGCTCATCAGGGGGTAGCTGTTCTTTTCCAGATAGGAGTGGATCTGTTCCCAGGAGAGGAAGTTGTCCAGACCCCGGGTAAAGCTCTGAGCGGTAACCTGGTAACTGGTCTGCCGGTCCAGCACTGTAAGATCAGAGAAGCGGTAGAGAATGTCAGAGCCTGGGCAGATGCCGCTGTAGCTGATCGTGTTGTCCGAATCGATGACCAGTGTCGACCTTCCTGTCTCCTCTTCGATCTGGTTGGCATTCCATATGTCGTTAAGGCTCAGCACCCCTAGGGTACTCAGCTTGTCAAGCAGGGAGGCGTCGTACTCGACACCTGTCTTGAGGGCGAGGATCCTGAGCAGAAGCTTAAGCGAAAGGGTGTCGCACGAGCCGACCTTCTCCAACACTGCAATGAGGTTGTTTGCTAAAGCCACCGCTTGTGTGCGCTCCTTCTCCTTGAGAAAGGGTTCTGCTATGAGCATGCAGAGCAGCTGACGGTCATTGAGGGTGAGCAACTGGTGGGCCTTCTCAAAGTCGACAGATATGCGCTTCGCTCCTGTAAGGATGCATTGTCTGCTCAATGTTTCCCCTAGGAGGGCAAAGAGCAGCTTCAGCTGTTCGGGGCTATAGGAGGGGAAGAGGGTGCTGTACTCTTCCTTATAGGCGAGCTTCTGTTCCCTGTCCATGACGTTCAGGTAGGCACGGATAAACTCCGTTGAGCAGTATGCTCCATTTTGCAACTCGTCCGGACCTTCTCCGAGCAGTGGCTTTAGGGAGCACAGAAGGCGCACCCTCTCTTCAAACAGCGGGTTGAAGATCAGAGCACCGCCGTCATTGAGCAAGATCATGCGTTCCTGCAGGTTGGAAACCCTACGTACCAGCTTGCCATAACTCCATCTGCCTGCAAGAAGGCTGATGATATCCTCCCCCTTCAGGGGACCGGCAATGTGTACCAGACTCAGTATGATCTGGTCCATCTCGTCTATGAGGGAGAGGACTTTTTCCTCTATCTCAGGTTGGGAGAAGAAATTGCACAGCTTGGTTGTCAGGGCAGGCTTATGAAAGGGCGTTTTTATCAAACCCAGATAGTTACGGGCAAGATAGAAATAATTCTCTTCAGAATATCTGTTTAATAGCGTCTTGAAAGCTTCTTTTGCGTCTTCGGTCAATGTGGCCATACCTCAATTTCATAGGAGTATCCCTGCTCCGCAAGGAACTTCTGTCGGTTTGCCGCAAACTCCTCTTCGTTGGAGTAGCGTGTAACGATGGAATAGAAAAAACTAGCCCGGTCTTTGGGCCGGAGTATCCTGCCCAACCTTTGAGCCTCCTCACTGCGGGACCCAAAGGTTCCGGAGACTTGGATTGCTACCGAGGCATCGGGTAGGTCTATGGCAAAGTTTGCCACCTTGCTTACCACCAGAATGTGAATATCCCCCTCCTTGAAGAGACGGTAGAGTTCCTCTCGCTTGGCATTCGGGGTGCTGCCGGTGATGATGGGCAGGCTGAACATCGCTGCAATGGTCTCCAGTTGGGCGATGTACTGCCCGATGATGAGGATGAAGTCATCAGGATGACGTTCCACAAGAGCCTTGACCACGTCAAGCTTCAAGGGGTTCTCACTTGCCATGCGGAACTTCTCGCGCTTGTTTCCCACCGCATAGGGTATCTCCAGCTCGGTAGGGAGATCGACACGAACCTCATGGCAGAAGGCTTCTGCGATGAAGCCCTGCTGTTGCAGTTCGTTCCAAGGGACATCATAGCGTTTGGGCCCGACTAGGGAGAAGACCTCATCCTCGCGTCCGTCCTCACGAACAAGGGTCGCTGTCAGCCCTACGCGGTAGACTGCCTGCAGCTCTGCGGTGATCTTGAATACCGGAGCGGGAAGCATGTGCACCTCATCGTAGATGATCAGGCCCCACTCACCCTTGGTCAAGAGTTCCAGGTGGGGGAACGGTCCTTCCTTGTCAGGGCGGTAGGTGAGCACCTGGTAGGTACATACGGTCACCTCCCTGGGATCCTTGCGTTCACCGGTGTATTCACCGATCTGCTCGCGCTTCAGGTTTGTCTTGTCAAGGATTTCGTCGCGCCACTGGTGGACCGCCGCTATGTTGGTGGTGACGATGAGAGTCTTGGTCTGGAGCAGGCTCATGATCTGCATCCCCACCACAGTCTTCCCTGATCCGCAGGGCAGCACGATGGTCCCGTATCCGCATCCCGGTCCAAGGTCTCCAAGCAAGGCCTGGGCTGCCTGCTTCTGATACGCCCTGACACCAAACTTATACCCGCCTAGGGATTTCTTCCTCAGGGCCATGGGCACCGGAATGCCCTTCTCCAAGGGGATGCGGTCATCGACAGGGTAGCCAAGCTTGATGAGTTGCAACTTGATCTCCCCCCGATGGTATTTCTCTATGAGAAAGGAGTGCTCGTCATGGGGGACAAGCATCTTTGCTATATTCTTGCGGGCAGACATCTCTGCCTTGATCCTAGCGCCGTCGATGGTGAGCATGTAGTACATCGGGTCTTCGCTTGCGTTGAGGACCACCTTGCCGAAGCGAGTGGCTATGTCGTTGACATAGAAAAGCACACTCTCACTGACAGGGAAGCGTGACCAGAACTGGATGCGCTCGGTGATGTAATCGCTTTTCACTCCGCTTGATGCGGCGTTCCATAGGGAGATGGCACTCAAGGTGTAGGTGTGCACATGCTCAGGGCTTTTTATCAGCTCGCAGAACTTCACCAGGTCTGAGCGACACGCTTCGCTATCGGGGTGGTGCACATCGAGGAGCATGGTCTTGTCGCTTTGGACTATAAGGGGTTTGTTTCTCATCGCTGCCTTCCAAAGGCGGTATACCAGAGGTCAAGCAGCGTGATGGCCACCATCGCCTCAACGACCACCACGGCCCTAGGACAGATGCAGGGGTCATGCCGTCCCTCTATTACCAGGTCTGTAGTGACGTTTTGCTTGTCCACTGTCTTCTGGCTCTGACCTATGGAAGCGGTAGGTCGCACTACAGCCTGCAGTATGATCTCCTGACCGCTTGATATGCCTCCGAGGATGCCCCCGCTATGGTTGGAAAGAAATCCTTCACTGTTTCTCTGGTCGTTGAAGGCACTGCCTCGCATGGTTGCACAGGCAAAGCCGTCACCGAACTGGATACCTTTTATGGCACCGATGCTCATCACCGCATGGGAGAGCAGGGCTTGCAGCTTGCCGAATACAGGCTCGCCGAGTCCAGGTTGAAGGCCTGTGATGTGGCACTCGATGATGCCCCCGATGCTGTCCTTCTCAGAGCGCACTTCCTCTATGAGGGAGGCCATAGCAAGGGACGCCTCCCTGTCCGGGCAGGTGAGGGCATTGTCAGTTTCATCCCAGTTGCGCTTAGTGGCAACTATTGGGCCAACCTGCACTGTCCCTGCAAATATGGCTATGCCCTGTTGTGTCAGGATCTGTTTTGCCACAGCTCCTGCAGCAACACGAGCGCTGGTCTCCCTTCCTGAAGACCTGCCGCCACCTCTGATGTCCCGCACCCCGAACTTCTTGTAGAAGGTCCAGTCGGCATGACCGGGGCGGAAAAGGTCCTTGAGGTTGGAGTAGTCGTACGATCGTTGGTTGGTGTTGTACAAGACCATGGCAAGGGGGGTGCCTGTGGTAAGACCCTCATACATGCCGGAGAGGATGACCAATTCATCCTGTTCGTTTCTCTCAGTCCCTAGGGGGTTTGCCCCAGGCCTGCGCCGTTTCATCTCGGCCTGTATTGCCTCGAGGTCCAACTTGAAGCCTGACTGAAGGCCATCGATGATGACCCCCAGTCCTTCGCCGTGGGATTCCCCGAATGTGGTGACGGTAAAAGCCGATCCAAAACTATTGTGACCCATGCATTAACTCCTCAGAAATTCTAGAAAAAAGATATGTGGCGTTCTCGTTGATATCCGCATAAGGGA
Source organism: uncultured Sphaerochaeta sp. (assembly GCA_964469205.1). Classification (GTDB taxonomy): domain Bacteria; phylum Spirochaetota; class Spirochaetia; order Sphaerochaetales; family Sphaerochaetaceae; genus Sphaerochaeta. The sequence continues at coordinate 5,664 of CAYXYD010000083.1, read as the reverse complement.
ATAATTCTATCACAATATCAGAGAACTTTCCATAGAGTTCATCCCGGTGGGTATAGAGCTCAGAGAAAGATCCTTCAATGTTTAGGGGGTCCAGAAAGGGGGGGACCCCTCCTCGTAGGATGCGTTTGAGCAGGACATCTTCTGCTACCTTGAGATAGACTACCTTCCCCGTTGCCTTGATCAGGGAGATCAGGCGCTCGTTGTCACAAGAGCCCCCTCCCAGGCTGATGATGGTCTTCTCTGGTGACAGGACAAGATATTTTTCCAGGGAAGCGGCCTCCTGGGTCATGAATGCCTCTTTGCCTTCGCTCTTGTACAACTCCCGAATGGAAGTCAGGTCGGGCCTGTCTTTCAGGATGAGATCATCATTGTCGATAGAAAGATAGCCCATCTTCTTTGCAACCAGTCTGCCCAGACTGGTTTTACCACTGTGTTTTATCCCACAAAAAAAGAGTATATCCACCGTTATGACCTATCGAACAGATCGGTCCACTCTCCGCTATAGGCCTGCAAGACAGGCTTTCTGGCGGGGGTGTTGGCATAATAGGATTTCTGTCGTCTCTGTTTGCGTTCGAGGGTGATGCGTTCGTTTTTCATCTGGTAGCGGGCTTCATAGAGGTTCTTGCGAACCTGCTCGAGGTTGTAGTTCACCTTGATGGTCTTCTTCAGGGCAAAGTGGAAGGTTACGATCATGGCATACCAGAAAAGGGAGAGCAGCAGTGGCTGGAAATCCATATAGGTGTAGGGCAGGAACCTAAAGCTTTCCAAGGAGGCGAGCGTATAGAGGTTGATGGCATTGGGCCATAAGAGGAATACGGTGACTATGAGTGGCACCACCCAGTACAGGCCTTGCCGGGAAAAGAGAAACCTGAGGCAGGCTGTAAATGCCAGAAAGTTTAAAAGTAGACAAACAATGGGTAGTCCATACGTCTCAATCATGATGCCTCCGCTTTCCAAGGGTGTTCTCCTATGATACCATAGCTACACTATTTGGGGAATAACTATGGAAATGGCAAATCACGCAGAATTGGAACAGTTGCAACAACGCAAGAACAAGCGAAAGGGCGATGTGCGTGGCGCTTACTACCGCGACACCACTGCGATAATCCACTCATCTCCCTTCAGACGGCTCAAGCACAAGACCCAGGTCTTCTTCGCTCCGAGCAATGACCACATCTGCACCCGCATGGAGCACTGCCTCCATGTCGCGTCCATAGCCTCCACGATCTGTCGCGGGCTCGACCTCGATACAGAGCTGGCCTGGGCCATCGGCATGGGCCATGACCTTGGGCACACACCCTTCGGGCATACAGGGGAGAAGATCCTTTCCAATCTTATGCAACAGTCAGGATTCCCTCCCTTTGAACATGAGCTGAACAGCTTGCGTGTCGTAGACTTCCTCGCTGAGCATGGAAAGGGCCTTAACCTGACCTATGCTGTCAGGGACGGCATAGTATGTCACAATGGTGAACACCTGGTGCAGTCGATCAAGCCGACCTTTGAGATAAAGGACCTTGATACCATCAAGACTCGCAAGGGACTCATCCCTACCACCAGCGAAGCGGCTGTTGTGCGCTTCAGCGACTCCATCGCCTATATCGGGCGAGACTTTGAGGATGCCACCAGGCTGAACATCATCAAGGCCGAGCAGTTGCCCCCGCTCGTGCGTGATCGTCTTGGCAAGACGAACGCGCAGATGATAGATACCCTGGTCAACGATGTCATCGATCACTCCAACGCAAAGGATGGCATCTGCTTCAGTACCTACTGTTTTGAGGCAATAGAGGCGATGATAGCCTTCAACTATACCAATATCTACAAAAGCCCTCTGCTAGAGGGGTATGAGCGGTACTTTACGCGCCTGATCACCCTCATCGTCGATTATCTGAAGATGCTCAGAGAGACCTGTGGTTTTGAAGAGGAGCTCTATGCCTCAGAGAAGAATATGCTTGCTATGGGGTTCTTTCACCATCTGGATGATATGCAGGAGAGCTACCAAAAACATGATGGTTCTCTCGATCGTCTTATCTATGACTATGTTGCTGGGATGAGCGATAATTTCGCCCTTGATTGCGCCAATGAAATCCTCAAGCCCGAGCATCTCAACGATTCCATTGCACTTTCGCTGACCGGCAAGTGGTTTGACGCGAGGTAGCTATTCCAGTTCCTTGCCCAGCTGCTGAATCTCAGCGATGAACTGACCTAGGTCATCGAAGGCCTTGTATACGGCTGCAAAGCGCACATAGGCGACCAGATTGACCTCTTTAAGTTGCTTGAGAGTCTCGTCTCCGATATCAGAAGAGGTAATCTCGCGCTTACTTCCCACCTTGAGCATGATGGCATCCTCAATGTTGTGCAGCAGCGTCTCCACCCTGTTTTCACTTATGTCCAGCTTGTCTGTGCAGGTACGTATGCCACGGCCTATCTTATGCAGGTCAAAGCGTTCGCGTCTGCCGTCGCGTTTGATGACCATAAGAGGCTTGTCCTCTATGTGCTCATAGCTGGTAAAACGGTAGCCGCAGGCGTTGCACTCCCGCCTTCTTCGTATGGCAGTTCCGCTTGCGTTCTGGCGGGACTCCAGGACCTTGTCATTCATCTCTTCACAATGGGGACATCGCATGACGTTCCTCCTGGGGATAGTATAGCCATAAAATGGGTATTTTTCAACATCTAGTGGTATTTCAGAGGTATCCATTGAAGTTACAAGAGAGAAAACCACTAGACACTGACTTGGAGGTGGATATTTGAACGAGGATACGAGCCAGCTGGCACAGGGTCTGGGGGTGCTTCTCATTACTATCCCACAAAGACCAGGACCAGAGGCTAGGGTGATGAGAGGCTTTTGGTCCTCAGTGCATGCCAAGCAGCAGCTTCAGTTCCCGGGTCTTGTCTTTGCTCAGATGGACTTTCTCGTCGTGGGAGAACCGCAGGACATAGCGGCCTCTTCCCCAGGGGACAACGCGCTCGATGCGGTTCAGATTTACCAGTGATTTCCTGTGCGCCCTGAAAAAGACTTCCGGGTGCAACGTTTCCTCCAGTTGTGAGAGACTCTTGTCTATGATGAAATGCAGACCGTCGGTATGTAGGAATACCAGGTTGTCCTCAGTGTGAAAGAAGTCAATATTCTCTACATCGATGACCCTGAACTCAAACTTGTCCTTTACGCTGATCCTCTTGAGGTAGTGCTTTGGCTGTGAGGTATCCTCGGCTATCTGCTTGAGATCCTGTAGTGTCTCGGTTGCGAGATGGCTGCCTATGGGAACTCGGGAGAGGGCTTCAAGCAGGCGATGGTCCTGGTATGGCTTCAGTACGTAGTCGATGGCATTGATGTCAAAGGCCCGTACAGCATGCTCATCAAAGGCTGTAATAAAGATTACAGCAGGTTTGTGAGTAGTTTTCTCCAGCACTTGGAAACCTGAAAGCCCAGGCATATTTATGTCCAAGATTACAATATCAGGAAGTTTGGCATCGATGAGTTCTACTGCCGCCTTGCCATTATCCGCTTCCCCAACAACTGAGAAATCCTCATTCCCCTCCAACAGGTTCAGCACTCTCTTGCGAGACCTGAACTCATCATCTATTACGCACACAGTCCTTTTCATGATCTTTCCCTTGGTATTGCTATGGTGACGATCAAGCCGCCACCTTCTCGCCTAGTATACGCTATCCTACGATGATAGAGAGAAAAAAGTCTCCCTTCAACATTTTTCAGGCCGGTTCCCCGTCCTGTAGCTATCTTGGCATGGTCGAATACCCTCTCGCCGTGATCCTCAACGCGCATGACGATATTGTCTCTGAAGGAGTCTACGCTGATTCTAACTTCAATCTCCCCATTGTCCTTTACCCCGTGGGAAACGGCATTCTCAACAATAGGCTGTAAGATCATAGGAGGTATCATCACATCTTTTGCTGAGGGGTCCAAGGTTATCACAAAGTGAAGCTTATTCCCAAATCTTGCCTTTTCTATAGCCAGATAGGTGGTTATTGATTCCATCTCCTGCTCAATGGTCACCAGGTTCTGTTTGGTGGAATAAAGGATGTACCGGTAGAGATCGGCCATATTCTGCACCACATCACGGGCTTCTTCTGGACTGCTGTCGATGAGCTGGATGACACTGTTGAGGGAGTTGAAGAGAAAGTGCGGGGTGATCTGAGCCTTGAGCGCAGTTTGCTCGGCTACAGCCATCCTCTCACGAAGGAGTGTGTAGTCACGTATCCTTCTAGAGTGGCCAGTGACTTTCTTGCAGTAAAATCGGGCTCTTTTGGTGTTGTCCTCTGATGTGGCTACATAGGCATTCAGCAAGATGGGGACTCGGCTTCCGTTGAGCACCATGACGCTGGTTGCACGATTTTCAATGTGTCCAAGGGACGAAAATATCTCCAGAACTTCCTTGTCTCCAAAAAAGAGCATGGAAAAACTACTCTCTTTCTGGAGCTGGGCCAAGGTATCAGATCCTACCATCCGCAAAAAGGACTCGTTTGCCTCTACGATTCCAAATCTGTCGGCGACAACCAGCAGCGGTTCCTTTTTCTTCAGCAAGGAGACTGACCATCTGTTTTTATGCTTTTTCTCCTTGTGGTAGTAGCTCATCGGAGTTCTCCCGAGAACAAGCCGTTCAAGTGCTTCGGCAGAGTATGTCTGTTGTGCATTTGCTTTTCCTTGTGACCAGAATGCTACTAAAAAGGTTCCAAAGCCGATGATCGCGACAAGTATGACACTCAAGGCGGAGGCTTTGGAAAGGGAGCCCTGGTCTATCAGATTCATTATTTGCAACGAGATGCTGTTCCAATTCAGAGGTGCCAGGATAAGCGAAGCTGAGAGTTCTGTTGCGGTTTTTATTATGCCTATGAATAGTGCTGCAAAGAGATAGGTCTTTATCTGCGGCAAGGTAATCCTGTAGAAGGCCATAACGGGACTACTGCCAAGGCTTATTGCTATCTCTTCCTTTTGGGGGTCTGCTGTGATAAATCCGGCTTCCAAGGTCTTTAGGCTGTAGGGGAGTCTTCGTATGACAATGGTAAAAAGCAACAGCAGGTAAAAGGGGATCGTATGGTCAGAAGGGAATACCAAAGCATAGGTTCGCAGGACTCCGACAGCCAAGACTATTCCAGGTAGCACTAGGGGAATGATCAGGACAAAGTTAAAGACTCGCAGGGTTTTGTTGTGGAACAGCATATGTCCCAGTATGAGGCTCATCATGAGTATTATCGCGGTTGCCAGCACTGCCATAAGAAAGGTGTCCATAAAAACCTTGGCCGGATAGAGGATCGAGCGGTAGTTTGCCAGTGTCCAGCCATGGGGGATGATCTCAAAGGACCAGATTCTGACTACTGACTGGATACAGGTAATAAAAAATGGTAGCAACAGGATCGACACGATGAGGAACACCACTACTGTTGCAAACATCCTATAGCGCTTCAGCTTGTATATCACCGGATTGATACCCGGAACATATTTTTTGACAGTAAGCTTGAGCAGGCGCGTTACCCCTGCAAGCAGGATGAGTGATAAAACGATGATCCAGAGGCTGAGGATCAGAGCTATCCTCTCGTCATTCAAAAGGGAGAGGAAGTTGGTGTATATCTCCGAAGAGAGCACTGCATACCCGCCGCCTATCACCAGAGGGCCTCCGATATCCCCAATGGAGATGAGAAATATCATCA
>CAYXYD010000082.1:9307-12068 GCA_964469205.1 uncultured Sphaerochaeta sp. | reverse complement strand
TTCGCCCTAGCCAGCTTCCCCTGGCCTGTGGCCATCATCATTACCCTGGTTGTCACCACGGTAATGGGAATAGGCATAGAGAAGTTCGCCTATAGGCCGCTACGCAATGCCCCTCGCATGTCCATTATGATAAGTGCCATCGGAGTCTCGTCCCTGTTTCAGAATCTCTCCACCTACGTCTTTACTGCAATTCCCAGAGGCTATCCTGAACTGCATACCTCAAACGAATTTTCCGGGTAGGGGAGCTCAGCGCTTCCTTTGTCACGATCCTCACCCCCCTCCTTACTATTGTACTGGTCATCGTCCCTATGATCCTGGTCAACAAGACCAAGACCGGAATGGCCATGCGCGCAGTAAGCAAGGACTTTGAGACAGCCAAGCTGATGGGTATTAACATCAACCGCATTGTATCGGTCACCTTTGCCATCGGGTCCCTTTTGGCAGGTATAGGATCGATCCTCTACTTCACCGACCGTAAGTCAGTTACCCCCTTCTCAGGGACCCTGCCTGAGCTGAAGTGTTTCGTAGCGGCTGTCTTCGGCGGCATCGGTAACATTCCAGGGGCGGTAGTAGGGGGCTTCTTTATCGGCATTGTAGAGACGCTGCTCATAGCGCTTGGCTACTCCACCTTCAGTGATGCCTTTACCTTCCTTCTTCTTATTATAATGCTACTTGTTAAGCCGACTGGTCTTTTTGGCGAAAAGAATGTGGAGAAGGTGTAGTCATGAAAATAAAAAGAAATACCCTCCTAACTACTAGTACCTTTGCCTTGCTTGTTGTCTTCCTCTACTGGCTGAGTGCTAACCGCATGCAGAATAGCATGCTTGTATCAGTCCTGCAGAAGGGAGTCATCTTCGCCCTAGTAGCAGTATCGATGAACCTGCTCAGTGGCTTTACCGGATTGTTCAGCCTTGGACAGGCAGGATTCATGTCCATCGGTGCGTATACCACTGCCATCCTCATCATTCCCGTAAAGAGCCTCGACGGTGTCTACTATATGAATGGTGTGCATCTTGGTATCAGGGCATTGAAGATGCTGGTAGCAGACTCTCCTGCCTTTGTGCAGAGCGTCTTTCCCTTTATTGCATTGTTACTGGGGGGCTTGCTGGCCGCTGCTGTAGCGGCCATTGTAGGCGTTGCAGTCCTTATACTGAAGAGCGACTACCTCGCCATAGCAACCTTGGGGCTTTCTGAGATCATACGCGCCATATTTTCCTCCCCCAACTTCGATTAGATAACCAACGGCTCCTACGGCCTGAACAAGATTCCCAACTTCCCTGAGATGGCTTGGGGCCTCATCCCCTCGTTGCTTACCCCCTTTATTGTGGTGACCTTCTGTGTGGTCTTTATCATGCTGCTGATAAAATCCTCCTACGGAAGGGCCTTCAAGGCCATCCGTGAGGATGAGATCGCAGCAGAGGCAATGGGCATTAACCTGTTCAAGCATAAGTCCATGAGCTTCGTGGTAAGTTCGTTCTTCTCTGCTATCGCAGGGGGATTGTTGGCAATGTACATGCGCTCCATCGAGGCCAAGACCTTCTCCATTACCCTGACCTACGACATCCTGCTTATTGTAGTCATCGGAGGCATCGGCAGTGTCACTGGCAGTATCCTCAGCGCTTTCCTGGTAACGGCGGCCAAGGAGTGGTAGCTCAGGTTCTTCGACCAGCCCCTCTTTATCGGTGACTGGCAGGTTCCCCTGTTCCGCACCGGCTTCAGAATGGTCATCTTCTCCATCCTTCTTATGGTGGTAGTGCTTGTCTACCGCAAAGGGTTGATGGGCAGCAACGAATTCAGTTGGGACCGTCTCTTAGGACGCTTTCGGCGGACTAAGAAACATGAAGGGGGTGCAGTATGAGTACCATCCTCCTGAAGACAGAGCATGTGACCATGCAGTTTGGCGGTGTCGTTGCTGTCGATGACCTCAACATAGAGATTCCCGAAGGGAAGATCACAGCCCTTATCGGGCCCAACGGGGCCGGTAAGACCACTGCCTTCAATGTCATAACCGGTGGCTACCAGGCTACCAACGGTAGGGTGACCTTTGACGGTCACGTCATTGGCGAGAACTATCCCCGTTCGAAGATGAAGAAGATCTACAACGGGACATACAAGACTTTGAACACCCATCAGGTTGCCAACACCCCGGATAAGATAACACGCCTGGGCATGGCAAGAACCTTTCAGAATATCCGCCTGTTCAAGGACCTGTCTGTGTTTGAGAATGTCCTCATCGCCATGCACTGTCATATCAAGGCGGGAATGTTGCGTTCGACCTTCAAGCTGAACAAGGCTGAAGAGCTGATGATGAATCAGGAAGCTGATAAGCTTTTGCATACCGTTAATCTGCATATGCACCGTGATGAGAAGGCCTCTTCTCTTCCCTATGGCATGCAACGCAAGCTTGAGATCGCGAGGGCTCTGGCCACAGGGCCCTCTCTTCTCCTCCTTGACGAACCGGCTGCAGGAATGAATCCCAAGGAGACTGAAGAGCTTGCACTCTTCATCCAGGAGATCAAGGAGACCTTCTCCTTGACCGTATTCCTCATCGAGCACCATATGAACCTAGTCATGGACATATCGGACAAGATCTATGTGCTCGACTATGGCAAGACCATAGCAGAGGGGACAGCGAAAGAGGTTCAGAACGATCCTGCCGTCATCAGGGCATATTTGGGAGTTGAAGAAGCATGAGTCTATTGGAAATACGTGACCTTAAAGTTTGTTATGGCGGTATCGTTGCCCTCAATGGCATCTCCTT
>CAYXYD010000082.1:0-9207 GCA_964469205.1 uncultured Sphaerochaeta sp. | reverse complement strand
CGTGCCCTCATGGCAAACCCCAAGGTCATCATGATGGATGAACCCTCCTTAGGTCTTGCCCCCTTGGTGGTGAAGGACATCTTTTCTATTATTAGGAAGATCAACGAAGAGGGCGTTACCGTCCTGCTCATCGAGCAGAACGCCAACGTCGCCCTCAAGACAGCCCACCAAGGGTATGTCATGGAGACAGGCAACATCACCAACCATGGTCCGGGGCGCGAGCTTCTGGAGAATGTGGATATCAGGGCTGCCTATCTTGGGAAGACTAAGTAGGGAAAGCAAGAGAACTGAAAAGATTTAGGTGACTACTATACAGGAGGGGGAGACCCCTCCTGTACTCATGTAGATTTGGAGCAGCACCTTTCGATTGTATCAGTAAAAATAGTAAGGCTTGGAAAAAGAGAAAAAGAAAAAAGAGAAAAATTCTAAAAACAACGTAAAAATATTGTGAATAATGAAAAACAAGTGAAAAATATTTGCATTGTTGGTAAAAATTTTCACTTGTTTGCAAACAAATGAAAAATATATTGCATAAGTGAAAATATTTGGTATACTTTTTATATGTCAGAAGGGGGTATCCATCATGACTAAGGAAGAACTTGCAACACTTATTGAAAAAGTAACACATCAGCAGATTGAATCTCAGACCCTAGAAGTAAAAGCTGCTCATGGGGGAAATCCAAAGAAGATCTATGACACGTTGTCGAGTTTTTCGAATCAAGATGACGGTGGGGTTTTGTTGTTTGGCCTTGATGAGAAGAGGGGATTTGAGAAAGTTGGTGTATATGACCCAAGAGACCTACAGAATAAGATTGTCGAGCAATGTAATGAAATGATCCCAAAGATCAGGCCTCTCATTACCATCTACGAAGAGGATGGTAAGTTTTTCCTTACTGCAGAAATACCTGCAATTGAGAGAGCAGACCGACCTTGTTATTATGCAGGGAAAGGGCGGCTCAAAGGTTCGTACATCAGAGTCGGACAATCAGATGAACCAATGACTGAGTATGAAATCTTCAGCTATGAAGCTTTTCGAAAGAAATACAGGGAAGATATTCGACCTGTAGAAAGGGCAAATGAGTCCTCTTTGGATCAAGACGCTGTACAAAGGTATTTATTCAAGCTTCGTGAAAACAAACCCAATCTGGCAAAACTAGAGGATTATCAGATATTGAATTTATTGAGCATGGTTGTCGATGGACATCCTACGATAAGTTCAATCCTTCTTTTTTGTCCCTATCCACAAGCTTTCTTTCCACAACTCACCATTAATGCAGTCGCAGTCCCTGGTACACACATAGGTGATATTGGAATGAATAATGAGCGGTTCACAGATAATAAACGAATAGAAGGTACGATTGAGGATATGCTTTCTGGTTCTCTGGCTTTTATCAAGAACAATATGAAGGTGAGCACCATTGTTGATGAGCGGACAGGGCTACGAAAAGATAGTGCTGACTATCCTATGGTAGCGCTCAGGGAGGTAGTGCTTAATGCCCTTGTCCATAGAGATTATAGTATGCATACCGAAGGCATGCCAATCCAGGTACTCATGTTCACCGACAGGATTGAAATAAAAAACCCTGGAGGCTTGTATGGCAGAATTACCCTAGATCAATTGGGAAAGATGCAACCCGATACGAGAAATCCCATACTTGCAACAACCATGGAGGTTTTGTCACTAACGGAGAATCGGTATTCCGGTATTCCAACAATCTTTCGCGCTATGAAAGAAGGAGGAAATCCTGATCCTGTGTTTGAATCTTCTAGAGGAATTTTTACCGTCATTTTGCGCAAGAGCTCAGCCTCTGGAACGCTCCAATTTACTAGGGGCGGTACTGTTTCTGGTTCTGATCAGTTGATTCTTGAGTTTTGTAAAACTCCAAAAACCCGTAAAGAAATAGCCGACTATTGCTCCTTTAAATCGGTTTCTTACTTCTACAAGACATATGTGGCTCCACTTGTAGAGAAGAACCTGTTGCTTATGAGTAATCCAGAGCATCCGACAAGCTCTAATCAAACATACACAACAGCAAGTGAATATTTTACATCAAGGTGATGCAGGGATATCGGGTGATCCTATGAGCCAGAGTCTCTTTGTGGGTTTAGTACTATAGTTCTGTTCCAATGTTGAAGCTTGGTTAGCGCCGAATCAGAGCTGACTCGTGAATAGTTTTAGGGCTAGATTCTGATAATACCATATTCTAGCGATACTATCATGGTAAATTCTAGTATTTTCTGCAGACAGATTCCTGAATCATAAAAATATATGGCTTTAGTGAAATACATTATTTTTATCTACGCCTCTCATATAATTGTAGACTAATAACTCTTGCTGTACATCAAAAACTCTGCTACTTGATAAGCTTCCCGCTCCATAACTGATCCAAGAAATACTTCCAGGGATAGATGGTTATGCCGTCAAGAGTCCTAGGATGCTCTTCCTGGCAAACAATGCAAAAGCTGGTAAAAATGTTTTCTTCCTTTAAGGCTTGAAGACCTCTGAGATGCTTACTTGAAATTCTAGAAGAAGCTTTTACTTCAATGGCCAGTTCTGTCCCGATGAGGAAATCAACTTCATGATCAGCAGTTGAACGCCAATAGGTCAGTTCTTGACGCTTCTGTTCATATTCAAGATAAGCTCTGAGTTCAATGGCAATGTACTGTTCGAAGAATTCACCGAATTCTGTCATTCCTTCTACAGGGGTAGGTATGTTCCTGAGTGCCCGGGCCACACCAATATCAAAGAAATAGAACTTTGCAGTCTGGATCGCCTTTCGCTTTTTCGTTGCTAGGAATGGGAGAAGCTCAAAGCCGATGAGGGTATCGATGAGGATCTCATACCACTGTTTTACAGCTTGGCGCGTAACTCCCACATCGCTGGCCACATTTGAGTAATTAAGTATTTGGGAGTTTGTCATTGCCGCTATTTGCAGGAATCTTGAAAATTGTGGAAGTTTTCTGGTCACTCCTTCAGCTGCTATCTCTTCATTCAGATACACATTCACATAATCACCAAGATCAATCTCTGGCTGGTCTGAACAATACAGGGCGGGCAGTAGCCCAGAGGTAAATATGTGATCCAAAGTATAGAAATAATCCTTCAATGTATGAATTTCTGGATAGACAAGGGGATGGAGGAATAACTGGGACGCCCTTCCTCCGAGTAGGTTTACTCCTCCAGAGCGGAGTTTTCTGGCACTTGATCCTGTAAGGAGGAATCGAATATTCCTCTCTTCGATCAGAAGGTGCACTTCATCCAGCAGTTCTGGGCATTTCTGTATTTCATCAATGACTATCAGACAATCCTTAAGGCCCCTTACTGCAACCTCGTCAGAGAGCAAGGAAGGATCGGCCAGTACTCGCATACGTAGCCTACCATCTAGGAGGTTCCAGAAGAGGGCAATATCTTCTTGCAGTTCTTCCCTAATGTAGGAAGATTTTCCGGTTTGTCTCGGCCCTAAGAGAAAAAGGGATTTTCTTTTGAGATAGTGTTTAACTGGTATTAACCTTCGAATATATTGGATCATCCGTATCTCCTAATTACTATTATTATCATAAACGTAATTAGTATATACAGCAATAGTATGGTTCAAGTTTTATTTCGTGAAACTATCACATGATCCATGTGATATCTTATGTAAGGGTATTCTACAGTTTTCATTGTGGCGGAGGGATATAGATGGTATCTGACTTTACTGTAGGAAATTTCCTTTCATTAGGAAAATCCAAACTGTTCAAGGCAAAGTCCTTTGCCTTGCAGGTAATCTTCTCAGGGAAGACAGTATCCTCAATGATCAAAGCTATTTTCGCCTTGATAAGGCTAAAATAGGATATCCCAACAGCAGAAGACCTCCCGTAGGAGGCCTTCTGCTGTTGGGAGGATATCTGAAATTTTCTATGTCGTTAGGGCAATGGTAATGGTTGCCTTGTAGTTACCGGCAGGAGCTAGGGCTGCAGTGCCCTTAGTCTTTTCATGAATTTTGATACGGGCGTTCTGCAGTACTCCAAAGCCATTATCTTTAGCACCTGGAATGATTTCTTCAGAAGATTCTACCTCCATAGCGACAGAGTTTTCTCCAGAGACCAAATCACTGATTGTGATGGCAAGACTAATAGGAGTCTTGGTGTTATTGATACCAGAGAGGAACCCAACTTCCATGTTGCCATAGAGCTTGAGCATGTCGACTTCCCTGTCGATGCTGGAAGATACTGCATTTTCAAACCTTGCAATGGATGTGACAGAATGGTTGCTGATCGTCTTGAGGGAGACTCCAAAGGAGGAGTACTGCGCTACTTCAGAAGTAACGTTGATCGCAGCAGGTTTTTTTTCATTGTCAACAGCGGCAAACAGGCTGAAGCCGGCGAGTAGCAGGATCATGAGGATAGCTAGTGTCTTTTTCATTATGGTTCCTTTGAGAAGCATTGCTGCTTCTGTGCAAGATTTGTGCTTTTTCTTAAGCACATCTATACAATACAGCGTCTTTAGACTTATGTCAATACTTTTATTAAAAAATAGATTAATAAATGTAATAATTTAATATTATATTTTAAAATGTTTTATTGAAACGAATTATATTAATTTTACTTATGACACTTATTAGGTTATATCATACTAATGACTTTGATTTTTTAGAAATAGAATTTCTGGAAAGGAATGATGAACCCCTACGATTGTCATATGTATCGCTTAGGTACGGTACTATACCACAACTAAAGGAAGGCTCAGATCAAGTTATGGGTTGGAATGGGATTCCCTTATAGAATGGCGTGAGTTTCCAAGATATTCAGCTTGAACCAGAATTGTGTTGGTTGTAGGTAAAACAAGAACAGCCGCTGAATTTTCAGCGGCTGTCGAGAGGTGCCAATCGGATTCGAACCGATGAATCAAGGTTTTGCAGACCTTTCCCTTACCACTTGGGTATGGCACCATGTTTAGGACAATGTTGACCATACCAGTTTTCCGTATGATAATCAAGTGACAATTATCCAAGTCTTTCAAAGGAGTTTGCCGTGTCGAAGAAGTTCTTTTCGCTGCTGCTTATGATGCTTATAGGTGGATCTGTGTTTGCTGCTCCACCTGAAAGTTGGATCAACAACTCCATCTCCTATGACTGGGCCATCAACTCAGAACTGCCCTTGACCAGTGGAGAAGCTGAAACCATCGGGTATGATCTCTCCTGGTTCGGATTCCCTGGAGGGTCAGCTGTGGGTGTGTCTACAAGGGTGGGCTTGGGCTTCTCTCTCGATGCTGTCCCCTCCTTTATCCGTATGCATAGCTTTATGGGCCCTGCGTTCACCACCGTTATGGGTCGCGGGACGTTGGGGTATGTTGCCATAGGTCCTACCTACACCATCTCCAGGTATGAAGACCCTTCAGCGTTTGCTGATCAGCAGCTAGGCATTGGTTTGGACGTTGGGGCACGCTTTGCACTAGCAGCAGACGAGCGGTGGGACTTTGGCTTTGTTGCAGGTGCCACCGGTGATATTACCTTTCTACGATTTGTGAACAGTACCCGGATACAAGGCTTTTCAGCCAATATCAGGGGATACTTCGGCTTCTCTTTTGGTTCTGCAATGATATTCTCAGGCTTTGGCATGTACCCGCCTGTCATATATATCTAGTACGTGTAGGATACTTGGTCTGATAGCTCCTCTTTCTTGCAGAAGGAGGAGCTTTTACATTGACATGTGAACGTTTATGATTGTATTATGAGTATAGAAGCAGTAAGTGTTCAAAAACATTCATGGAGTAGCACATGTCAACCATTCCAGCAGGCAGACACCAGTACATCCTCTCCCTGATCGAAGAGAGTGGGACAGTCAATGTAGGTGAGCTTGCAGAAGTCTTATCAGTGAGTGAACTCACTATTAGACGTGATTTGGACCAGCTGGCAAAGAAAGGCTTGGTCGAACGCACCCATGGTGGTGCCACTGCTCGTAGGAACCTTCCCATCGAGCCCGATTACCTGCAGAAAGCTTCCGAATTTCCCCTTGAAAAAGCAGCAATAGGTTCGTCTGTTGCCGCCATGGTGGAGGAGGGAGACACCCTCTACATCAATAGCGGCTCCACTACGCTGGAAGTCATACGCTGTGTTGCAACCCTAGGCAAGAAACTGACCATAGTAACCAACAATATCGATGCCCCCTGGATCTGTAAGGACTCAGAGCATGTCCGTCTCATCTTGGCCGGAGGCGTATACCGCCCCCGTTCGCACTCGGTTTCGGGCTCGCTCTCTTCGCTTCTTGTTTCGGAGGTCTATGCCAACAAGGCGATCATCGGTGTCGATGGCTTCTCGCCCACAGCAGGTCTTACCACCCCCATCCTGGAAGAGGCAGAGACCACCCGCTCTATGATAGAGCACACGGTGGGAAAGGTTATTGTGGTGGCTGCCAGCAACAAGATCGGGGTGGTATCGAACTTCAAGACCACTTCCCTTGAACGTGTTGATGTGCTGGTGACCGATAAGAAGGGCGGGCAGCTTATAGAACAGATGGAAAAACCTGAAGGTTTGACGATAGTAATAGCAGATATACAAAATTAGGAGGAACATATGAAATTTATGGATGAGTACGCTGACAGTTATGCCGATTGTGCATGGGTAGGATTCGCTGAACTTGAAAAGTTCATGGAAGAGGCTTTGGTCCATGCAGGAATTCCTGCCCCTGATGCCAAGATCATCGGAGATGTCCTGATCCAGAGTGACAAGCGTGGCATCGACAGCCATGGTATCGGGCGCCTGAAGCCGATCTATATCGACCGCATCGATATCGGCATCATGAACCCTGTCACCAAGATTGACGTGATCAAAGACAGTGAAGCCACTGCAGTGCTCGATGGAAACAACGGCATGGGTCATGTGGTAGGACACAAGGCTATGGAAATGGCCATCGAAAAGGCAAAGAAATACGGTGTCGGTATGGTTGCTGTACGCAACTCCAACCACTACGGTATTGCCGGTTACTTCGCAACCATGGCTACTGATGCCGGGATGATCGGGGTCACTGGAACCAACGCCAGACCCTCCATCGCTCCCACCTTTGGTGTGGAGAACATGCTGGGAACCAACCCCCTTACCTTTGGTATACCCACCGATGAGGCTTTCCCCTTTGTACTCGACTGTGCCACCAGTGTAAGTCAGAGAGGGAAGATCGAGGTATATGGAAGAGCTGGAAAGGATCTTCCTGCTGGTTGGGTCCTCGACAACGAAGGCAAGACCAGAACTGATACACAGCAGGTGCTTAAGGACCTTACCACTGGTAAGGCAGCCCTTACACCCCTAGGTGGTATCGGTGATTTGACCGGTGGCTACAAGGGCTTTGGTTATGCAACTGTAGTGGAGATCCTCTCTGCTGCCTTACAGGATGGTGCTTGGATGAAGGCCCTCAATGGATTTGATGATGATCACAATGCGATCCCGTATCCACTTGGACATTTCTTCATCGCAATCGATCCTGAGCACTTCATGGGTCTTAAGGTCTTCAAGCGCATTGCAGGAAGCATCTGTCGTGAGCTGAGGGCAAGTAAGAAGGCTCCAGGGGAAGACTATATCTTTACCGCAGGGGAGAAGGAGTACCTTGCATGGCAGTTCCGCAAGGAACATGGCTGTCCTGTACCCCCATCCTTGCAGAAGGTAATGGTTGCCCTGCGTGACCGATTTAAGATGGACTACAAGTGGGATTTTGAGAAGAAATAACGTAAAGAAGAAGGAGAATCTGGTAATGTCAAACCAAGATGAATTGAAGAAGAGGGCACTGGAATACCACTGCCTTGATGGAGTTCCAGGCAAGGTGTCTGTAGTTCCATCAAAACCTTGTCAGACCGCTGATGACCTGGGCCTTGCCTACACCCCTGGTGTGGCAAAGGCAGTGCTCGCCATTGAAGAGAACCCTGAGGATGCATACAAGTATACCTCCAAGGGCAATCTTGTGGCTGTCATTTCCAACGGTACCGCTATCCTCGGTCTTGGAGACCGCGGCCCGCTTGCCAGCAAGCCTGTCATGGAAGGTAAGGGTGTCCTGTTCAAGAGATTTGCAGACATTGATGTCTTTGACCTTGAGCTGGACGAGAAGGATCCAGACAAGATCATTGCCATAGTAAAGGCCCTGAGCCCTACTTTTGGCGGGGTGAACCTTGAGGATATCAAGGGTCCTGAGTGCTTTCGGATCGAGCAGGAACTTATCAAGAGCTGTAACATCCCCATTTTCCATGATGACCAGCACGGTACAGCCATCATCGCCACCGCAGGTTTGATGAACTGTTGTGAGATCGTCGAGAAGAAGATGGAAGACATCAAGATCGTGGTCAACGGAGCAGGGGCAGCCGGTATCTCTTGTGCCAAGATGTTTGTCGCTGCAGGTGCTCAGTATAAGAACATCATCATGTGCGACAGCAAGGGTGTCATCTATAAGGGCAGAGTTGCCGGGATGACTTCTGAGAAAGAGGAGTTTGCTACTGATAATAAAGCACGCACCCTCTCTGAAGCCCTGGTTAATGCCGATGTCCTGATGGGTCTCTCTGTAGCTGACTGTGTGACTCCTGAGATGTTGCTTTCCATGGACAGGGACCCTGTGGTCTTTGCCATGTCCAACCCCAATCCTGAGATCGACTACGATTTGGCCATGTCCACCAGAAGCGACCTCATCATGGCGACTGGAAGAAGTGACTATCCCAACCAGATCAACAACGTGCTTGGTTTCCCCTTCATCTTCCGTGGTGCTTTGGACGTCCGTTCAAAGATCATCAGTGAAGGTATGAAGATGGCAGCTGCTAAGGCACTTGCCAAGCTGGCTAAGGAGCCTTTCCCTGATTCTGTTGCCAAGGCATATGGTGGGAAGAAGTTCAGCTTCGGGCGGAACTATATCGTACCCAAGCCTTTTGACCCAAGGGTAATCGAGTATGAGGCTGTTGCAGTTGCAAAGGCCGCATGCGAAGAGGGCCTGGCCGAGAAACCCATCACTGACTGGGATGCCTATAGGGTTTCCTTGGTCAAGCGGATGGCGAAGTACTGGGAATAGGTTTTTGTAAGAGATTAGGTGTTTGGCCGTCTGGAAACAGGCGGCCAAACTTGTTTTTTCTGCAAAGAAGGGATGATTGCTGTATGGATAGAGAGTTAGATATTCTTGTTTGGCAAATCAGGGCTCGTCCAAGTCCAGTATCAAGAGAATCTTTTCTTCCTCAAGCCATTCAAGAATTTCTTTTTGAAT